>JAPLHV010000216.1 GCA_026389455.1 Coprothermobacterota bacterium
CGCAGGCTTGCTGCCGCTTTCTCCCACCAAGCTAAGGGCGGCAAAATGGATCACTTCTTGGATGGGATAACGTTGAAAGCAGGTCCTGAGGTCATGCAGGTTGCAGATATCGCCTGGGAACAGCGTTCCCCATTTCACGGCCCATTCGTGTCCGGTCATGGCGAACGCCCCCCTTATGTCATCCTGAACAAAGTGAAGGATCTCCGCCTTTCGTCTTGGTTCTAGGGTCAAAACCAGATCCTTCAGCAAAGAGCGCTTCAGGATGACAAGGTGGGTGCGCGCTTCAGGATGACACGGTGGGTGCGCGCTTCAGTGAATAAAGGGGACAGATTTATTTATTGACCCGTAGATCGCTCCATCGGGGACAGTTGACCGGCAGCCCGTCCTGAGCTCTTCGCTTCGCTCAAGGGTAAACTCCGCAGAGAAGGATTGGATCTTGGGGACGAAATCGAGAAGATTGTGGAAAGACGGGCGGGGAAATAAATCTGTCCCTTTTTCTCTCCCCTTTTTCTCCGATCTTCAATCGCCTATCGGCAAGTTGCGGATACGGATTCTGCTTTGATTTAAGACAGCAATACAACCTTTTTCCAACATTTCGGTCAAGGCCGGCAGATTTTCCAATAATACTTGTATTTGTCTTTCAGGTCGGCGGGTTGTAGAGCCTCTGAATAAAATGAAGGAGGGTTTGCTCTCGGTCCGTAATGTAAGCAATGATCCGAAGTCAGTATCGGCTGAGACGATGATGCGGTTTTCATCGCGAGCACGCAGCAATATTTCTACATCGGATGCGCTTTGCATCTCGTAATCACGCACATGAACAGTGTCATAGCCCGCCAATCTCAATCCATCTGCCACAAGTGGAGATAAGGCGTTGTCTATCAAGAATCTCATGCCTGCATCATCAATGGCAATTCCCGTTCGCGGAGCGTTTCCGCAGCATACTGCAAGGTTTCACGGATGTCACCCGCTTCAAGATCCGGATAGGCTGCCAGGATCTCAAACTCACTCATTCCTTCCGCCATCATGCCGACAATCGTGGCCACAGGAATCCGTAAGTCTCGGATACATGGCACTCCATTCATCTTGGTTGGATCGATGGTAATTCGTGAAAAGCTCATGATATCCTCCTTTTTATTAACGATAGGCTGAAGGTTGCAGGCACGTCAAGACAATAAAGGGGACAGATTTATTTATTGATCGTAGATCGCTCCAGCGGGGATGGTTGACGGGGCAGCGCGTCCTGAGCCCTTCGCTTCGCTCAAGGGTAAACTCCGCGGCAAAGGATCGGATCTTGGGGAGGAAATCGAGAAGGTAACGGAAAGACGGGCGTGGGAAAATCAATCTGTCCCCTTTTTCTCCTTTTTCTCTCCTGAACCCAATTATACGTGCGCTATCCATTCTTCAGGAAAGGAAAGAGATACCAGTCCGGCACGGCCCATACATTCCGCCTGACCTCTCCGATGTCGTTTCCCGGATAGATCACCAGGCCGATTCCAGACCCATCGCCGCGAGATTTGAGAAAGGTCTCCACGGATCGGCCATCGGCAGAGGTCGCCCGGTCATGGGACTTGACTTCCACGGGCAGCAATCGGTCCGGCGCGGCGATGAGAAAATCGACTTCCAGGCCGCCGCTTGTCCGATAGAAAAACAGCTCCGGCTCGACAGGTTGACGTTGCCGCCACTTCAGGAGTTCGGAAAACACCCAGCTCTCGTACCAGGCCCCCTCATTGACGGATCGCTCCCCCAGAATCACGCGGATCACCCCGGGATCGGTAAAATAGATCTTGGGGCTTTTGATCAGACGCTTGCCCACATTTTGGTAATAGGGCGCCAACAAAACGCATTGGAAAGTCATGGACAGCAGATGAATATACCGCTTCACGGTATTGACGGCCAAACCGGCGTCCCGCGCCACCTCGCTTACCGACAGCAGCGACGCTGTCCGGGCGCACAAGAGTTTCTGCACCAGGGCAAAGGCATCCAAGTCCGCAACCTGCCCCGCATCCGTCAGGTCGCGTTCTAGGTAGGTTTTCCGATAATCCTTGAGCCAGTTGATCTTGTCCGTCTCGTCCTCCCGTTGCCATACCGGCGGGAAGCCTCCCCATTTCCGGTGAAGATCGCGAATCGCCCGCATGCGCCGTGTCTCTTGCGGGGAGAGGGTCAGGAGGCGTTTTACCTCGTCGGACAGAGAGACATCGCCGGCCCAGAAGCGGTCCAGGAGAGGCGCCTTGTCTCCACCCAGCAGTTCCGGAAGGGAAAAGGGATGGAGGTTGAACAGCGCCGTCCTTCCCGCCAGCGTTTCCCGGATGGATTTCACGAGAAGAAGCTGAGACGACCCCGTCAGGATGAAGGTTTGCTTCCTCTCCTTTCTCGCATTGTTGTCTACGAACGCCTTCAGAGGATCGAACAGGGAGGGAATTTTCTGGACCTCATCGAGGATCACGAGGGGGGCGTCCAGGGATTCCAGAATGGCAAGGGGTGATCTTTGAAAACGGAGGCGTTCTTCCGGATCGTCGAAGGTGATGTATGCGTGAGCTTGTTGCACGTTTTCCGGCAACTGCCTTTCGCACAAGGTCGTTTTTCCCGTCTGCCGGGCGCCGGTCACCGCAAGGATGCGATCCTGCCGCATTCGGGGAATCATTAACGGGAGAATGGAGCGGTTGATTAAATCCATAGCGTCAATCTATCAGTCACGTTGCTATCTTGCAAGGTAATAATGCAATTACCGCTTACTCCCCCCCTACCTTGCGGGAGGGGGACTTTAGCCCCCTGCACCCCCCGCGGAGCATAGCGGGACGGACAGCAACCCTTTTGCAGAGTTCTCACCCGTCCCTTTCATCAACCGGAGGCCTGTCCTGAGCGCAGTCGAAGGAACTACATACCCCTTGCATGCCGCGGCAGGGTCCGTACACCTCGCCCTCCTTCACGGATTCCCAAGAGCCACGGGCCGAGGGATCAAGGGGTAGTGGGTCTATGATCCTACGCCGCTACTATATCCAGTAAATGGGTCGAACCTGCATATTCCAGCAGGCGGGCCAACCACCAGATCAACCTTGCACGCCGTGAGAACAGCCTCCTCCGGCTTGCTCCGCACGAGCATGATCAGTTCGGGTGTACGGTTCATCCATTAGGGATGGTCATTACAGCTTTGAGAGCATTCTGGAAAGCGACTGGGCTGAGGCGACCCATCTCGACTTTCATGAGTGACGAGTTCGCGGTGAACAACTTGCCAGGGCGGGCAAAACTCGTGCGTCGCAAAGATCCGGATTCAAAATCGTCTTCGCTGATCTGAACGGCGTTTTGATCAGCATAAGGATTGCTGGTGACCTGACACAGAATCCAGTCGTCACGCTCAGCCGAAGCGAGGACGATTGCCGGGCGCAACTTGCTGGCGGAAAGATCGGAAAAGGGAAAGGCGACCAGGACTACCGAACCTTTTGCAGGTGAGACCATGCGTCTTCTTCCTCAGGTCGGTTCCAGTCGGCACCGAGCGCTGCTTCGCTGAGCAGGGCAGTCTCAGGAATGTCGGAATCCTCGATGATCGTTACGATTGCCCGGCACGCATGCGGCAAGCGGACACTTTCTCTCAGGTGGATCTCTCCGTCCACCTCGATTGTGGCTTCGACTGACTTCGGCATAAGTTCATCACCTCCATCGGATAAGGATATAATACAAAATATTCGTTACCTTCTCCCATTTTCGCGCTTTTCCTCCAGAGGCAGGCAAGCGCGTATTTCGTGGTTGTCTCTTTCTTGAGCACCTAAACCCTTCAGCCTACAGTCTGCTTTTCCAACCTCCTTAATTCTCGCACAATCTCTCCGCTCCTATCAAACCGCAGCACGTGTCCGTCTTGGGGTCAGGTCTTTAGATTTAGCGTTTTCTGCCGTGCCGCTATGGAATCATGGTCAGACTTTTGCGGATGACAAAAAGGGGACAGATTTATTTATTGAGAATTGGCAAGCCGTTTTCGTCGCGGATCCCGCTGCCTGCCGGTGGTCCAGCTACGATGTAAGGTTCGGGAACCGTAAAGAAGAGTAGCTGGATGATGATCCCTGCCACCTTGGCCTTGCCGACAGCGAGAAAAACGAGCGGAGAGTCATGCAGCTTGGCTAAAAGAAGTCATTGCATCGGGAGAATGGGAGCTGATCCGATCATCGCTGCAATGGGGACAGGACTACTTGGAGGCGGATGGAGACTTGGAGGGCGTGGTCAAAAGGATAATTGCTGACATCTGAAGATGTGACCCCGATTCATTCGCAGGATCCCCAGGGCGACGGTCCTTCACTTCTTTCGGAATGGTTCGCTGCAGGGTTTGTTCTGCGGCTGCGATGACCTCTTTCACCGAGTAGCCCGTTGCGCTTCCCAG
>JAPLHV010000097.1 GCA_026389455.1 Coprothermobacterota bacterium
CGATGATGGTCTCTGGGTAAGTGGCGCCGCCGTTGCGGGAGAGTTCCAATTTGATGTTCCCGGTCAGGTTGGCGGAGGTCCAGGCGATGTTTTGGCTGGCACCGACTTGCCAGTTCTCCCCGCCGTTAGGGGAAGTGAGGGTGAGGGAGGGGGTTGACGATTCGCCGATGGCGTAAAGCTTACCGTCGTATGACCCCACGTAGACTGTGCCGTCGCTGCCGATGGCCGGGGAAGAGTACATGTAACTTCCTGTCGCGAACTCCCACTTCTTGCTGCCGTTGGGATTCAAGGCGTAGAGCTTGTTGTCCCGTGACCCCACGTAGACTGTGCCGTCGCTGCCGATGGCCGGGGAAGACCACATGGAATATCCTGTCTCGAACTCCCACTTCTTGCTGCCGTTCGGATTGATCGCGTAGAGCTTATAGTCGTCCCATGACCCCACGTAGACTGTGCCGTCGCTGCCGATGGCCGGGGAAGACCACACATAACTTCCTGTCGTGAACTCCCACTTCTTGCTGCCGTCCTGATTGATGGCATAGAGCTTGCCGTCCTGTGACCCCACGTAGACCGTGCCGTCGCTGCCGATGGCCGGGGAAGAGAACACGTCATCTCCTGTCGCGAACTCCCACTTCTTGCTGCCGCTCGGATTCAAAGCGTAGAGCTTGTTGTCGTTTGACCCCACGTAGACCGTGCCGTCGCTGCCGATGGCCGGGGAAGATTCCACGTAACCTCCTGTGGCGAACTCCCACTTCTTGCTCCCGTTCGGATTCAAGGCGTAGAGCTTGTTGTCGTCTGACCCCACGTAGACCGTGCTGTCGCTGCCGATGGCCGGGGAAGACCACACTCCACCTCCTGTCGCGAACTCCCACTTCTTGCTCCCGTTCGGATTCAATGCGTAGAGCTTGTTATCGTATGACCCCACGTAGACCGTGCCGTCGCTGCCGATAGCCGGGGAAGAATGCACGGAATCTCCTGTGGCGAACTCCCACTTCTTGCTCCCGTCCGCACTAATGGCGTAGAGCTTGTTGTCAGCTGACCCCACGTAGACCGTGCCGTCGCTGCCGATGGCCGGGGAAGAGAACACGTAATTTCCTGTCGCGAACTCCCACTTCTTGACCGGCGTCTGAGGGCCAGTATACGGGCTCCTCCCCGAGTGCTGCGGGTCGTGGCGGAACATGGACCAGGGAAGAGCAGCCAATATGGAGACCGTGAAGTTGCTGTTCGAGACAGCGAAGAGCGAAGGATCGCTCAGGCTGGTAACCTTTACCCGGCAGGTGGAGGAGGCGGGTCCGGTGACAGCCCAGGGGTAGCTGCCGGCGCCGACGGGAACGGAGGCGGCGAGGGTCTCGGGGTAGGTAGAACCGCCGTTGCGGGAGAGTTCCAGCTTGACGTTCCCGCTGAGGCTGGCGGAAGTCCAAGCGATGTTTTGGCTGCTGCCCACATTCCAGTTCTCCCCGCCGTTGGGGGAGGCAATGGTAATGCCGGCCGCGCCGGTGGGGGCTAACTGCAGGACTGTGACTGCATAGTGGGCCATGCCGGAATAGCTGCCGCCCCAGGTCATCTGGTGGTCGCTGTAATCCCAGGTATCATGAAGATAGACAAGATTTCCGGTGGTATTGTAGCCATCGCCCAGCATGGTATGGCCATCAACCTGGATGAGTACAGGACGCCCGGCATCGATCTCGCTGCAATAATTGGCAAAGGTGAAGCCCAGGGCAGGATTGGATCCGACGCCCTGGATCAACTGGGAGTAGTTAGCCAGGACTGTATAGCTCCGCGATTCGGCGAACAGCCGCATGCCGTGACACCCATCCCGGCTGCCGGGTTCGCCGCCAGTGTAGTCTGAAAGAGGGGCGCCACTGGTGTACCAAGAAAATCTGGTAGCTCCATCAACAAGAGAATACTTCGATTGATTGGTTCCCATGAAATCGCCGGCACTGTCCAAAGGCGAATGCTCCGCCCAGCCGTTGGCGAGATAGGGATCAGGGCCGGCATTTTCGTAGTCGATCCAGTAATCGTCGACATGCCCCCGCGTAGCGCGCCCGTCTATCCCATTATGGGTAGCGTTGATGGGACACTCGCCGCAAGTCACACCTGGATAAACGGTATGCCCCCAGACGGAGTTGTCCATCGGGCAAACGCCGCCGTTGGTGGGACCAGTATACATATTGGCATAGCCCGTCCTGTCGTAGTAGCCGAACATCATCGCGGCGGAGGTGGCGGAGCAGCCGTAGGACCAGTCGAAAGCCGGCACATTGCCAAGAGTGAGAATGCCTGTTGTTGAGTTCTGGGGCAAGTCAACAGCCGGAACCTTGATCTCGGGCGGCTTGACGGGAGTAATCATTTGATAGAGTTCACGGCCGTCCTTGTCCACAACCTTGGTTACATACTGGCTGTTTAATAGGGTGTTCCCATCATCGGCCTGTGCGGGCGCCGGCATGATGCCGGCGCAAAGAACAAGGACTAAAAAGATGATGAGAAGCTCAGATTTGAGAACCCTCAGATAGCTGATAAACCTGCTGATTGCGTGTTGCATCTCTCTACCTCCAGTGATATTCAATTTGATCCAGTGAGCGTGGATTTTCCACCTTGATTGGTAATCTTCGGCGATTCAGGACTTGGCACACTAGAAAGGCCTCCCGAACACCAAGCTGCAGCCAGCCAGCAGATCCTTGATCCAGTAGCCGGAGGTGGGTTGGAAAGATCCGCCCACAGCGACTGTCTGGTAGCTTGTTCCGGTCCAGCCGTAGAAGGGCCCTTTGATCCAGCCGTTGACCATGGCTTCATCCAAGCTCTTGCTCTCCGCCCCTTTCCTCACACTCACCGAAGCCCAGTGCATGGGCTGGTGATAGGGAGTTCCGATCAGGTTCCAGCCTGGAGAGAGCAGGATCTCGGTGTTTGCTTGCCCATTGGCCTGCCCGCTGATCGTCAAGGGCTGGGCGGAGGGGGCTTTCAACCAGTAGCCGTCTCCCAGAGCCAGGGTGATCTGGGCGCGGCTACGGTAGCTGCCCTGTACCGCATCCCAGAGGAAGAGCGGCCATCCCGCAGGGAAGACAGCCTCCGGGCTGGGATTCGCAAGTGCCAGGGGCACGGCGATCATGTTCCAGCCGGCGGAGAGGGAATAAAGAAGGGAGATGCTTGATTGGACGGTTCCATCCTGGGGAGTCACGGCGATCGGGTTGAAATCTTGATCTTGGGCAACCACACCGGTGAATGAAACGGCAGTCTCCCCGCCCGGCGGGCTCTGCAGCAAGTTCCACTGGAAGGTTCCCACCAGCATCGGCCAACTGCCGCTGTAGGTGGAGGGGGAGGCGCCGGCGAAGTCGTAGGTTCCGGCCGTGTTGTTGAAGGCGTTCTGGGCCACCTGGGTGAAGAAGGCGTTGGGGGTGAAGGACGTTGGGGGTGAAGGAGGCGCCGGTGAGGTAGGCCTTGTCAAAGGAGAGGTGAAACTCGAACTGTTTCATCCCGGTGGCTCCATTGAGGTAGAGCTCCCAGCTGAAGGCCCCGGTGCCGGCGCTCTTGGGGTTGGGTTGGAAGTAGAGGGTGGCGGCGGCCTCGGTGGAGGGGGAAGGAGGAGAAGAGGAAGGAGAGTCTTCGGTTGTCGTGATCTCTGATTGAGCGCTGGAGGAGAGAGCAAGCAGCGGCTGGGGAGCACTGAGGTTGAAGTTGTTGGCCAAGAGGCCGAGGTCGGTCAGGTTGACCGAGCCATCGTCGTTGCCGTCTCCTCCTCGCAAGCGGCCGCTGACTGTGGTCCCTTGCCCGGTCTGTATGCTGAAGCTGGCTACTCCGGTCAAGAAAGCGGAGCGGTAGGCCTTCATGGTGTGCGAGCCGGGGGAGATCCCGTCGATGCGGTAACTGCCGTTGGCCCCGGTGGTGGCGGAGAGGGCGGGGTTGTCATCTACTACTACCCGGATCCCGCTCCAGGCGGCCTGTGGTCGGCTCTCCAGACCGATGGTCCCCAGCGCCCAGCCCCCTGAGGTGATGACTACTGTCCCATCCTGGGGGGTCACAGCGATCAGGTTGAAGGAGGCGTCCTGGGCCAATACACTGGTGAAGTGAACCAGGACGCCGTTGCCACTGGTGCCCTGCAGGGCGTTCCACTGGAAGGTTCCCACCAGCATCGGCCAACTGCCGCTGTAGGTGGAGGGGGAGGCGCCGGCGAAGTCGTAGGTTCCGGCCGTGTTGTTGAAGGCGTTCTGGGCCACCTGG
The DNA here is from genome assembly GCA_026389455.1 of Coprothermobacterota bacterium. Taxonomy (GTDB): domain Bacteria; phylum Caldisericota; class JANLFM01; order JANLFM01; family JANLFM01; genus JAPLHV01. The sequence goes on from JAPLHV010000097.1 coordinate 4,210, forward strand.
GTGAAGAAGGCGTTGGGGGTGAAGGA
>JAPLHV010000174.1 GCA_026389455.1 Coprothermobacterota bacterium
TCGGCTCTCCCTACCCGGCGCCCATCTTCTGGGGGACGGCGCTGGCCCGCAAGGACAGCCTGGTCGTCTCCCTGGACCAGGCCACGGCCAACGGCTGGCTGCAGGGGGTTCTCTTCCGCTACAACGGCAGCAGCTATGACCTCCTCTACAGCGGGGGAACCTTCCAGGCCATGGCCGGCTACTGGGTGCGCTCGTTGCAGACAGGGGTGACTCTGCTCTTCCCCAACGCCCAGCCGCCGCCGCCTCCGCCAGTGCAGATGAGGCCGTAAGGAGAAGAGAAGAAGGAAAGAAAGAGAAGGAAAGAAGAAAGACTCCGGTCCTCCCAGGACAGGAGAGTGCAAGAGAACAGGGCTGCCCGCTTCGGTGAGCAGCCCTGTTCGTTGGGGGGTTCGTATTATGTTTGAACAACGGAGCTTCCGGAAGCTTTTCACGATCTTTTTTACTCGCAGGCAACAAAATCCCAGGGAGAGGCGATAGTAGCCTTATAAGCCGTTGACGGACGGTGCGGCCTCCTCTTCGCTCGAATGGATTTTCTCACAACCACAACAGTTCTATTGTACGCCCATTCTCGCCATCCGCGCTGCTCTCGGATTCTTGGGGATCTGCTAAGATCGCAGCAGGATGAATAGGAATCAGGCAAAACAAGAGGCCAAGGTGGGGCGGAGGAAACGGGTGGCGATCCTCGGAGCGACCGGGTCAATCGGCCTGGCCGCAGCCGAGGTGTGTCTGCAACATGCCGATGAGCTGGAGGTGGTGGCGCTCTCCGCCCGCTCCGTGAGCGATCGCCTCATAGGCTTGATCGGCCGGCTCCGCCCGAGCGCCCTGGCCTTGACCGACTCGCTGGATGCGGGGGAAACCGTCCATGCCCTCTTCCCCCAACTGGAGCTGCAAGCGGGCGAGGGATCTCTGCTCTGGTTGGCCCAACGAGAGGACGTTGACTTGCTCTTGGTAGCGGTGGTGGGTATCGCCGGTCTGCAGCCCACCCTAGCCGCCTTGAAGTGGGGGAAGACCGTTGCCCTGGCTACCAAGGAAGCATTGGTGGCAGCCGGCCCGCTCATCTTGAAAGCCTTGGAAGAGGGGGGCGGGCAGTTGATCCCGGTCGACTCGGAGCACTCCGCGATCTTCCAATGCCTGCAAGGGCAAGAGAAACATTCCCTGCGCCGCATCCTCTTGACGGCCTCTGGAGGCCCCTTTCGCGGCTGGACGGAGGATCAGTTGGAGAAGGTCACCGTCGAGCAAGCCTTAGCCCACCCTACATGGAGGATGGGGCCGAAGATTACCGTTGATTCAGCCACTCTCCTGAACAAGGGGTTGGAGGTTATCGAGGCGCACTATCTCTTCGATCTTCCCCCGGAGCGGATCGAAATCGTCATCCACCCGCAGAGCATCGTTCACTCGCTGGTGGAATTCCAGGATGGGGCGCTCCTGGCACAGCTTTCTTTGCCCGACATGCGTCTGCCGATTCAGTATGCCTTGCTCTACCCTCGGCGGCTTCCCTCGCTGGTGGCGCCGCTGGATCTGACTCAGATCGGCCGTCTCGATTTTCATCGCCCCGATCTGGAGCGCTTCCCCGCCCTGCGATTGGCTTACACGGCGCTGGAGCGGGGAGGCGCCGCACCGGCTGTCCTCTCAGCGGCCGACGAGGTGGCAGTACAGCTTTTCCTGGATAGGAGGATCGGCTTTATGGAGATCATTCCGCTGGTGGAGCAGGTTCTGGCAAAATACGAGCAGAACACGCTGCCGCGGGCTAGTCAGTTGCAAAGCCCCTTCGCTGCGGCCGGTTCCCTGGAGGCAATCCTAGCTGCGGACCATTGGGCGCAGCAGAAGGCAGGCGAGATCGCCGTATTATTAAAGCGATCGCCGATCAAAGGCTGAATCAGCAGTGACGCGGTGGTTGGACTGCCGCCGCCTTCCCTTGTCGGCCAACCCTTTTTTTCTTATTATATGTCGTACAACCCAAGGGTTCTCGCCCCAGGCTGGCGGAGCAACCCCCCCGGAAAGACAAGGACGAGATGAGAGCCCGGGGAGTGGTCGCTTCGCTGGAGGGCAGGCCCAATTCATGATGAGAGGGTGACGGAATGGAACGCATTCGAATCCTGAAGAAGTTTGAACCAAAACGGGAGAACCTGCTCCTCCTTCTGCACGCCTTGCAGAAGAACAATAGGCAGAACTACCTGATGGAGGAAGACCTGAAGTCCGCGGCGCAGTATCTATCCCTCCCGCCGAGCTTGGTTCATGGAGCGGCGACTTTCTACTCCATGTATTCGTTGAAACCTCGCGGACAGTATATCGTCCGTATCTGCCAGTCCCCACCCTGTCACCAGATGGGTTCCAGCGATCTGATCGAGGAAGCGTCGCGCGCCCTGGGGGTGGAGGTGGGAGAGACTACCCCGGATGGGCTCTTCACCCTGGAGACCTCGGAGTGCTTGGGCATCTGCGGAGTGGCGCCGGCGATGACAGTCAACGAGGAAGTGCATGGGAACCTCACCCCAGAGCGCGTGAGGGCCATTTTCAGCGAAAAGCGGAGGGCGAAATGAAACTAGCGCGCACCCACATTCTGGTCTGGATGGATATGGAGGGTTCCCAGGGCGGCGCCTTGGAGGTGATCCGCTGTCTTAAGGACGAGATCGCCAAACATGGCCTAAGCGAGGAAATTAAAGTTCAGAACACCCTGCCGGGGGCTATCATCCTGCCGGGGGCTATTGAGTCAGGCGCCATCGCGTTTGGGGGGGACAGATTTCAAATCTGTCCCCATGGAGTAAAGGATGGAGTAGCTGGGGTGACGATGGTCGTCTACCCAGAGCAGGTCATCTATGAGAATGTTCAGCCTTCGGATGTCGCCTTTCTCGTGGAGGAGCATCTCCTGGGGGGCCGGCCGGCGAGACGCTTGAGCCCGGGCGACATTTCCCAGGAAGCGCCTTTGTCGCGGATCGGCCCTGCGCGTGAACAGACCCGCGTGGTGTTGGCCAATGTTGGCGTGATCGATCCGGAGAGCATCGATGAGTACAAGAGGCGCGATGGTTACACGGCCCTGAAGAAAGCGCTGACCACCATGACGCCGGCCGAGGCAGCCGCTGAAGTAAAGCGCTCGGGCTTGCGAGGCCGCGGCGGCGCAGGGTTCCCGACCGGGTTGAAGTGGGAGAGCGCGGCCAAGACGCCTGCTGACCAGCGCTACATCATCTGCAACGCCGACGAGGGGGAGCCCGGCACTTTCAAGGACCGCCTGATCCTGGAGGGAGATCCGCATAGACTGATTGAGGGGATACTTATTGCCGCCTATGGGAGCGGCGCCAGCAAGGGCTACCTCTATATTCGCGGCGAGTATGCGCTCTCCCTCCACCGAATGCGCAAGGCCATCGCTGACGCCTACCGTTACGGCTTGCTCGGCCTGAAGATCCTGGATTCCGGCTTCTCCTTCGACTTAGAGATCAAGGAAGGGGCAGGCGGCTATGTCTGCGGCGACGAGACGGCTCTGATGGAATCCTTGGAGGGAAAGCGGGGAGAGCCTCGCATCAAGCCTCCCTACCCGACGGTGATAGGACTCTTCGGAAAGCCTACGGTGATCAACAACGTGGAAACCCTGGCCAATGTGCCCCCTATCATCGCCAAAGGCGCGGATTGGTTTCGCACCCTGGGCTCCGAGAAATCACCCGGCGCCAAAGTTTTCACCATCCTCGGCGATGTGCAATTCCCCGGTGCGGTGGAGGCGCCGATGGGGACTTCGCTGGCCGAGATCATCTTCGGCTATGGCGGTGGCATCAAAGAGGGGAGGAGATTCAAAGCGGCCCTCCTGGGTGGCGCGGCGGGGATCTACGTCACCGACACCGCTCTGCCCGCCAAGATGGACTTCGACTCCCCGAAGGAGTTTTCGGCGACCCTTGGCTCGGGCGCAGTACTGGTAATGAGCGAGGAAACCTCAGTGGTGGAGTCGCTCTACGCA
>JAPLHV010000210.1 GCA_026389455.1 Coprothermobacterota bacterium
CGCAGGCTTGCTGCCGCTTTCTCCCACCAAGCTAAGGGCGGCAAAATGGATCACTTCTTGGATGGGATAACGTTGAAAGCAGGTCCTGAGGTCATGCAGGTTGCAGATATCGCCTGGGAACAGCGTTCCCCATTTCACGGCACATTCGTGTCCGGTCATGGCGAACGCCCCCCCTATGTCATCCTGAACGAAGTGAAGGATCTCGCCTTTCGTCTTGGTTCTAGGGTCAAAACCAGATCCTTCAGCGAAGAGCGCTTCAGGATGACAAGGTGGGTGCGTGAATAAAGGAATAAAGGGGGGAAAAGGGGACAGATTTATTTTTTACCGTGAACTCTGCCCTCCTTCACGGATTCCCCAAGAGCAAAAGACCCAAGGGATCAAGAGCTAAGAGCCTACAGTACGGGAACAACGATATTCGTCACAACGCCAACCGTAGTTCAGAGCCCAGCACCCAACATGAGTCGTCAAAGACCCTGACAAGTCGGTTAGCTTACACGCAACCAACACCGACTCCTCCGGATTGCTTCGCACCAGGATGATCAGTTCGGGTGTTTTCCACTCTTTCTTCACCGCTTGCTCTGACATTTGTGTTTCCTCCAGGGACGTTGTTCAATTGCCAACTAACTCACGATGATACCCTACTTTGCTAGGTGAGCTAGCATTAATAATCCCCTCATCTTCCTAATGAATCAAGCCCCCAAGCCGAACTCTTCTCCCCTCCTCCCCGGCAACAGCCGAGATCATCATACGAGAAGCCGCTGGATCGCATCGTTACGGAAGACTTTCCCTTTCTTCTCCACTGACTACCGACTGCTCGCTTGAACGAAGACGCCCAATACGCTCAACTTAAAGGACTATGGACGACGCTCAATCACCGAGCAAAGTCCCAGATTCACCATCAATTGAACAACCTCTCAGTCCTCCTGGGGAAAATGCTAAATCTAAAGACCTGACCCCATGTGCTGAAATGGTCCTCCCAGAGATGGCGAATATGCACTGGCAAGTCCAATTCCGGGAGACACCCTCGGATTTCCAGCCAATCTAGCTGTGCTACATCCTCGGCCTTTCCGTGGATCAGTACTTGCTGGATATACCATTTCTTCTGCCAGGGATCGGACAGGTCAATCTCCCGCTTTGACCATACAATATAGGGTTTGGGTTTCATGGTGCTTCTATTATACCCGAGGTCTTTTAGAACGGCGATTCGTAATTCCGAAGAGAATCTGCCCTGAGGCTGATCTATTTTATTCTTTGCTTTCACCACGGATGGCGTCAGCGCGGGCGTGGGCCACTTCGCAGAAATAGGGGGTGGCGCCGTCCATCTCCCCGGTCTCCAGATGGGCGTGGGCCGGGCACCACAGGCAGAGGTTGACCAGCTCGCAGCGGCGGCAAGTCTCGCGGAACTCCTTCCGCTGCGAGCGCAAGTCTCGCACCCGTGGGACATGATTCTCCCAGGCTTCACGCAAGCTGATTTGGCGCAAATTAACCGTCGTCTGCGGCGCCCAGAGAGAGGAACAGAGACGATAGTCGCCA
>JAPLHV010000257.1 GCA_026389455.1 Coprothermobacterota bacterium
CAGAGTGGTTGGCTTCTGTCACTTCACTGCTGATGCCGCACTGGGGTGCGGCGGTCCCAGGAAAGCCGATGGTCCCAGGAACGGTCTCGGTCCCAGGAAAGCCGATGGTCCCAGGAAAGCCGATGGTCCCAGGAAAGGTCTCGGTCCCAGGAAAGCCGATGGTCCCAGGAAAGGTCCAGATCCCAGATTTGCCGCACTGAGGCGCCACGGTCCCAGGGGTATGGTTTACGCCGGAGCGGTCCTCGTAGGGGCGGGTTTCAAACCCGCCCACGCACGGGATGTCTCACATAGTGATGCCTCATTCTCCAGAACACCCTGCCGGGAGCTATCGAGCTGCCGCAAGTTGATTTGTTATCGTCAGCCTTGATAATCCCAGAGACATTGTTTACCCTCAGACTGCCGTACCCACTCAGCTTGAGAAGGAACCCTACTCGATTCATGGCAATACTGACGCCCGATCGAGTTATCCGCAAAGCTCAAGCCAATTCCGCAACACTCCACCAGATCACCCGAACAGCGAGATATCTACGATCCTATAATTAACTGTACAATATAGTCTTTTCCGAGTATCATCTTTCCACCTGAGAGAAAGAGGTGGAACTGCTATGAGAAAAACCAAGCTTACGGTTACACATCCTGAAGTAACAAGCGAGAAGCTGGCCGACTTTGTATCTGGACGTGGGCCGATCCGCATCGGATTGAGGATTGCCGTTTTGCAGGGGGTGATGGACCAGGCCCCCATTGATCAGCTCAGCCGCAGGCATCATCTGTCTCGCCAAGGCATCTATGATCTTGTCAGTCGGGTGAACAAGAAGGGCATCTCGGGAGTAGAAGAAGAAAAGCGTTCCGGTCGGCCCAGCAGTTTGACAAGGGAAATATCTGAGAAGTTGAAGGAGATCTTGTTGCAACCGCCGATGAGCCAGGGATACAGTCAATCTCGTTGGGATGGCCCCCTGGTCAGAACCTACCTGAAGGAGAAGCATGGGATCGAGATAGGGCACAGCCAAGTCAACAATTGGATTCACCGCCTTGATTTCTCCCTTCAGCGAGGACGCAAGAAGTATCGCCAAGCAGACCCTGAAGAACAGGAGGCATTTGTCGAGGCGTTAAAAAAAAAGGCTCCAGAATCAACAACCCGATGAAGCGATTCTTTTTTCCGATGAAGCAGTTGGAGCCCGCTATCCAGGTTTTGACGAGCCGGTGACCCGATCGGATCGGGAGGAGGCTCTCAACATGGCAAAAGCCGTACTCAGTTGGGCCATCGCTCTTTTGGGAAAAGACACCCCTCCCTGTCCCAAGCCTGTCCTATTTTATCCCTCTTTGACCATGCGTCCGCCAGCTAGGGCAGTTAATCAGCTCCCGGCAGCATGATAGCTCCCGGCAGAGTGTTCTGGAGCAGTTCCCTCCCCTCCGCCAGCATCGCACCTTGCCCTTTCTTCGCTCTTTCGATTCATTACATTTCCTTTTCTTCCGCCAAGCGCTCGATCATTTCCCTGGCTATCCGAGCTGGAGTGAGCATCTTTCTCAAGAGAATCGGCTTCTACCCCCTGGACGGCGGCCGTGAAGGGTTGTGCTGATCCTCAAGCGGGGGGAAATGGAAATCCGCGATCGATGATTTGGCACAAGATGGTGGAACATGGCGGAGTTCATGGAGCTGGTTGGGAATGGCGGATAGGAGGCAACCCCGCAGAATGGCCTGCACGCCACGACTACTGATTGTTCTTTCCAGCCGGGAAAGGAAAACTGAAATGCTAAATCTAAAGACTTGCCCCCCTGTTGCCCAGTCAACTAACTCTCGATGATCCTCATCAGTGCGGGATGTTCTTGTACCAGCGCCTCTCCTCGGTTCATGTCAAGGCTGACGACCGATCGAGTCGTCCGCTTAGCGAAATCCCTTCCATCAGGAATTCCCGATACCAATGCCTCGCCACACTCTCGGTTCGGCTAAAATAGGCGGGTACCAACTGCGTATTTTGTCCAGGCAGATCTCACTCTCCCAAGAGGAACGTGTGGCCATTCCAAAGGTATCGGTCAAGATCTTCCATCTGCTGGGCTCTGCATGCCCGTAACGGGCTTCTATACAGATAGCGAACCAATGCCGGCAGATAGACGTCCTCCCGGAAAACCGTCGAGCGCCGAGGTCAGGCATTCGATAGCTGTCTCAATCAACAGTTGGAACAATCGCAGAAGGAAGTGCTCCCGATCCGCATCGTCGAGAAAGGTATCACGCTTCTCCACGCTGCGCACCATCACATGCTGGAGAGATCCGAGTAGATCCAGTCTGGCGAGCCTTGGCATGGGCTCAGAGTAAAAGCATCTGCATGAGTTAGTCAACAATTAAACAACGTCCCTGAAAATCCGCCGAAACTGTTGACTTGTTTTCGCCATCTACCGTAAAATAGGCGCAAGGAAACGACATGCTGACCATGCTAGAGTTGGACGAAATCAAGCGCTACGTCTTGCGCGAACTGCCCCATGTACTGGAGCAAGATCGGCAATTTATCTTGTTCGTTGAAGGGATCATCAGCGAAAAGATACCACGCTGCGATGAATTTAGGCGCTTGTCGGATGAGCTAACTGCAACACGCCAAGAGCAGCGCCAGAGCTTTCAGAAAGTGGATGAGCGCTTCGAGGGGGTTGACCAACGCCTTGGGGGGATTGACCAACGCCTTGAGGGGATTGACCAGCGCCTTGGGGGGATTGACCAGCGTTTTGACAAAGTTGACCAGCGTTTTGACAAAGTTGACCAACGCTTCGAGGGGGTTGACCAGCGCCTTGGGGGGATTGACCAACGTCTTGGGGGGGTTGACCAACGCCTTGAGGGGCTCACCCAGGAGATGCGCGACCAGGGCGCCAAGCTCACCCAGGAGATGCGCAATCTGCGGGACTGGGTGGAGTTGATTGCCGGGCGTTTGCAAACCCGCGTCGGGCGCAACCTGGAAGACATTGTAGCAGGCGCATTGCGGTTGGGTCTAAGCCGCCCGGACATTGATCCGAAACGGACTGGTTTACAAACCGGGCAAACAGAAAGAAGTGGACCTAATCGCTCAAGATGGCGAGTTGCTGGTGTTTGAAGTGAAAAGCGCACCGGATGTGGACGATGTAGATGAGTTTGCCGACAAGGTGGAGCTGGTGCGATTGCAGAATCCGGATAGGTTGGTCACCGGCGTCTTTGTGGCCGTCGGAGCTGAAGCCGATGTACGCCAGTTCTGCACTCGACGCGGTGTGCAGTTGATCCCATGACTTGACTCTACCCCTTGAGCGCAGCCATCTTTCTGGATCGGGACGGTGCGCTCATGTTCGGCGACACGAAACTGTCGGCCTGTTTTCGTCATCTGCTGTAAAATAGGCGCAAGGAGGAACCATGTTGACTACAGAAGAGTTGGACGAAATCAAGCGCAAAATCTTGCGCGAACTGCCCCGCATACTGGAGCAAGACCCGCAATTTGCCTTGGTGATTAAAGGGATGATCAGAGAAAAGTTCCCACGCCGCGATGAATTTGCACGCTTGTCGGATGAGCCAACTGGAAAATAAGGGGACAGATTTATTTTCCTACACCCATTTTTCCGTCTTCTTCTCAATATCCTCCACGAGTTCCTTCACTAGCCCACATTATTCATAAGTCCACCTGTCGCTCTTGACGATGCTCCAACTCGGCCTTTTCCCTTCAGACTGGCCAGTCCGAAGAAGCAGCAGCGGCTTTTTCCTCAAAGAAGGCAGCATTTTGGCCTTTCCTTCTCCTCCTCGACCCGCTCATCACTCGGGAAACTGCCCTTTGTTGCCCTTTATGCGACAGCCGGGCATGGGCATAAAGGGGACAGATTTATTTATTAATGACAGGCAAGCCGTTTTCTCGCGGATCCCGTTGATGGCTATGATCCAGCTACTGCACCCTTGGCCTTGCCGACTGCGAAACAAAACGAGCGGAGAGTTATGCAGATTTGATATTAGAAACCATTGCAGAGGGAGAATGGGAGCTGATCCGACCATCGCTCCAATGGGGACAATGGACTAACAGCCTGTCTTGAGCGCAGCGCAGGAGAAAATAAATC
>JAPLHV010000177.1 GCA_026389455.1 Coprothermobacterota bacterium
CTGGGAAGCGCAACGGGCTACTCGGTGAAAGAGGTCATCGCAGCCGCAGAACAAACCCTGCAGCGAACCATTCCGAAAGAAGTGAAGGACCGTCGCCCTGGGGATCCTGCGAATGAATCGGGGTCACATCTTCAGATGTCACCAATTATCTTCTTGACCACGCTCTCCAAGTCTCTATCCGCCTCAAAGTAATACTGTCCCCGTTGGGGCGAGGTTCGGATCAGCTCCCATTCTCTCGCCGCAATGGCTTCTTTCACCCAAGCTGCACAACTCTCCACCCGTTTTGTCATCACTGTCGGCAAGGTCAAGGTAGCAGGATTATCTCCAGCCATTCCTCTTTACGGTTCCCGAACCTTACACCGTAGCTAGACCAGCGGCAGTCAGCGGCATCCGCGACGAAACCGGCTTGCCTGTTCTCAATAAATAAATCTGTCCCCTTTTTTGCTAAGTTGACAACTATTGACATTCCCATCTTTCGTCAATTATAGTCACTTCGAAGGAGATCAAGCGATGCCGGAAACGAGTGTTCATGAAAAACGGAAGGATATTGACGCCAAGCCCACGCCAACTGACGTGGAGCTGATCGATCAGGTTTTGCATTCCTACTTCGAACCGAGAGCAGACCGGAATGTCGTCATGCATCGCTCATTGCGCTCTCTCACCGTCTCCATCGCTGCACTCTCGGCTCGAGACCTGAAGGAAGCCGCGAGCCAGGAAACTGATATTGATGTACTGATGGAAGCATTGCGACGGGCTTTAGCGAAAAATGCGAATCATGCCGCCCTCAGTCAACTTCAGTTAACGACTCGGATGCAAGCTCTGCTGAAGGTAGAAGGCGGATCTATCAAGGTTGGAGAAGTGCAGAAAATCCTGGGGATATCTCGCCAGGCCATTGCCAGGAGAAGGGAGCAAGGCAAGCTGTTGGCTCTCCCCTTAGGTAGAACCTTTCTCTTCCCCGCCTGGCAATTCTCGGCAAAGGGGATGTGGCCAGGAATGGAGGAAGTCCTCTTAGCGCTTCGGGATCTGGATCCCTGGATGAAGCTGGCCTTTCTGCTCACGTCGAATGGTCGCTTGGAGGGGAAAATTCCCCTGGAGGAATTGCGGCGAAACAAGATATCTGATGTCATGGAGGCAGCCCTCTCCTTTGGAGAGCAGGGCGCCATCTAAGATTTACCTTCCTGCGGATCTTCGGCTGGAATCCTTTTCCTTCGGCAGTGCCTGGGTTCGTATCTATCAGTGCATGCAAGACCCCCTATTTTTCGGCAAGACTGGCTGGAATCGTTTCGATGCGCCAGATCGAAAAGAGTTCGGTGTGTTGTACATGGCCAGGGCCCTTCCCGGGGCGCTGATTGAAACCCTGCAGCTTGCTCACGACCTGGGGTTTCCTTACGTTACGAGTAAATTCCTGCGCATTCGTTGCTTCTGCCGGATCGTTTCAACTGAAGAGATCCGCTTGGTGAACCTGACATCCGGAGCTTCCATGGCCTGGCTCGGAGTGAACGGGAGCCTGAATTCGGGAGACCGTTGTACAGCTCAGCGCTGGTCACAAGCAGTCTTTCAGCATCCAGACAAGCCGGACGGAATCTTGTACGTTGCCCGGCATGACCCGCAACAAGTCGCAGTAGCGCACCGCCAGGAATCTGGGATCCCACTGGCGGTGTGGCGGTAGAGGTTGATCAGGTCTTGCGCGATTACGGGATTGAGTTCTGGACGGAATAATATTTTCCCGCCTTTCCCGACCTCGAGATTCCACCCGTCTTTCCGTTATCTTCTCGATTTCGTCCCCAAGATCCGCTCCTTTGCCGCGGAGTTTACCCTTGAGCGAAGCGAAGGGCTCAGGACGGGCTGCCGGTCAACTGTCCCCGTTGGAGCGATCTGCGGACCAATAAATAAATCTGTCCCCTTTTTGTCCATAGACTGAGGCGAAGTGGTAGCATTTGTGCAGACGTTGGATCTTTGCCTTGGGCGTCGATAGAAGGAGAACGCGAATGACAGAGAAAGTGATGAAAAAGAGTGGACCGAGCCAGAGTTGATTCGGCTTCGCTCAGGGCAGCCTCTTGGCCTTTGGCCCTTGGGAATCCGTGAAGGAAGGCGGGCTTCACGGACCCGGCCGCGGAACGCAAGGGGTATGTAGTTCTTTCGACTGCGATCAGGATAGACCTCCCGCTCATGAAATGGATGGACGGGGATCCTGCAAAAGAGTTGCTGCCCGTCTGGGTATGCTCTGGGAGAAGCGGCGCCATTGAGAACAAGGGACATTATGCGAAGAAACTACAGGAGGCATTTTGAAGGCTAAGGTTTATATCGAAACTTCGGTTATCAGCTATCTCACGGCACGCCCAAACAACGACA
>JAPLHV010000021.1 GCA_026389455.1 Coprothermobacterota bacterium
TCCGGATCAGCGAGGATCGAAGGCAGAGAATCCAGTTGCTTATGGAAACGGAGGCGCTGCTGAAGGGTCAGGAAATCCACGTCCTTCAGTGTCTGCTGCAGGATCTCGACGAGGTCGGTGGGGACGGGAGTGATCTTCAACCCCATTCCCTCGCTGCGCTGGCTGTCCACCAGGTTTTCGACGAGGTGGCGCAGGCGGTGCAGATTGCGCTTCCAGATCTCCCCGTACTCCAGGAAACGCTCCGCTCTCTGTTCGGAAGGCAAGGTCTCCAGCAGCTCTTGGGCTGATGCCATCAGGAAGAGGGGGGTCTTCAGCTCGTGGCTGACGGCGAAGAGGAAGTCGGCCCGGGCCTTGGCCATCTCCTGCTCCAGGCGTTTGCGGTCGGTGATGTCGCGGAAAACGCCTAAGGCGCCCACAAATTTCCCCTGGCTTATCGAACTGTGGGACTGCTGTTACGAGCAAGTCGCGCTTTTCTCCGTTAGGACGACTGATTTCAATCTCATAAACGCTCTTTTCGCCGGCCCGGCGCCGCTTCGTCTGCTCACGGATCAGGCCGAACTGTTCCGAATTGGCGAACTCATGCAAGCTGCGCCCCTGCAGGCCATTGGACGGCACGCCAAAGATGTCTTCGGAAGCGGCGTTGGTGAAGCCAAATTGCTCTTCGGGATTAACAAAACCTATGCCCTCGCCTACGTTTTCAAGCAGCGTGCGATAGCGATCTTCGCTCTCCCGCAGGGCCTCCTCGGCCTGCTTGCGATCAGTGATGTCTCTGCCTTCGCAGAGGATAGACGCCGGGTTTCCGTTCTCGTCCCGGATCAGGCTAAAGGTATTCTCCGACCAGAAGACGGAACCATCCTTTTTATAGAACTCCAACTGAAGGATTCGGCTGAAGTTGTAAGTGGGGTCTGCCATCACCTTGGGCATCTCCTCAAGAAAGGCGGCCATGGCCGCTTGCAGCGAGGCAGGGGTGAGTTGCTGATCAAGCGGCAGTTGTTGGACTTCTTCCAGCGTATACCCTCGCAGTTTCTGCGACGAAGGACTGGAATAGGTTGTCTTCAGGTTCATGTCCATCAACCAGACAGTGTCGACCATCGAGTCGGCCAGCAGGCGGTAGAGAGCTTCGCTCTTCCGCAGCGCCTCCTCGGCCCATTGCCCTGCTCCGGGCTGCCCAGATGGTCTCTGTTCGTCGTTCATCGCTGTCCCACTTTCATCGTTCGATATTTTCAGGGCTCACTGGAGCATCGTCTGGGGCATTGGGGACAGATTTGACCTCCGGTCAATCCGGAAATCTGTCCCCAATGCCTCTGTCTCAAAATAGTATTATGTCCCAATGATTCCCCCCCAGGGCAAGCGGACGGTCACTATGGTCCCCATTCCCACTTCGCTGGCGAGGGTGATCGAACCGCCGTGCTCCTCGACGATGCGGCGGCAGACGTAGAGGCCCAGGCCGGTGCCGGGGATCCTCTTCTGTTGGGCCGAACTGCCTCGCTGGAAGGGCTGGAAGAGCTGGGCTTGTTCGTTGGCGGGGATGCCGAGGCCATGGTCCTGCACTTCCAGGAGAAGGACGTTTTCCTCCATCCCCAACCTGACTTCCACTCTACCTCCCCCTTGAGAGAACTTGAC
>JAPLHV010000261.1 GCA_026389455.1 Coprothermobacterota bacterium
TCTTCTGCATAGTAATCCAAGTCGATGCGTTTGATCTCGTATTTTCCTGAGGTTGTAGTGCCAAGGCTGAAATCAATCATCAACTCAGCCAAAGTCCGGCCATCGATCAGGCTGACCTTTGGATCGATTGTCTCAACGTATTTCCTGGAATCATCCGAGAACTTGCCCGTTGTGATGAAAACACCCTTCTTTGCCCGTTTCCCATGGAGGGCGCCCACGAACTTCTGAACATCAGGCCGGCCAACGGTTCCTCCCCATCGCTTGGCTTGAAGATAGATCACGTCAAGGCCGAGGCGATCTTCCTTAATGATTCCGTCAACGCCCTCGTCTCCGCTTCCGCCGATTGATTGGCCTGCTTCTTCACGCGAACCGCCGTAGCCCATCGTGACCATCAGGTCTACCACGAGCTTCTCGAAGAAAGCTGGGGAATTCGATTTGATCTTCTCCAGGATTTGTCCCGCCAAGTCACTTCGAATGCTCTGATATGACCTTTGCAGCAACTCCTCGGGTGTTTCACTCTGAGTGGAAGGCTCTTCTTCCTTGGACCCTTTGAGCTTATGGAATTCAATGAACTCAGGGTATTGGTTCAAGACTTTGCTGTCGATTCGCTTCAAGCCTTGCCGATGGAGTTCGATACCCCTTTCCGTGATCTTGAAATGCCCACGTCTCGATGCCTCTAAAACCCGGGCTTGGATGAAGTAGCTCTTTGCCCAGGCGATTCGATTTTCGAACTTCGTCTGAACACCGCTTGGGAGGCGTTCCTTCATATCATCGCTAGAAAGAGACAAGTGAACCGCGATGGCTTTTCTAGCCTCTTGAATGGAATGCTCTTTGCCATCGGAGGCGAAGCCAAGGAGTGGCTTGAAGAAGCTTTGAAATTCAGGAACGCCCATTTCTCATTCTCTCCCTATTCCCGGTGAATGTTTTATGGACCTCACTCCACCTGAATAGGATGGTACCGTTACGAACGGCAAGGGTCAACACCTTTTCTGCATAAGACCATTCACTCCATCGCCAAGCAGCGATCTCCTCGGTGAAACGAATCGGGAACGATGCTTGCGGCTTGTCGCCCGATGATCGGACGTAGAGAGTGCGCGATGACCTTTTGCTTCCTGGTTTCGCGATTGCGGATTCCTTTACTCTAAATCCTTTACATACCTCAGCCGTGGCTTTGCACCTGCAAATCATAGGATGCATCCCTTTCATTCAAAGAATGAAGCGAGCTCACAGCCGGTTGTTCTGCTACCAAACCGTCCCACGGCCAGCTTGGTTGTGTAGTGGATGGCGATCACGCCGTTTACTGCCCTGGCGTCGAACACGTTCCGCTGTTTCTGCTCGAACTCCTCATACCCATCGTCACCCTGGCTGGGGTTGCTGGCGGAAGATCTTGCACCTCCAATGAACTGCGGCCATCTTTCATGAATGGTGATGGGAAAACTCAGTCGCTTGCATTCGTCCTGCAGGAAAAAGGTGGAAAGATCCGGCTCGGTTTCCTCTCCAAACCGGTCCCATAGTAGGGCAAGCCATCCGCCTGGCTTGAGTATCCGGTCGAACTCGCGCTTGGCGCGTTCCAGATCGAACCAGTGCAGAGCCTGGCCCACGGTGATGAGATCAACGCTTCGGGGCAATAAGGTTGTCTCTTCAGCGGCGCCGGCGATGCTAATAAAGCTGGGATAGGCGCCCAGAAGCCGCTCGGCTTGGGTGCGCATGGCGTCGTCCGGTTCAACGGCGAAGGCTCGGGCGACACGGCCAACCAGATGCCTGGTCACATTGCCGGTTCCGGATCCGATGTCCGCAACCGTCCAACAGGCATCCAGTCCAGTCAATTCGCCAATCGCGAGAAAAGTCTCGTCAGCTTATGGCGGCCTGTTCGCTGCGAAGTCCTCGGCCTTTCGCGCATAAATGGTCTCACTCATCCTGGCTCTCCCAGTACAGGATTATACACATCGCGCCAATCACTCCCTTGCGCCTTTCGGAGGGTTGGCCTCCATCGCAACCTTCCTTCAGCCCTCTCTGCCAATAGCTGGAGGTAGGCAGGGAACTGGCCCTCTCATCTTGGTGATGTCCCAGAGTTTGCCCTGAGCGAAGCGAATGGGACCAGACTTGGTTGGGAGTGGTGGCCAGGAGCTCGGGCGCCTGGTAGCGGGGGTGTTGTCTTAGGTTCCGTCGCTCTCTCACTTCCTGGCGCGCAGCCAAGATGCGGTAGAAAGTGCGCACCGAGGCCAGATAGATCCCCTCCTCCAGCAGGGTGGAAGAAGACCTCCTGGGGAGAATAGTCGAGGAAGCGAGGCTCGTGCAACACATCCAGCGCCTGCTGTCTCTCTTCCGGGGAGAGGGGATCGCGGTTGGAGCCGGGGACACCGAGATGGGCGATCCTCTTCCCGCCGAGAGGGGCGAACAGGAGGTGAGCGCCGGGGTTGCGATCAGGCCGCGCGATGACAACGCCTGTGTTCGGAGCAACGCTCTTGGCTGGTACCGGGAAGGAAACGGGAAGTTGTGAAGCTGCCGGGTCGGTCGAGGCTGCCGGCGACAGGGGAAATCTTGGTTCCTCGGCAGTCGTTGAGACTGTGGCAGCGAGCGTCACGGTTGGAGTTATGGGGGCAGCCGGCAGGTAGACAGCTCCCGGCAGGTAGACAGCTCCCGGCAGGTAGACAGCTCCCGGCAAGTAGACAGCTCCCGGCAAGTAGACAGCTCCCGGCAAGTAGACAGCTCCCGGCAATAATGGCTGCGCCATAGACATCAGCGCTGAGGCGACGGGAAGGTCGCTGAGAAGGGGGCAAGCAGCAGCGTTTGTCCTTGGGTTTGGCTGTGGGTGGGATCTTAGCCTTGCCTCCTCCTTCCCCTGGCGGTGGAAGGAAGCCCGGGAGAGATCCAAAGCCCAACAGATGAGAGAGACCTTGGCTGCGAGACAGCCCCCGGCAGGGTGTCCTGACCATCTCCCGGGCGATCACTGTCAGTTTCCTTCGCTTGTCTTGGTCGCAGAGAGGGGGATCTCCAATAACTCGGAGATTTTTTTTGCACCTCAATCAAAGTCTGCAGTTGCTTGAGGCGCGTTTCCAACTGAGACACTTTCGGGGATCGAACGGATTTAATTGAAGCTCATTTGTGGTAATAATACTACCTTGCTAGTGGGGAATGGAGCTGACAGAGTTGGTTACAGTTTTTTCAGTTTAGCGACCAGGTCTTCCTTACTGATGCTGTTAAAGAGGCTAAGTTTATTGAGGATATCATTGAAAGTTCCTTTGGCAATCTCTTTGTGCAAAGGAACCGTGATGGTATGCTTGCCGATATTAGCAGTCTTCTCATAAGTAACATGGCTGCCTTTCTGACGGTCGAAGCCATAACTGAGTGATTTAAGCAGATTGACGAGCTGATCGCCGCTAACTTGCGGAAACTTTGGCATCTACCAGTTTTACCTCAGAAAGAGTGAGAATGGTTATAGCTTCGGATGTGTCGCCAAAATGACAGGCAACGGCTTCTTTGACATTCTCGTGCAGTTCGTCGAGGGTCCGGCCCTGTGTGAATATATCTTCCCCAATGCCACGTGCGCACCAACAATCACCGTCAAAATAGTTCTCAATCTTTACCAGCATGTTTGCCTCCGTTTGATTGGATTATACAACATTAGCAGAAAGGTGCGTTGAAGATGGAAATTCCCTTGCGCGCTAATGTTCTATGATTTTGTCACCCCTTAACAGTTCAGCGAATATGTCACCTTACAAGCGAATGGTGATATTTTCACCCACTATCGTAGCTAAAATGATGACGGCTTCGTTGTTAATGGATTGAATTGAAGCTAATTTGGGGTAATTATTTGGTTCTTTCTCATTTCAAGTAGAAGACATGCTGCCGCAGGCTGTTCTGAGACATGCTGCCGCAGGCTGTTCTGAGACATGCTGCCGCAGGCTGTTTAGTTCAGCTATCCTGTAAATAGCCCCCGGCAGGGTGTTCATGGCCGACCCTGGGATGGGACCGTGGCGCCCCAGTGCGGCAAGACTCCCTGCCGGGGGCTGTTCTGTGATACACCGCGCCATATCGTTCTTCCACGACCATGCGATCCTCCCCACAGGGAACCCCCCTCAAGTGGTTCGACTAGACCGCCCCCAGCAGTTCGATAGCCCCCAGCGGTTCGATAGCCCCCAGCAGGTCGATAGCCCCCAGCAGGTCGATAGCCCCCGGCAGGTCGATAGCCCCCGGCAGGTCGATAGCCCCCGGCAGGTCGATAGCCCCCGGCAGGTCGATAGCCCCCGGCAGGGTGTCCTGTGACATGCTGCCGCAGGCTATTCCCCCCGGCAGGGTGTTCTGTGTCGAAGCGGGGCAGATAGCCGCGGGAGTGCCACCCCTAGGCTGGTTGCTCTCCAGAGCGGTCGGCTTCTGTCACACAGAACAGCCCCCGGCAGGGAGTCTTGCCGCACTGGGGCGCCGCGGTTCCAGGAAAGCCGATGGTCCCAGGAACGGTCTTGGTCCCAGAAAAGCCGATGGTTCCAGGAACGGTCTTGGTCCCAGATTTGCCGCACTGGGGCGCCGCGGTCCCAGGGGTAAGTTACGCCGGAGTGTCTTGGCATCGTGATGCCTCATTCTCCAGGACACCCTGCCGGGGGCTATCGACCTGCCGGGGGCTATCGACCTGCCGGGAGCTATCGAGCTGTAGCAAGTTGACTTGTTGTCGTCAGCCTTGATAATCCCGGAGACATTGTTTCTAGACTTGCTGCCGCAGGCTAGTGACATGCTGCCGCAGGCTGTTCTGTAGACATGCTGCCGCAGGCTGTTCTGTACCCACTCAGTTTGAGAAAGAACCGGAAAATCAGTCTCGTTGGATTTCTGTGAAGTCCAAAGGTCTTCTGCCCTACCGAGGATTGTGAACACTCATCATAAAGTTGACCACCGCGCTCATCGAAAGTGACCACCGCGGCAGGGGGAGACGCGAGCAGTTTGCGGATCTCACGCGGGAGATTCTCAGGGACGTTGTTCAATTGTTGACTAACTCATACAGATGCTCTTGCACTGATCCCATTCCAAGATTCGCCAGGCTGGATCTACCCGGACTTCTCCAGTATGGTATGGAACGAGGCATCGAGAAACGAGATATCTTTCTCTACGATGCGGATCGGGAATATTTCATTCAAGAATAGTCCCTAACTATCTTGAAAAGAAAGGGGACAGATTTATTTATTTTTGCTCCCTTGCCTGGTCCGCGAAACTCGATGGGCGGGCGGGTTTGAAACCCGCCCCTACAACAAAGAGAGGGCCAAAGAGGGCGGTGTGTTCCCAGCGGAAGCGGATAATGGCTAACATCAATGGGGACAGATTAAAATCTGTCCCCGTAGGTGGATTTGTGGAAGAAATGGAGAAGAAGATGGAAGGGCGGGTGAAATCTCGAGGGCAGGGAAGAGCAAGGAAGGTGAAAAAATAAATCTGTCCCCTTATTTTCCCGGCAGACGGACAGTGACAGTGGTCCCCTTCCCTTCTTCGCTCTCCACCTCCACCGAGCAGCCGTGGGCGTCGGCGATCATCTTAACCACGTAGAGCCCCAGTCCGGTCCCCTGGATGCCGGCTTGCATCGCCTCCGGAGAACGGTAGAAGGGCTC
>JAPLHV010000034.1 GCA_026389455.1 Coprothermobacterota bacterium
TGCTTGATCGCCCCGTCCTTGCCGGCCGCGTCCAAAGCCTGGAAAATGATCAGCAGCGCATAGTCGTTCTGCGCGTATAGTTTATCCTGCAGCTTGGCCAGAGCTTTCACGCCCTCCGCCAGGATCTTCCCGGCATCTGCCTTCTTCAGGTAATCGGCCGTATAGGCCGGGTCGTAATCCTTCTCCAGGTCGATCTTCGATCCTGGTTCGACCATCAATGGCCGGATTGCGTCTTCGATCTTCATCCTCGATTCCTCCTCTGCTGCGGATGTGTTCATTTTCCCTTCGCCAGGGCGCCCTTGAATTGGCTCATGTAGAGGTCGTAATAGAAGCCTTGACGAGCCATCAGCTCCTCGTGAGAGCCGCGCTCAATGATCTCTCCTTCTTTGATGACCAGGATCACGGCGGCCTTGCGGACAGTGCTCAGGCGATGGGCGATTACGAAGCTGGTGCGGCCTTCCATCAAACGATGCAGCCCTTCTTGGATCAGTTTCTCGGTGCGGGTGTCAACATTGGAAGTAGCTTCGTCCAGGATCAGCATGCGCGGGTTGGCGACCATCGCCCGGGCGATGGTGATCATCTGGCGCTGTCCCTGGCTGAGGTTGGCGCCGCGTTCGGTCAAGAGGGTGTTATAGCCTTGCGGCAATTGCATGATGAAATCGTCGGCGTTGGCTTCTTTGGCCGCGGTTATGCACTCCTGGTCGGTGGCGTTCTCCCGGGCGTAGCGCAGGTTCTCCATCACCGTGGCGGAGAAAAGGAAAGCCTCTTGCAAAACCACTCCAACCTGCCGGCGAAGACTCTCCTGGAAGAGGCTGCTGATCTCTTGGCCGTCGATGGAGATACTTCCGCGATCCAGGTCATAGTATCGCGTGAGGATATTCATGATCGTGCTCTTCCCGGCTCCGGTAGGTCCCACCAAGCCGATCATCTGCCCGGGGAACGCTTCAAAGCTGTTGTCCCGCAGGACGCGGCGGCCCGGCAGATAGCTGAAATCTACGTGTTCGAAGTGGACCAGCCCCTCTATCGGCTGAAGTTGCACAGCATCCGGCCGGTCTTTCACCGAGGGTTCTTCGTCGAGGATGGAAAAAACCCGGTCGGCGCCGGCCATCGCCGCCAGGAAGGAATTATAGATCTGGCCGAGCTCCTGGATCGGGTCTTGCAACTGCATGGCATAAGTGAGGAAGATCACTACTGTCCCGAAGCCGAAAGCTCCCTCGATGGCCATAATCGATCCGACCAGGGCTACCAGAGCCGTCTGGATGTTGTTCACCACACCCATTACGGGAGTGGCCAGGAGCGCGGTGAACTGCGCCCGAGCGCCGGTGTCGCGCACCGTATTGCTGTGCTTCTCCAGGAAGTCGCCGACTTGTTGCTGCTGGCGGTAGGCAATGATTGTCTTGCCGCCGGAGATGGTCTCCTCCATGTAGCCGTTGGTGGCGCCGAGCTGTTCCTGCAAGCGCGCGAAGGCCGGCCCGGCCACCCGCCCCAGCGCCCCCACCAGCAGCAGCATGAGCGGGATGACGACCAGGACAGTCACTGTCAGGGAGATGTTGAGGATAAACATTACCACCACCGTCATCAAGATGATCAAAGTGGCCCGCAAGATCCGGCTGACCCCGTTGGTATAAAAGGCATTGACCACGCCGATATCATTGGTCACGTTGCTCATCAGTTCTCCGATCGGTTGGCGGTCGAAGAAGCTGAGGGAAAGCGACTGGATGTGGTTGAAGAGCTCGGTGCGCAGATGATAAGAAGCCTTCTCGGCGAGGATAGCCACTACCCTGTCGCGGAAATAGCTGAAAAGGACAATCCCCAACCCCACCGCGACGATGACGAGAACTACCACTTGCAGATCTTGGAGGGTCCCGCGGGAACTTCCGGTGGCCGGACCCCCGGCTGCTCCGGAGATAATGTCGATGGCACGCCCGATAAGGACCGGCAAGGCCACCTTCAAACCTTGGGAGATGAACAGAAGGACAATCATGGACCAGAACAGCCCCCGCTCCAAGGTCATGTAGTGCAACATGCGGCCGAGTGTTTGCCGAGGTTTAGCCTTCGGCGAGGGTGGATCCGCCGTCACTCGATCGCGCAGGACGGTGGCCTCAGTGGTGGTAGTATTCATGCCGGGCCTCCTTCCGCTTTCAGCTCTTGGCGAGAACCGCCGACACTGGAAGGCAGATCCTCCAGCTTCCCCAGTTGCGATTCGAAGATCTCCCGGTAGAGGGGACTGGTGGCAATCAGTTGGGTGTGGTTGCCCACCGCCACTTGGCGGCCGTTCTCCAAGAGGACGATCTGGTCGGCTGTCAAGACCGTGCTGATGCGCTGGGCCACGAAGAAGGTAGTGGTCTTCCCCAGCAAGCCGCGCAAGGCCTTCTGGATTCGCGCCTCGGCGCCGACGTCGACCGCCGAGGTGCTGTCGTCGAGGATCAGGATGCGCGGCTTGGGGACCAGTGCGCGCGCGATGGAGAGGCGCTGGCGCTGCCCGCCGGAGAAGTTGTTGCCGCGGCGGGTGACGCGGGCATCGTAGCGCTCGGGGATGGCAGTGATGAATCCATGCGCATCAGCCGCAGCAGAAGCCTCCATCATCTCCTCTTCGCTGGCCTCGGGCCGCCCCACCAACAGATTGGCCCGCACTGTGCCGGAGAAGAGGACCGCTTCCTGCAAGGCCAGGCTGACCATCTGCCGCAACTGCGACTGAGGGAAGTCACGCACGTTGATGCCGTCGATCAGGACCCTCCCTTCGACTACGTCATAAAAGCGGGGGACCAGGTGTACCAGCGTCGATTTGCCGGAGCCGGTGGCGCCGAGGAAACCGATCGTCTGGCCGGGCTCCACCTCGAGGTTAATGTCCTTGAGGACCATGGCGCTTTCCATTTGGCCATCCTCGCTGCGGTAGCCGAAGGAGGCGTGCTCGAAGACTACGCCGCCCTTCAATCTCTCCCAGTCGATGGGTTCCACCCCAGGCTTGTCCTGCACCTCCGGTTCAGCGTCCAACACCTGGAAGATCCGTCCTGCGGAGGTCTCCCCCGACTCAAGGTAGGGCAACAGGTAGGCCAGCATCACCATCGGCACGATGATGTAGAGCAGGTATTGGGCAAAGACCACTACCTGACCCAAGGAGAGGGTCTGCGAGACCATCACCCCCGAGCCGCCGAAGTAGAGGACGGCAGCCGTGGCCAGATAGACGATGATATTTGTGGCCGGGTTGACCATGGCGATGCGAATGGCTGGCGCCAGCGAGGTCTTCCTCAATTCCTCCGCGGCAGCGGCGAAACGCCTCGACTCGTGCTTCTCGCGCACGAAAGCCTTGACCACGCGCACGCCGGCCAAGTTCTCCTGGAGCACGCTGTTGACTTGATCCAAGCGTTGTTGGCGGTCGCTGAACATCTTCTGCACCCCGTTCAGCAGGAATCCCATGACGATCACCACAACCACCATTACCACCCCCATGATCCAGATCAGAGAAGGGGCCATCACCCAGGTCAGAATGAAGGTGATGAGAATGGCCAGGGGAGCTTGCAGGATGATGATCATTCCGTACAGCACAGCAGTGCGGATATTGGTGATGTCGTCGGTCAGTCGCACCAGCAAGTCACTGGTGCGGAAGCGGTCGATGTTGCCGAAAGAGAGGCTCTGCGCTTTGCGGTAGGTCTTGACCCGCAAGTAGTTGCCTGTCTCCTCGGAGAAAATGACGGCATAGACAGCGTTGCCAATGCTGAAGAAGGCCCCGATGATGGCCAGCCCGATCATCCACAACGAGGTATTGATGACCACATCGACGTTGCCTGCTTGGACCCCTTGATTGACCAGTTGGCCGTTCAAGGTCTGAATCAGCAGGGTAGCAGTGATCGCCAAGGCGACCAGCAGTTGCGAGAGGGCGAAGTGCCATCCCGCCCCCTTGTAGATTGATAACATGCGACGGAAATGTTTAAACACCTCTTCTCCTCATCCGGTGCGTTTCTCTCCTTTCGGCCAGGGGGGCAGATTTCTTATTGTAATTAAGTAGTCAAGTAGTTTAGTGATCTAGTCAGGACACCCTACCGGGGGCTGTCTAGCCGCAGGCTGTCTCATTGAATCAGTGGTTAAGTGATTAAGTGGTTTAGTAGTTTAATAACTACTTAGCCACTTAGCCACTCAATTACTGCCAACCTGCGGCAACATTATAGCCTGCGGCAACATTATCGTTAATGGGGACAGATTTTAAATCTGTCCCCATTAACGGCGCTGCCGCAGGCTGTCTAGCATTCTTTATTTCATCTTCACATTTCCTTACCCCGCCGTTCACACGAGTCCGCTTTACTAAGGAAAATACAGAAAGGAAGCGTAAAAAGATGAAAATACAAAGAACCGTGCTGTGGATCGTCCCGCTGCTGGCAGTCCTGGTACTTGCGGGCTGTGCTGGTCCCTTCTCGGAAACAATGGGGACAGATTTGAAATCTGTCCCCATTGTTTCGCGGCAACTGGCCACCAACACCAGCACCTCCCTGGCGGAGATCTTCTCCCCCTCTACAACCAGCGAACCGCAGGGGGTCAACGAGACCACTGAGGATGCCATCACCTTGGCGGTGGGGAAAGTGAACCCTGCTGTCGTCTTCATCGACACCACTTACCAAACCGTCCAGCAGGACGATCGCTTCAACTTCCCCGGCTACTACGCCATTCCCCAGCAGCAACAGCCCCAAGAGGGGCAGGGCTCGGGGGTGATCGTGGACGGCGGGAATGGCTACCTCCTGACCAATAACCATGTGGTAAAGAATGCTGTCGCGATCAAAGTGACCCTCCCCGACGGCCGCACCTTCACCGGCAGCGTGGTCGGCGCCGACTCACTTGCCGACATCGCTGTGGTCAAGATCGACGGCGCCAACCTGCCCGAAGCGAAACTGGCCGACAATGCCAATTTGAAAGTAGGCTCGTGGGCGATCGCCATCGGCAACCCATACGGCTTCGAGAATTCGGTCACGGTGGGGGTCGTCTCCGCCCTAAACCGGACCATCAGCGACCCGGACAGCGGCAATCCCCTGATGGACCTAATCCAAACCGACGCTGCCATCAACCCCGGCAACTCCGGGGGCGCCTTGGTCAACATCAACGGTGAGGTGATCGGAATTAATACAGCCATCATCGAATCGGCCCAAGGGATCGGTTTCGCCGTGAACATCGACGCCGCCAGCCGCTCTTTCCAAGACATCGTCGCGCACGGGAAAGTAACCCGAGCATGGATGGGGATCACCTTCGCTGGAGTGACCGAGGAGATCGCCAAGCAATTGAACCTGACCCAGGCTTCCGGCGCTTTGGTCGGCAGCGTCTCGGTTGGCGGTCCTGCGGCGAAGGCTGGCCTCTTGGCCGATGACGTCATCCAGGCAGCGGACGGAACCCCCATCATCAAGGCCGAGGAGTTGAGTCAGTTGATCCTCTCCAAGCAAGCCGGCGACGCGCTCACCCTCACCGTCTGGCGCAATGGCCAGACCCTCAGCCTGACGGTGACCCTGGGAGAGATGCCCAGCCAGATTCAGTAGGAAAAGACGCCCTGCCGGGGGCTATCATCCTCTCCTTCTACCCTCCTATTTCAACCATGGGCTGCCTACGGCAGCCCATGGTTGTTTCGTTTGAATCCTTTCGTTTCGTTTTCCAGAGGAGCCAGCCTATTTTGTCAGTTTCCGTAGGGGCAGGTTTC
The DNA here is from genome assembly GCA_026389455.1 of Coprothermobacterota bacterium. Taxonomy (GTDB): domain Bacteria; phylum Caldisericota; class JANLFM01; order JANLFM01; family JANLFM01; genus JAPLHV01. The sequence continues at coordinate 5,675 of JAPLHV010000034.1, forward strand.
AAACCTGCCCATATCATCGTTTCGTTTTCCAGGGGACAACGTGTATATTGAGAGAGCAAAGCGTGAAGAAGGAGGATGCAGCCATGTTGAAGCCAAGACGCTTGCGTCTAGGAGATACGGTCGGGTTGGTGTCCCCCTCCAGCGGCCCCTGGAAGCGCAGCGAGCTTTGGAGGGGGATCGCCGCGTTGGAGTCGTGGGGGTTTCAGGTGAAGGTGGGGGCGCATGCTTATGACCGCCACTACGACTATGCGGGCCTCGACGCGGACCGCGCCGCGGACCTGCTCTGGGCTTTCGATCACCCCGGGATCGACGCCGTCTTCTGCAGCCAGGGGGGGATTGGGGCGGCCCGCCTGCCCCGCCTGCTGGACTTTGACGTGATCCGGGGAAATCCGAAAATCTTCCTTGGCTACAGCGACATCACCGCGCTGCACCTGGCCATCGGCCGGGAAGCTGATTTGGTGACCTTTCATGGCCCCAGTTTGGCGGGCTTTGATCCGGAATCGATGACGGCCTACAAGAAGGACCTCCTCCTGCGCGCGCTCACCGGCGATGAGCCGTTGGGGGAGATTAAAATGGCCGATCCCGACAAGTACCTGCTGAAGATCAATGCCGGACGGGTCCAGGGGTCCCTCGTGGGGGGGAACTTGACGCTGGTTTGCGCCTCCCTGGGAACACCTTGGGAAATCCGCACGGAAGGCTGTATCCTTTTCCTGGAAGAATTAGAGACCGAGCCCTGGCAAATGGACCATCTACTCACTCACTTGTTGAACGCGGGAAAGCTAGAGGCCGCCCGGGGCATCCTCATCGGCGAATGCCTGGACTGCGAGCCTCGCAAGCTGGATCCCGGATCTTTCAACCAACGAAGCCTGGAGGACATCCTCTTCGAGTTGCTGGAGCCGCTGGGGCGCCCGGTCCTCTATGGGCTCCCTCTGGGCCACACCAAAGACCGCGCGACCTTGCCTTTAGGGGTCGCCGCTACCTTAGACACGGCGGAAGGGTTCTTCCGCATCGATGAAGTCGCGACGATAAACGGAAAGGAGAAATGATGACGCGCGCACTGTGGAAACAAGCAATGGTCTGGTTGTTGGCGCTGGCCCTGATCGGCGGAGGGCTGGGATTGGTTCCCGGGCAGGCTGTGGCGGAACCGCGATACCTGACCATCGGCACGACCGAGGATCTGGACAGCCTGAACCCCTTCGTAGCTTACGAACGCGCTTCCTTTGAGGCCTTCCTGCTGATCTACGATTCGCTAGTCTCTTTTGACCGCAATCTGGAACCGCAGGCGTCTTTGGCCCAGAGCTGGGAAAGAAGCGCTGACGACCTGACCTGGACCTTCCATTTGCGGTCGGGAGTGAAATGGCACGATGGACAACCTTTCACCTCTCGAGATGTCAAGTTCACATATAACCTGATCCTAGAAACCGGCCTGGGCTTGAATGCCGAGTTTCTCCGGGGGATCGAGTCGGTGGAGGCTAAAGATGAATTGACCGTGGTCATCAAGACCAGCGAGCCGAAGGCGAACATGCTCCTGAACCCCACCCCCATCCTACCCGAGCATCTCTGGAAAGACGTGCCCTCCACTGAGTTGGAGATGTACGCCAACGATAACCCAGTGGGCACGGGTCCATTCAAGTTCGGTGAATGGAAAAAATCCGAGCGCCTGCGCCTGGATGCCAACCAAGAGTACTTCCGCGGTCCTCCCCGCATGGACGGCGTCTTCTTCTTGATCTATGCCAATCGCGACACGATGGCCCAGTCTCTTCTGGTGGGGGAGATCGATGTCGCCCTGAATCTTTTTCCCAGCCAGTTGAAGGGGTTGCAGGGAGATCCTGGGATCTGGCTGCACGGCTTCGAGGAAAACGGCTTCACTGAATTGGCTTTCAACTGCTGGACCGACCCCAGCTCCAAGGGGAACCCAGTTTTGCTGGACAAACGCGTGCGCCAAGCCCTGGAGTGGGCCATCGACAAGCAGGAGATCATTGCCCTCGCCCTGGAAGGAGAAGGCAACCCTGGGACGACCTTGATCCCGCCGACCGATCCCTTCTGGCATTACCAGCCCACGCCGGGGGAACTGCGTTCGTATGACCCCGCCAAGGCCAATGCCTTGCTGGATGCCGCCGGCTGCAAAGACATCAATGGCGACAAGATGCGCGAGGATCCATCCGGCAATCCCTTGAAGCTGCGCTTTCTTCTCCGCTCGGAGAACACCCAGGAAGTGAAGGCCGGGCAAATGATCAAGAGTTACCTGCAGAAGGTCGGCTTGGACACAGAGCTGGAAACGGTGGACGATGGGGCTCTCAATGACCGCATCTTCCAGGGCGCCGACTTCGACATGTTCATCTGGGGTTGGGGCGGCGACGTGGATCCCAGCACCCTCTTGAACATATTGACCAGCGGCCAGATCGGTACCAACAACGACTGCTACTACGGCAACCCTATCTTCGACGCGCTGGTGGTCAAGCAAGCCACCCTGATCGACCCCAGCTCTCGGCAAGACGCGGTGTGGGAAGCCCAAAGAATCCTCTACGAGGACCTTCCCTACTGCATTCTTTGCTACGACACCTCCATCCAGGCGGTGCGCAAGGACAAGGTGGAGGGGATCGTCCCGGTGATCGGCGATGGAGCGCTTTTCTACGCCAACACGGCCGAGAACTACCTTAGCGCCGCCCCAGCCGGGAGTACTCCTTCGCCGACGCCCACCCCCAGCTCCACCCCTACTGCCTTGGTTTTCCCTGACCTGGCCGGCCATTGGGCTGCCCCAGCGGTAACCAAGCTGGTCAGCTTGGGCCTGGTCAAAGGATTCCCGGATGGCAGCTTCCGGCCCGATGCGCCGATCACCCGGGCCGAGCTGGTGACCATGCTGGTGCGCGCCAAAACCTTGCCGGCCTCTCCAATAGCGGCTGCCTTCAGCGACGCGAATGGCCATTGGGCTGCAGCCTCGATCGCTGCCGCAGTCCAAGCCGGGGTCGTCACCGGCTATCCGGATGGAACCTTCCAACCGGACCGCCCAGTTACGCGCGCGGAGGAAGCGGCCATGATCGTGCGACTGGAGGGCGCCGCAGGCGGGACGCCGGAAGTGCCTTCCTTCGCCGATGTCCCCCTTGAATACTGGGGATTTGGATCCATCGAGACCGCCAAGACGATGGGTCTCATCACCGGGTATCCGGATGGGACCTTCCACCCGGATCAAACCAGCACGCGGGGCGAAGCCTGTTCCATGGTCAGCCGTCTGCCCGGCCTCTAGCCGAACGCCTGCCTAAAGGGAGGCAAGATCATCATGCTTCGCTCAGGATGACCCGCCGCTACTTCTTCAGCAAGCTGTTCCAAGCCCTGCTGACGATCCTGATCATCCTCGTGATGAACTATTTCCTCTTCCGGGTGATGCCGGGGGATCCGGTCTCGATGTTGGTGCGCAACCCCCGCATGTCCCCGGAGGCGACGCAGAAGGTGGCCGAGATGTTCGGATTGGACAAGCCCTGGTACCAGCAGTTCGGGATCTATCTGATCAACCTGACCTCGGGCAACCTCGGAACCTCCTTCATCTACAAGAAACCGGTCGGGGGCATTATCATGGAACGCTTTCTGGCCACTATGCTATTGACCGTAGCGGCTGAAGCGCTGGCCATCCTGGGCGGGGCGCTGCTGGGAATTATCGCCGCCTGGAAGAGAGGGAAACGGGTGGATGTGGCCGCCTTGGGCTTTGCCCTGGTGACATACGCCATGCCCACCTTCTGGCTGGGAATCCTGATGGTGGCTCTCTTCGCCGTGACACTGCGCTGGTTTCCAACTTCCGGCATGCTCACCCCGACTCTTTCCATGGCCGGATTCTGGCAAAGGCTGCCCGATACGCTCTGGCATCTCGTCTTGCCGGGAGTGACCTTGGCCCTGGTGCTACTGGGCGAGTACGCGCTGATCATGCGCAACGCGCTAATCGACGTGCTGACCGAAGACTACATCACTACCGCTCGAGCCAAGGGAGCGTCAGAAGGACGGGTCCTCCGCCGGCACGCCCTGCCCAATGCAATGATCCCGATGGTCACGCTGATCGCCCTGAACCTGGGATTCACCATCACCGGCGCCCTCCAGGTGGAGACAGTCTTTTCCTGGCCCGGCCTGGGCCGGCTGATGTATGACGCCCTGGCGGGACGCGACTACCCCTTGCTGCAGGGGATCTTCCTGATAACGGCCATCGCCGTGGTGGGCGCCAACTTCCTCTCCGACCTGACCTACCGTTTTCTCGACCCGCGGGTGAAAGAGTAAGGAATGGTACACCTTCACTTCCCTTCCATTCGATCAAAGCAGCGCGGGGACAGATTGAAATCTGTCCCCGGAATCTGTCTCCCGGGTGCGAGGGCAAGGCAACGGAAAGGGTGGCGAGAAAACTGGTCCCTCTTCCGAGCCAACCGGATGGGGATGGCCGGGTTGATTCTCTTCCTCTTCTTCGTCTTGGTGGCGATCTTCGGACCCATCCTCTGGCCCTACGATCCATTGGAGTTCGGCTCCCCGGCCGATGTCCTGCAACCGCCCAGCGCAGCGCACTGGCTGGGGACCGACGACATGGGCCGGGACGTCCTGCTGGGATTGATCGCCGGGAGCCGCGTCTCGTTGATGGTGGGGATCCTGGCCACCGTCGTCTCAATGTCGGTGGGCGCCTTTGTCGGTTTGACGGCAGGCTACCTGGGAAAGGGAACGGATGCCGTCCTGATGCGCTTCACCGATGTCTTCCTGGTGCTTCCCTGGCTTCCCTTGATGCTGATCCTGGCCGCTCTGCTGGGGGCCAGTCTGTGGAACATCATCCTGGTGATCGGCCTGACCGGATGGGCCGGCACGGCCCGCCTGGTTCGCGCCCAGGCCTTGGCGGTGAAGGAGCGGCCTTTCGTGGAGCGGGCTCGCGCCCTGGGCTCCTCCCGCTGGGGAATCATGGGTCGCCACGTGCTGCCCAACGTTTTCCCGCTGATCTTCGCCAACACCATCCTTATTGTAGCTGTCTCGATCCTCTCCGAGACCACCCTCAGTTTCCTGGGAATGGGCGACAGCACCCGCCCCAGTTGGGGGATGATGCTGCACTTTGCCTTCGCCTCGGGCGCCATCTCCAACGGCGCTTATTGGTTCCTGGTCCCTCCCGGGCTGTGCGTCCTGCTGGTGGTGTTGGCTTTCACTTTCATGGGGTACGCGCTGGATGAGATTCTCAACCCCAAGCTGAGGAAGCGCTGAGATGCCACTCCTGGATGTGCAGGATCTGCACGTCTCTTTCTCCATGCGCCAAGGAATGGTGAGGGCTGTGGATGGGGTCAGCTTCACTCTGGAGGAAGGGGAATCGTTGGGCTTGGTCGGCGAATCCGGTTGCGGCAAGACCACCGCCGCGCTTTCGCTTCTGCGCCTTCTGCCGCCCAATGGACGAATCGACTCCGGCAAAATCCTCTATCAGGGACGAGACGTGCTGACTTTCACCGCGGAAGAGTTGCGTCGTTTCCGCTGGAAGGAAATCTCGATCATCTTTCAAGGGGCGATGAACGCCCTCAATCCGGTGCAGCGGGTAGGGGACCAGATCGCTGAAGCCATTCGCCTGCACCAGCCGGTAAGCGAGAAAGATGCCGGCAAACAGGCCCAAGCGCTGTTGGAAAGGGTGGAACTGGAAGGGCGGAGGGTAAACGACTATCCCCATGAGTTCAGCGGCGGGCAGCGCCAACGGGTGATGATCGCCATGGCCCTGGCCTGCCGCCCCCGCATCGTTATCGGGGACGAGCCTACCACTGCCCTCGACGTGATGGTCCAGGCGCAGATCTTCGAGCTGGTGGAGAGCTTGCGCAAAGAGTTGGGAATGGCCATGATCCTAATCACCCATGACCTCTCCGTGCTGGGCGACACCTGTGATCGGGCAGCGGTGATGTACGCTGGCCAGATTGTGGAGATCGGGCCCATCGAGACCCTCTTCCAAACCCCCTGCCACCCCTACGCGCGTTGTCTGCTGCGATCTTTCCCGCGCCTGCAAGGATCTCGTTCGATGGCCGACTCGATTCCGGGCACGCCGCCCAACTTGATTGAGGTTCCTCCCGGCTGCCGTTTTCACCCCCGCTGCCCAGAGGTCATGGCCATCTGCTCCCGGGAACAACCGCTTCTCCTGGAGCGCGGACCGCGCCACAGTGTAGCTTGCCATGGATAGAACACCCTGCCGGGGGCTAGATAGAACACCCTGCCGGGGGCTATCTACCGGAGGGGAATCATTGGCGCCTGAGATCTTGCGGGTGGAAGAACTGAAAGTACACTTTCCTCTGCGCAGCAGTTTCCTGCAAGGGAAGAGCGGAGCGGTCAAAAAGGTCGTTCGAGCAGTGGATGGCATCTCCTTTTCCATCGGCGAGGGAGAAGTATTCGCTTTGGTTGGGGAATCCGGCTGTGGCAAGACCACGACTGGGAAGGCGGTTCTGGATCTGCTTGAGCCGGACTGCGTCTCGGGGAAGATCGAATTCTTCGGCCAGGACCTACTGCGGATGAAGGCCACAGAAATGAAGCAGTTCCGCCGACGCGCACAGATGATTTTTCAGGATCCCTACCAATCCTTGAACCCCCGCGAGACCGTCTACGACATCGTTTCCGAGCCGTTGGCGATCCATCGCCTGGCCAAGAGCGAGGCTGACCGCCGGGAGAGGGTCGCTGCCTCTTTAGAAAATGCCGGCTTAAAGCCCACTGAGGATTATCTTGACCGCTACCCGCACGAGCTCTCCGGCGGACAGCGGCAGCGGGTCGCCATTGCCGCTGCGCTGATCCTGGAGCCACTTTTCCTCGTGGCTGATGAGCCGGTTTCCATGCTGGACGTCTCGGTGCGGGCGGATATCCTGAAGCTGATGGTCTCGCTGCGCGACCGCTACCGCATCTCCTACCTCTTCATCACCCACGACCTGGCTTTAGCCTGGGTGTTGGCCGATCATGCGGCCATCATGTACCTGGGCAAAATCGTGGAAGTGGGGCCAGCCGAAGCAGTGATCCAAAAACCTCGTCACCCCTACAGCCAAGCTCTAGTGGAGGTCATGCCCCGGTCCGAGCCGAGGGCGGCCCGCCCTCGCGTAATCCTTCGAGGGGAAGCCCCCAACCCAGTGCAAATCCCATCCGGCTGCCGTTTTCACCCTCGCTGCCCAATCCCCCTGCCCCGGTGCAAGGAGGACGAACCGGCTTTAGAAGAGCTGGAAAGCGGCCACCGGGCAGCATGCTGGAGGCTCTAGCATCATGGAAGAACATCTTAAGCAAAGAATTGAACAACTCACCACGGAACTGGCGCCACAACTTCTGGCGATCAACCGGTCCCTCTTTGAGAAGCCCGAGTTGGGTCTCCAGGAGCGCTTCGCCTGCGAGCTTCTGGGTGACTTTCTTCGCTCCCGGGGGTTCGCCTTGCGAACCGGCCTGGGCGGCCTCACCACCTCCTTCCAGGCCGATTGCCCGGCATCTTGGGAAGGCCCGGCCTTCGCTCTCCTGGCTGAATACGATGCCCTTCCCGAGATCGGCCATGGTTGCGGCCATAACCTCATCGCAGCCAGCGCAGTGGGAGCCGGCGCTGTTCTGCTGCGCCTGAGGGAAGAGGGCAGCCTCAACCAGGGGCGCCTCCTGGTGATCGGCACGCCAGCCGAGGAAACCCTCGGCGGGAAGATCCCGATGCTGGCCGAGGGAGTTTTCGAGGGGATCGACGCCACCGTGATGGTGCATCCGGAGACGCTGAACATCGCCCGGGGAAAGGCCCTGGCTGTGGATCATCTTCGCTTCCGCTTCCTTGGGAAAAGCGCCCACGCCGCCTCCAACCCGCAGGCCGGGATCAACGCCCTGGAGGCTGTGCTGCTCACCTTCCAGGCGGTGAACGCCTTGCGCCAGCACCTCCCTCCCACCGCCAGGGTGCATGGGATCGTCACGCGGGGCGGAACGGCGGCGAATGTCATCCCCGATCTAGGCGAGGTCGAGTTCATGGTGCGCATGCCTCATCGGGAGGAACTGAACCTTCTGCGCGAGCGGGTCGTCGATTGTGCCCGCGGAGCGGCTCTGGCAACCGGCTGCCGCCTGGAGATCGAGGCGGCGGGGCTTCCCTGCGATGAGATCCGAGACAACCCGGCCCTCTCCGCATTACTGGAAGAGAGCATGCGCGACCAGGGACTGAGCGATATCCTGCCTGAAGACCCCTACCCCGGCTCCTCCGATTTCGGCAACGTGAGCCAAGCGATCCCTGCTGCCTACGCCTTCGTGGCTTTCGCCCCTCCCGGCGTGGAGATCCATTCCCGCGAGTTCGCCGCGGCCACTGTAACGCCAGTGGGAGAGAAGGCCCTCCTGACCATGGTGCGAGTTCTGGCTGAAGTGGGGGCAAGATTCTGGAGCGAACCCATCCTGCGAGAGCAAGTCTATCTGGATTTCCACCAGCGCCGGGAGGACGCTGAGTGACCGTCGAACCATGGGAGCGGGTGGTCCAGAGCATTACGGCCGCAGAAATCCTGGCCTTGGCCAAGGAATTGATCGCCATCCCCTCTCACTCACAAACAAGAGGTCAAGAACGAAATGTCGCAGAGGCAATCCGCTGCTTCTTTCAGAAAGAAGGCATTTCGTCCTGGCTGGAGTCGCCTCGTGGAGGACGCCCGAACGTCTTCGCCCGCCTGGGCATGGGGCACGAGCCGGCCCTCCTCTGGTGCGGCCATACCGATACAGTTCCGCCGGGGGAATACGAGGGAGATCCCTATCGCGGCGAGGTAAAAGAGGGCTTCCTCTTTGGCCGCGGAGCAGTGGATATGAAGAGCAGCCTGGCTTGCGCCATGGTCGCCCTGGCCGGATTGAAGCGAGCCGGCATCTCCCTTTGCGGGCAGGTCCTCTTCGCCGCGTTAGCCGACGAAGAAGGGGCAAGCGCGGGGGCGCGGGCCTTGCTGCGCAGCGGCTTGCGAGCAGATGGAGCGGTAGTTGGAGAACCGACCGGCTTGACGCCCTGCCTGGGGCACCGAGGCTTGGAATGGTTCCAGATCGAGTTCCGAGGCGTTCCGCTACATGGCGGCCGCCAGCAGGAGGGGGTGAACGCCATCACTCTGGCCGGACGCTTCCTGCATCGCCTGGAGGATGACTTGCTGAATGCGTTGGCAGAACGGCGTCACCCCTGGCTGGGCCCATCGACCTTGAACTATGGACGAATCGAGGGAGGGACCCAGCCAAGCACGGTGGCGGGGCGCTGCCTCCTGCAACTGGATCGCCGCTGGATCCCGGGAGAATCTCGCGAAAGTGTGCTGACGGAACTGCAAGACCTCTTGGACCGCCTGCAGATGGAAGATCCATCGTTTCAGGCCACCGTGCGGATCATGGAAAGTAGCCGGATGGAGGAGGGGATCGTGCATGAGGCATATTGGTTGGATCCCGGCCAACCCCTGGCCCGTTGCGTCCAGGAAAGCATCATGCGAGTCCTCGGGAAAGAAATGGCTTTTGGCGCATTCCCAGCCTGGAGCGATGGCGGCCTTCTGGCTGCCTATGGCGGGATCCCCACTGTCATCCTGGGTCCGGGCCAGCTCTCCAGCGCGCACTCCCCCCACGAGTCGATCGATATTTCCCAGCTCTTCCCGGCATCCCTGATCTTTGCAGATTTGTTTATGCACTTCTGCGGAGAGGAGCGCGGTTAGGGGAATCGCCTCTCGTGTCGCTCCCACTCCTCCCGGCTGCTACAATAGCGGTCAATGTGAGCACAAGAAGATGAGGGGGTTCTTTTGATTCACGATATTATTGCCGCTGTAGCCGGTTGGATCATCAACATGATCTCAGCTACCGGGTATTGGGGCATTTTCCTGCTAATGGCCTTGGAGTCGGCCTTGATCCCGATCCCTTCCGAGATTACGATGCCCTTCGCCGGCTATTTGGCCGGCACCGGGCTGTTCAACCTGTGGTGGGTGATCCTGGTGGGCGCTTTCGCCAATCTGGTGGGATCCCTGCTGGTCTTTTGGTTGGGCTGGTGGGGACAGGAAGCCTGGGTGCGCCGCGTCCTTCGTCGTTACGGCCGCTTCCTCTTCCTCTCCGAGGAGAAGCTAGACCATGCCGAAGTCTGGCTGCGCCGCCACGGCGAGAAGATCGCCTTCTTCTCTCGCCTCCTCCCCGTAGTGCGGACCTTCATCTCCTTGCCGATGGGAATGGCGCGGATGAACCCCCTGCGGTTCTCCCTCTTCACCTTCTTTGGTTCGTTGATCTGGTCGGCCGTCTTGACCTATGCCGGTTATGCCATGGGGCAGAATTGGCAGGCGCTGGAGCCGTATTATCGCGAGTATGAGATCGTCCTGGTAGCCCTTGCCGTGACGGTCCTTGCTTTCTGGATCTGGCGTCGGGTGCGCAAGCGCCTGCAGCCTCCGCCCGCCAAAGTCGCCGAAAACGACCCCGGGGTGAAAGATCCCCCAAAAGAAGGCTAACCCTCCGAGCGACCTGCGGTCCAAAGTAAGACCAATCTGCGCTGGAATTTTCCAGAGCCTAGACGGTCCTTTCGCTCTCCTTCGCTCCATTAAAGAGCAGGCGCTATCGTCGCACTGCATAAAAACTAAATGGTTCCTTCTCTTTTCAAGTGGGCGTCCTACCAGCCTGCGGCAAGTTGACTTGTTGTCGTCTGCCCTGATGATCCAAGAGAACTTGTTGACCTTTAGACTGCCTTACCCACTCGGGATGAGAAAGAACCTGTAAAACTCTGTCTAAAACGCCGTGATGCCCCGCATCATACCAAAACGCTAAATATAAAGACCTGACCCCATCTTCTCCGTGATCGCGTCTGCTGTCGTCACGCAGGCGAAACCGAATGCGAGGTTCAGGAGACTGGCGGTATGCATCTCCTCGTTGACCGAACCCGTTCCATCCGCTGGAATGAAAACGCGGTAGTCCCGGTAGTAGGCATCGCGCGCCGTCGATTCGCAACAAAGATTGGTCATGACACCGGAAACAACGATGTCTTCCACTTTCAGACAACGCAACACGGTCTCCAAGTCCGTGTTGTAGAAGGCCGAGTATCGATGCTTGAAGACCACTTTCTCGCTGGACATCGGCGCCAAGTCCGGATGGATCTCGCTTTCCTGGCTGTCTTCAAGGCACTTGCCCTCCCACCACCATCCCATGATCCCGCTATCGAGATCGTTCGGATGATGCACGTGCCGGGTGAAGATGACGGGGCGGCCGAACCGGCGAAAGGCATCTAAGAGCCGCTTCACCGTCGGAAGAATCGCCACGCCTCCACATGTGAAGGTCTGGGACGCCGGATCGAGGAAGAACCGCTGCATGTCGACCACGAGCAAAACGCTCGCCGCCACGTTCAGCCTCATCTGATGCCGGTTGTACGGAAGGATCCGATCCAGCCAGTCCAGAGCCTTGGATCCGATGTTCTCGGCTGTCGCGTATGGTTCCATGATTCCTCCTTGAGTTGTGCCCTGGTTCGCTTAACGATCGCTATCAGTTGCGTGCAGAGCGAAGATTGTCAACCGCAAACCGGGGTTGGGCAGTGTTTCGCCATTGCCTTTCTTGGCTGCGATCCCTTTCCGCACCATGGAATTCTTCTCCCATCATCGCTGCTGATCAGTGTAACAAAAACTGACTGTGCGAGACTACCCGTCGATCCCTGCACGTGACCTAAGTCTGGTTTAGGCAACAATGGCTAGAATCGGTTCTATCTCAATTTCCGCCTAGGTTTTGCTACCTTTCGCGAGTATCTTGGTGAAGCCTGGCGTCTCAATAGGTGGTACGCTATCGAAAGAGATTCCGTGAAAAGCGAATGGTCCGGGTGCTTGAGCGCCTCCGGCGCCCTGCGTCTTTCACGGGATCGGAAGACTTCAATTGGAGGTGATCTGATGAACTGGAATAGAAGAAGTGTTATCTCTCTGCTGTTGTTGACCGTCCTCCTTCTCACGCTGTGCGGGTTGCCCTCGCCTGTTTCGGCGGACGGCGCTCTCCGCCTCTCCCTGGAGACCCAAGACTTCATTCGCTCCCTCGAGGAGAGGATCCTGCAGGCGGGCGAGATGGTCCCGGACCCGATTACCCTCTCCCACGCCAGGGGCCAGGCCGTCTTCCCTGCAGCCATCTACCCGGCCAGTTACGATCTGCGCACGCAGGGAAAGCTGACCCTGGTGAAAAACCAGAATCCCTACGGAACTTGCTGGGCCTTCGCCTCATTGGCTTCTTTGGAATCAGGCTTGATGCCCGGTCAAGCGTGGGATTTCTCGGAGAACCATTTGGCCCGCTGGAGCGGTTTCGACAACGCGCCGCAGGGAGCCTACAACCACGGTGGCAACGCCACCATGAGCACCGCCTACCTGGCTCGCTGGCAGGGACCGGTCAACGAGGCGGACAGCCCCTACCCCGACCCCTCCACCCCCTCGGCGCTGCCGGTGCAGAAACACGTCCAGGAGGTTCTTTTCCTCCCGCCCCGGGCCACCAAGCTGAACAATGACAACATCAAGGGCGCCCTGACGACTTACGGCGCCGTGACCGCCTCGCTATACTGGAACGATCTCTACTTCAGCGCCGCCGCCAACTCCTACTACTACGCCGGGTCAACTGCCACCAATCACGGGGTGGCCATCGTCGGGTGGGATGACAACTACGACAAGAGCCTCTTCACCGGCGCCAGTGGATCCCCTTCCAGCAACGGCGCCTTCATCGTGCGCAACAACTGGGGAAGCGGCTGGGGAGAAGGCGGCTACTTCTACCTCTCCTACTACGACAGCAAGCTGGATCTCTTCCGCGTCTTCAACAACGCTGAGGCGACTACAAACTATGGCCGCGCCTACCAGTACGATCCTCTCGGCTGGATCGGCGAGGTCGGTTGCGGCACCAACACGGCTTGGTTTGCCAACGTTTTCACCGCACAGGCCGGCGAGAGCCTCGCCGCAGTGAGCTTCTACACCACCGATGTCAATGCCGCCTATGAGGTCTACCTGAAGACCAACTTCAACGGCGCCTCCTTCGTCGGTCCGCTCCCCAGGCTACCATACCGTCAGCTTCGCCTCCCCGATCCCGGTGACCGCGGGCAGCAAGTTCTGCGTAGCGGTGAAGATGACCACGCCCAACGATACCAACCCAATCGCTATCGAGTGCGCGGTGGCCGGCTACTCCAGCGGCGCTTCCTCCGGACCGGGCCAAAGCTACACTAGCTCGTCTGGCGCCGTTTGGACCGATATCACCACCGATCCTGATCCTCTCTTTCAGACCGCCAATGTTTGCCTGAAAGCCTTCACAACTTCCGTCGCGCCCGTCCCCACGATTGGCTGGAGCCCCTCTTCCTTCACCTTCCAGGCAACCCAGGGAGGCCTCAATCCCTTGTCGAAGACCCTCTCCATCTGGAACGCAGGGACCGGGATCTTGAACTGGAATGCCGCTCTTAGCGCCACTTGGCTCTCCCTGAGTCCCACTACAGGCGCCTCGACCGGAGAGACCGACATCATCAGCGCTTTCGTCGATATTGCCGGCCTAACAACAGGAACCTACTCCGCCACCATCACCCTCAGCGCCGCCGGTGCATCCAACTCGCCTCAGCAGGCGCCGGTGACACTGGTAGTCAGCCCCTCCGGCCCAGGGGTAAATCTAAACTACGATCTGGTGGCCGGCTGGAATATGATCAGCATCCCGCTGGCCCTCGCCAATCCCAACCCGGACGCTCTGCTCCCGCTCGGGTGGCCGCTCTATGCCTGGGATGCGGTCCAGGGGATCTATCTAGGCCGAGATCAAATCCTCCTTTCCCTAGGCGACGGATATTGGTTGAAAGTGCCGACTGCGCAACCTCTGGTTCTCTACGGCCCAGCCAATGAGCAAACCTCTACGGCCATACACCTGGAAATTGGGTGGAACATGATCGGCACTCCCTACCACCAGCCAGTAAGTTGGGGTTCAGTCACAGTGACCAAGGGGGCGGAGAGCAAGAACCTGGATCTGGCCATCACCGCCGGCTGGATCCAAAGCGCCTTCTACCGCTGGACTGGAACCACTTATCAATTGGTCGGCAGCGGGGGGACCTTTCAACCGACCTCCGGCTGTTGGGTGAAAACACTCCAAGCAGGCTGTTCTTTCACCTTCCCCAAGCCTTGAGACCGCCTCTTATTGGGCGCCTTATGCGGATCGATGTGTGTGATCAATAGGAAAAGGAGAAGTCGATGAACAATGCGGCCTGGCAGGATTTTGAAGTGGCCCTGCTGGCGATGGATCGGATTCGCGCACGCGCTCTTTTGCGGACGGAGCGCCTAGAGGAAGCAGTAGTATCTTCCCTGGAGTCACTGGTAATTCCTTCCCTGGAGCAGATTGGAATTCGTTGGGAGGCCGGGGAAATTTCCCTGGCCCAAGTCTATATGGCCGGACGGATCGCGGAGGAGTTGGTTGATGAGTTCCTCCCCCCGATGAGCCCACAGCGCACCGACCAACCCAAGATAGCCATCGCTGTGTTGGAGGATTGCCATGCTCTGGGAAAACGCATCGTGATCTCCGCTCTGCGAGCAAGTGGATACGAATTGACCGATTTCGGGCATGGTTTGACGGCCGTCGATCTGGCGCGCCGTGTCAAGCGGGAGGGAGTGCAGATTCTCTTGATTTCGGTACTGATGCTGCATTCAGCCTTGCGCGTGGCCGAACTTCGTAAACTGCTGGGCGACTCCGGCGACTGTGCTGGCTGGCTCCCGCCCCGATTGATTGTCGGCGGGGCGCCCTTTCTTTTTGACAGCCGGCTCTGGCGCGATGTGGGGGCTGACGCCATGGGACGAAATGCGGCAGAAGCGGTTTCTCTGGTCAAAGAGGCTGTGGAGGAGCAGAAATGAGCAGCGCAATGACACCTTTACAGCGTGTCTTGACCGCTCTCGGCCACCAGGAAGCGGACCGTGTGCCCTTTTTCCTGTTCCTCAGTCTGCATGGCGCAAGAGAACTGGGGATGCCCTTGCGTCAGTATTTCTCACGGGGAGAGAACGTGGCAGAAGCGCAGTTGCGCATGCAAAACCGTTACGGACACGATTGTCTGGACGGATTTTTCTATGCTCCGGCCGAGATCGAGGCCTGGGGAGGGGAAGTGGTTTGGTTCGAGGACGGGCCACCCAACTCGGCGACCCCCTTCCTCTCTGACGTAAGAGCTATCGCCGGCTTGAAACCTCCGCGCGTGGAAGAGACGCCCGTCCTGGTCGAAGCGCTGAAAGCCATCTCCTTGATGAAAGAACAGTCGTCTCTTATCCCAATCCTTGGGGTAGCGATTTCGCCCTTCTCCCTGCCGGTCATGCAAATGGGCTTCGAGGCTTACCTGCAGTTGATCCTTGAGCAGCCCGAGGCATTCTGGCAGTTGATGCGCGTCAACGAGGAGTGGTGCGTGTCTTGGGCAAACGCCCAGCTCTCCGCCGGCGCCACGGCCATCGCCTATTTCGACCCGGTCTCATCGCCGACTGTGATCCCGCCGGATCTGTACCGAAAAACCGGCTTCCTGGTCGCCTGCCGCACCCTGCCGCGGATCCTCGGACCCACCGTTACTCATCTGGCCTCGGGACGGGCCCTTCCCATCCTGGATGACCTGGCCGCAACAGGGACGGCTGGAGTGGGGGTAAGCGCGCTGGAGGATCTGGCCGAATTGAAACGGGTTGCTTCCGGAAAACTGGCTCTCCTGGGGAACTTGAACGGGATCCAGATGCGCCACTGGACGGCGGCTGACGCTGAGCGCGAGGTGAAGCAAGCCATCGCCAAGGCGGGGAAGGGGGGCGGCTTCATCCTGGCGGACAACCACGGGGAGATCCCTTGGCAGGTTAGCGAGGGAACGCTCTCCGCCATCGCCGATACCGTTCGACGATGGGGTCATTACCCCCTGGATTGGATCGATGAGTCCCTCACCTAAGCTCTGCCTGGTCTTCTGCCGTAATCTAGCTCCGGAGGTGAAGGCTGTCCTGGCCGATGGCGCCTTCCCCGACGTAGAGATGGCCACCTTCCCGGCCCGCTGCACTGGACGCATGAGGAAAGAAGCGCTGGAGCTGTTCTTCAAAGAGCTATCCACACGCTATGACCGGTTGGAGATATTCGGTGGACCTTGTCTGACCATACAAGAACAGACTTGTCGCCAGATCGGGAATTGCGCCTTGCACATCTTTCAGCCATGCTGCCATCCGCTCTTGGAGCAAAACCACTTGGAAGAGTTTCTTCGAGAAGGGGCTTACCTGCTGACTCCCGGATGGATTCTGCACTGGCGCGAATACCTGGAGGAGTGGGGCTTCGACCAGGCTACAGCACGATCCTTCTTCGGCGAATTCTGCCGTACGCTCCTGCTTCTGGATACCAACGTCTGGCCGCAAGCAGCAGAACAGCTCCAACAACTGGGCGAATATCTGGACTTGCCTACCAAACGAGTGTCCTTGGGTTTGGATTTCTTTCGTCTTTTCATCTCCCGGATCGTGCTAGAATGGCGCATGGAAAAAGAAAATCGCAGCTCAAAGGATTCGCTGAGCCAAGACCCCTCCGGCGACCCCGGGCGGCAATCGGCGGAGTACGGGATGGCCTTGGATCTGTTGGGCCGGCTAACCAAGACCGTAGACGAGGAAAGCGTTATCGAGGGGATCTTGGAGCTCTTCACCCTGCTCTTCGCTCCGGCTCGATTGACCTATCTCCCCATCCAGGAGGGAAAAGCGGGAACGGCGATCAGTCGCCCACCTGTCGAGGAGTCGGAGTTCCCCACTTTGATGGCCTTCCATCGTTCCGGAGAAGAATACGCCTGGAACGAGGAGAGGGACGGCTTCCACTTGAGGATGGGGGAGGCGGGGACAATCGGCGTTCTGGAAGCAGCCCGTTTTGCTTTCCCCCAAATGGGTGATCGCTATCTGAACCTTGCGCTGCTAGTAGCCCGCGTCTCCAGCCTGGCCATCGCCAACGCCCGCGCCTTCCGCCGGCTGGAGGAAGCCAAGGAGAGCCTCAGTCGCACCACCGCCCAATTGGAGGGAATCTTCCAGGCGATGCCGGATCTCTTCTTCCTGCTGGAAGCGGATGGAACCATTCGCGATTGGAAGGCAGGATCCCAGACGGAGCTGGGGAAGCCGGAGGCGTTCCTCCCCGCGGAAAGCCTTCTGGGGAACAAGCTGCAGCATCTCCTCCCGCTCCAATTTCGAGCAGCCTGCTTGAACTCTCTCCAGCAGGCCTCCACCAGGGAAGAAGTGACAGCCTTCGAGTTTTCCCTCTTGCAGGCTCAGGACGAGCGTTCTTTTGAGGCTCGCATGGCGCCAATGGCAGGAGGCTTGGTGATCTGCTGCATCGTCCGCGATATCACGGAACGGAAGCGGATGGAAGAGAAGATCTTGACCCTCTCCATCACCGACGAGTTGACGGGGCTGCTCAACCGTCGCGGTTTCCTGACCATGGCTACCCAGCAACTGAAGATCGCCAAACGGACGAAAAACCGTCTCTGGTTGATCTTCGCCGACTTGGACGAGTTGAAGTGGATCAATGACCACTTGGGGCATGAAGCGGGTGACCGGGCGATCCAGCAGATCAGCATCCTCCTGAAAGAGACTTACCGGGAAGCGGATATCTTCGCCCGCATCGGAGGGGATGAGTTCGTCGTGCTGGCCACCGAGATCTCGCCGGCAAGTGCGGCTAACCTGGTCAGCCGTTTTGCAGGGAGCGTGCGCCAATGGAACAAGCAAAGTGAGGAACCCTTCACCCTCGACCTCAGCTTGGGGGTTTCCCTCTTCAACCCCGCTTTTCCGGTGAGCCTGGATGAGCTGATGCGCCAAGCCGACGATGGCATGTACCAGCAAAAACGCCTCAAGAAAGCGGTAAAAGAACGCTTGGAAAAAACAGAAGGGTAGGGGTTTGGGGACAGATTTTAAATCTGTCCCCAAACCCCTACGGCAGGCGCGGGGGTGACGGTGGGTGTGACAAGGGGCAGGTGGGAGTTTCGTTCCGCAGAGCAGTCAGCCGAGTGAAACGCTTTGTGTTGTGGGATCCCCGGTGAATCGCTGTTTGTGCGATTCATTGACCTCCGGTCTATCCGGGGGTAAACTAGAATAACCGCCGTGGGCTTCGTTCACCTGCACGTTCACTCCGAGTTCAGTCTTCTAGACGGGCTCTCGCGCATCGACGACTTGGTCGAGCGAGCCAAGGCCTTGGGCATGCCTGCTGTCGCTCTCACCGACCACGGCTCGATGCATGGAGTGATTCCCTTCTACAGGAAGGCCAAAGAGTCCGGGATCAAACCGATTATCGGCTGTGAGGTCTATGTAGCGCCCCGGACCCGCTTCGACAAGGAAGGGAAACAGGATCAGCCCTACCACCTGCTGCTCCTGGCCAAGGATCTCACCGGCTATCGCAATCTCCTGAAGTTGGTCAGCCTGGCTCATCTAGAGGGCTTCTACTACAAGCCGCGCGTCGATCACGACGCGCTTAAAGCTCACGCGGAGGGTCTGATCGCCCTTTCCGCCTGCCTGAAAGGGGAGATCCCCAGGAACTTGCTGCAGGGAAACGCCGAACGCGCCGAGGAGATCGCCCGCTTCTATCTGGAGATCTTCGGTCGTGGAAATTTCTACTTCGAAGTGATGAACCATAAGCTGCCCGACGAGAAGGTCTACTTCGACCAGATGGCCGACCTGGCTCGCCGCTTGGGGATCCCTCTGGTGGCCACCAACGACTCGCATTACATGGCCGAGACCGACTACCGCACCCACGAGATCCTTCTCTGCGTGGGTACCGGCAAAGCGCTAGAGGACGCCAACCGCCTCTCTTTCGTGAACAATGAGTTCTACTTCAAGACCGAAGAGGAGATGCGGCAGGCCGTCCCACTGCCGGAGGCTTTGGCCATCACCGAGGAGATCGCCGATCGGTGCAACCTAGAGCTGCAGTTCGGGCGCTTTCACTTGCCCAACTTCCCTACTCCTCCCGGTGAGACGCTCGACTCCTTCCTCACCGGTCAAGTAGAGGAGGGGCTTCGCCGCCGTTTTCCAGAGGTCTCTCCGGCCCAGCGAGAGCGCGTCGATTTTGAGTTGAACACCATCCGGCAGATGGGCTTCGCTGGTTACTTCCTGATCGTCTGGGATCTGATCCGCCACGCCAAGAAGTCGGGGATCTCGGTCGGCCCGGGTCGCGGGTCAGTGTGCGGCTCACTGGTAGCTTATGCCTTGGACATTACCGAGATCGACCCCCTCCGATACGACCTTTACTTCGAGCGCTTCCTCAATCCGGAGCGGATCTCGATGCCGGATGTGGACACCGATTTTGCCTCGGAGCGACGGGAAGAGGTGATCGAATACATCAAGGGGAAATACGGCGCGGACTGCGTCGCTCAGATCGTCACCTTTGGGACGATGGCCGCCCGGGCAGCCATTCGCGACACCGGCCGGGTATTGAAGGCGCCTCTTTGGCAGGTCGACAAGATCGCCAAAATGATCCCCTTCGGTTCTTCCCTAGCCGAGGCCCTCACCACCGTCCCCGAGCTGCGAGAGGCGGTCGACGCCGACCCCAAGGTATCCGACCTGCTGCAGTCGGCCCGCGGCTTGGAGGGGATCTCTCGCCACGCCTCGACCCATGCCGCTGGGGTAGTGATCTCAGCCGAGCCGTTGAACAACTACGTGCCCCTCATGCTGGGCGCCGATGGGATCGTCACTACCCAATTCGCCATGACCGAGATCGAGAAGATCGGTCTTCTGAAACTCGATATCCTCGGCCTCTCCACCCTCAGTATGATGGATGGCGCTTTAGCTTTGATCGAAAGGCGCTGGGGGAGGCGCATCGACTGGGCCGAGACGCCTCTCGACGATGCCGTCACCTTCGCGATGCTGCAAGGGGCGGAAACCTCCGGGGTGTTCCAGTTGGAGTCTCGTGGGATGCGTTCGATCCTGAAGAACCTGAAGCCGACTTGCGTGGAGGATATCATCGCCATCGTCGCCCTCTATCGCCCCGGCCCGATGGCCATGATCGACGACTTCATCCGTCGCAAGCAGGCACAGGTGCCGATCGACTATCTGCACCCGTCTTTGGAGCCGGTCCTCAAGCAAACCTACGGCACCATCGTCTATCAGGAGCAGGTCATGCAAATCTGCGCCGTCATGGCCGGATACACCCTGGCTGAAGCCGACTTGGTGCGAAAAGCGATGGGCAAGAAGGACCAGGCCATGATGGATCAGCAGCGACCGGCCTTCATCGCCCGGTCCATCGAGCGGGGGGTGGACAAGGATCTAGCAGGGAAGGTTTTCGACTTCATGGCCGAATTTGCCAAATATGGGTTTAACAAAGCCCACGCCACCGCCTATGGGGTTTTGGCTTACCGCACCGCCTACCTGAAAGCACACTACCCGCAGGAATTCATGGCCGCTTTGCTCACCTCAGTTCGGGCCGACGACGAGAAAGTGCGCCAGTATGTGGAGGAATGCCGCCACTTCGGCCTCAAAGTGCTGCCTCCCAACCTCAACCAGGGTGAGCTGGGATTCACGCCCGCGACAGCGAGTCAGCCCGCGACAGCGAGTCAGCCCCCGGCAGGGTGTTCCGCCCAGCAGGAGGAGATCTACTTCGGCCTGGCGGCGATCAAGAACGTGGGTGGGGGAGCAGTAAACCTGATCGTCGAGGAACGCCGAAAGAACGGGCTGTTCCGCTCCTTCTCAGATTTTCAGGAACGCGTTGTCTCCCATCTGGTGACCAAGAAGACAGTAGAGAGCTTGATTAAAGCAGGCGCTTTCGACTTCGGCGGTCGTGGCCGATCCGAGCTGCTGGGCAACCTGGAGCGCAGTGCCGGCTCTTCCCGGCGTTCCAGCCGGAAGGAACAAACCGGCCTTTTCGGGGAGTCTTCACCCGGTGAACGCACACCGGGGGGGGAAGACAGCTACGCCCAGGGTAGTCCTGCAATCAGTCGAAGCGAAGGGAAGACTTCCGAGGGGGAAATCCTAGCCATGGAGAAGGAAGTGTTGGGCTTCTACATCTCCAACCACCCGCTGGCCCGCTACCAGGAACAACTGGCTAAGCTGAACCTGACCCCGCTGGCTGGCCTGGGCGAATGCGCCGAGGGAGAACAGGTGATGGTGGGGGGGCTGATCGCCGCCAGCAAGCTGCATACTGCCAAGAACGGTGCGCAGATGATCTTCCTTACCCTGGAAGACCTGGGCGCCACAGTGGAAGTCACCGTGCTGCCCAAACTCTACAAGGACTTCGCCGGGGTGGTAGGAAAAGAGGGGGTTCTGGTGCTGCGGGCCAAGGTCAATTTGGGCGAAGACCGGGTGAAGTTGCTGGCTGAGCATTTCCAAGAGTTCCTGGAACGCGAGGCTCTGGAGATGCGCAAACAGTCCGATGCCAAGAAGGAAGTCTTCCTCTACCTGGTCATCCCGCACGACGCCACGCCGGATGCCTTGCTGGCGGTGAAGAAGGAATTGGAGAGCTTCCCCGGGCAGTGCCCGGTGACCCTGCACCTGCGCCTCAACGGGCGAAAGGTGGTAATGGCCCCCTCGCGCAAGTTCTGGGTGCGCAACGACCCGCGTTTGCTGGTTCGCTTGCGCAAGATCCTGGGGGATGAAAACGTCCAGATCTCCTGAGGGAGAAACCAGCTTCTGGGGACAGATTTCCGGACCGTTAATGGCGCTGTTATTGGGGACAGATTTTAAATCTGTCCCCAATAACAATGCTGCCGCAGACTATCAATTAAGATGCCGCAGATCTCCGCGCTGATTCAACATCTACGTGACACACTGGGCAAGCAAGGTCAACTGACCTACCTTGAGGCGACGGCAAGTCATTCGGCTCAATATGGTGAGCTGGAGAAACCGGTAGCTCCCCTTCTCCAAGAGCTTCTCTCTCGAAAGGGACTGCGCCTTTACAGTCACCAGGCAGAGGCGATCAATCCGGCTCGTCGCGGGGAGGATGTTATCCTTACCAGCCCCACCGCCTCAGGGAAGAGCTTGGCCTTCAACATCCCGGTATGGGATCGGTTGCTGACTCAACCCTTCTCTACCGCTCTCTACATCTACCCACTGAAGGCGCTGGCCAACGACCAGTTGAAGACGCTCCTGGCGTGGGATCAAGAGTTGGGAGCGAACCTCCACCCGGCCATCTATGACGGCGACACTCCAGCCGGCGCCAAGCGGCAGATCCTGGAGCGCTCGCGGCTGATCCTGACCAACCCCTACGCTCTGCATGAGTATGCCCCCTGGCACCATCTCTGGCGGCGTTTCTTCCTTAACCTGCGTTATGTGGTCATCGACGAAGCCCACACCTACCGCGGCATCTTTGGCTCACACATCGCCTGCCTATTGCGCCGCCTGCAGCGGATCTTCGCTTATTACCACGCTCGACCCACTTTTATCCTCTCCTCGGCCACCCTTCGCAACGCCGCTCAATTCGCCGGAACATTGATAGGTCGCCCCGTCTGCGCAGTCACCGAAGACGGCTCACCGCATGGCCCACGCCTCTTCCTGCTCTGGAACCCAGGATTCACCCCCGAGTCCGACCGGAGGTCCATGGATCGCACAAACAGCGATTCACAGAGGATCCCGCAAACCACAAAGGAAGGAAAACGTCGCTCCCCTCACCTGGAAGTGCGAGATCTTGTGGTGGAGCTGGTACGATTCGGCTTGCAGACGATTTGCTTCTCCTCTTCGCGAGCCATCGCCGAGCTATTGGCGCGCTGGACCCGTGAGCAACTGGCAAAGGAGGATCCCGATCTGGCCGGCCGCGTGGCAGCCTACCGCGCCGGCTACCTGGCGGAAGACCGGCGCCGCTTGGAGACGCAGTTGCGGAAGGGGGAACTGCGCGCTGTCTTTTCCACCAACGCCTTGGAGTTGGGGATCGATATCGGCTCACTGGACGCGGTGGTGATAGCTGGCTACCCGGGCGCCATGATCTCTGTGCGGCAACAAGCCGGACGCGCAGGACGCGGCTTGGAGGAATCCCTGACGGTGATGGTGGCTTTCCCGAACCCGCTCGATCAGTATTTCATCCAGCACCCAGACGCCTTCTTCAGCCGCCCTTTGGAAGAGGCGCTGCTGAACCCCGCCAACCCGCACATCCTGCGCGGACACTTGCAAGCGGCCGGCGCTGAACTTCCCTGGCGTGACGCAGAGGAAGCGAAGGCAGTCTTCGGAACTCCCGCTTCGGCTGTCTACAAGGAGCTGGAGAATGAAGGGTTTCTAGCCGGCGGCCGTTACCGCGGCCCAGCCGAGAGAGCCTCGGCAATCGTCTCTCTAGAGAATATCGGCGAGCAATCAATACAGTTGCTGCGGATCTCTTCCGCCCTTGGAGTAGGAACCTCCGAGCGCCTACCCTCGCGCGAAGGGAAAGGAAGGGAAACGGTCGTAGGGGCGACGGATGCGTCGCCCCTACTGGAGACAATGGATCTGCCCAGGGCGATGCGCGAAGCCTACCCGGGAGCCATCTTCCTCCACCAGGGAGAGACCTTCCGGGTGGAATCGCTGGACCTGAAAGCGGGGATCGCCCGCGCCCGGCCGGTGGATGTGGACATGTACACCTCAACGCGCAAGGACAGCGATATTCGCCTCCTGGAGGAATATGCCCGCCGCCGAACAGCGGAGGGCATCGAGGTCGCCCTCGGCGAGGTAGAAGTCACCGAACGCATCCTTGGTTTCTTCATCAAGCGCTTTGACCAGGTCTTGGATTACCGCGACCTGGACTTGCCCCCTCTCTCCACCGTCGCTCAGTCGGCCTGGTTCCGCGTCCCGACTTCGCTACGAACTCGCTTGCTGGAAGCCGGGGAGGATTTCGACGGCGCCCTCCACGCCTTGGAGCACGCCACTATCGCACTGGTTCCCCTCTTCGCCCTCTGCGATCGCTGGGATCTGGGGGGTGTCTCCTACCCGGAGCGCTCCGCCATGGGCGGCCCGGTGATCTTCCTTCACGAGGGAGCGCCTGGAGGGGTGGGGATCGCCGAGAAGATTTACCAAGTATTGCCGGAGTTGCTGCAGGCTGCGCTGGAGATGATTCGCTCCTGCTCCTGCCGGGATGGGTGCCCTTCCTGCGTCCTCTCCCCGAAATGCGGCAACAACAACCAGCCGATGAGCAAGGCGGGGGCGATCCTCCTCTTGGAGGGGCTCTTGGGCGGGAAATGAGCGGGGAGCCATTGGTTCTCCGCTTGCCCCTCCCTTCCTGTGGTATCTTTAAGGGTAAGGGCAAACGAGACCAAGAGAGGACCGCGTGTTAGAGAAAATTGATCTGAGCCTGAAGTTGAGCAAGGCGGAGTTCCAAGCGCGGATGCGCCGCCTGCACCCGCGGTTGAACCTCTCGCAACGTATGACGGCGCGCGCCGGGATCCCGGTGATGATCGTCTACGAGGGCTGGGAGGCCTCCGGCAAGGGCACCAGCCTCAACCAGGTAACCGAGTGGCTGGACCCTCGTCACTTCCGCGTGTACCCCATCTTCTCCCCTACCCCCGAAGAATCGCTGCACCCCTTCCTTTGGCGCTTCTGGCTGAAGATCCCCAGCTACGGCGAGTGGGCCTTCTTTGACCGTAGCTGGTATCACCGCGTGCTGGCCGAGCGGGTAGAGGGGAAAGCTCCTCGTCAGGCCTGGCAAGGGGCTTTCCAGGAGATCAATGCCTTCGAGCGCCAGTTGAGCGATGACGGCTATGCATTGATCAAGCTGTGGCTGCACATCAGCAAGAAGGAGCAGAAGAAGCGCTTCGCCAAGCTGGAGGGGCAGCGCTACGCCTCCTGGGTGATCACGGCAGAGGACCGTCGCGAGCACACCCTGTACGCCCAATACCTGGCTGCTCTGGAGGAGATGTTTGTCCAGACCAGCACCTATCCTGCCCCCTGGACTATCGTCGAGGCGATGGACCGCCGCTACAGCCAGGCAAAGATCGTAGGGACGGTCGTGGCCGCTCTGGAGAGCGCCCTTAAGGATCGTGCCCCCCAGATCTTCGCCGAGTACCTGGAGACCGCTGCCCTGATCGACCGGGAGAAAGAGCCGCCGATGGATGCCTCGCTGGAGGTGACGGCATGATCCTCGATAGGGTCGATCTAAACGCAGCGCTTCCCAAGAAAGAGTACGCTGCGCGCCTGCCTGCTTTGCAGGAGCGGCTGCGGGAACTGGAATTTCGCATCTATCAGGCGAGGTTGCCGGTGGTGGCGGTCTTCGAGGGGTGGGACGCCGCCGGAAAGGGCGGCGCCATCAAACGGTTGACCGAACACCTTGACCCGCGCGGCTACGCAGTCCACTCCTACGCCGCACCTGTAGGAGAAGAGAAGACCCATCACTACCTCTGGCGTTTCTGGCGCAACCTTCCCAAGGGCGGGCACATCGCCGTCTTCGACCGCAGTTGGTATGGCCGTGTGCTGGTGGAACGCGTGGAGAGCCTTTGCCCGGAGGAAGCCTGGAAGCGCGCCTACCAGGAGATCAACGAATTTGAGGGAAACCTGGCCTCCTTCGGCGCGGTGATCGCCAAGTTTTGGCTGCACATCAGCGCCCAGGAGCAGGAACGCCGCTTCCGCCAGCGGGAGGGCGACCCCTTCAAGAATTACAAGCTAACCGAGGAGGATTGGCGCAACCGCCAGAAGTGGCCGGCTTATGAGGATGCTGCCGAGGAGATGATCCTGCGTACCAGCACGCCGTATGCTCCTTGGTCGGTGGTCCCAGCCAACGACAAATACCATGCCCGGGTCGTCTGTCTGGAAACGGTTGCGAACGCCATCGAGAGCTTGTTGAAGTGACGGCGAGCAAGCCCGAACCTGCCCGCAGACACCGCCCCTTCACTTCAGATCTGGGGTTGTTGATCGCCATTCCCCTGGTCTGCATTCTTACCTGCATTTTCTACAATCGTTGGACCGACTTGGCGGGAATGGGCGGAGGAGTCTTGCTCGGGATCATCCTCGCCCTAGTCCTCTGGAAGGGAGAGCTTCGCACCATGAACGCTGTCGAGGCCGCCCTGGAGACTCTCGCTGTCGGCGGGTTCATCTTCCTCTTTCTTTCCTTTTGGGGGTTGTTGGGGCGCGTGCAGATCCTTCTTTCCCTCTTGGCCATGGTCTTAATGACCGTCTTCTGGGGGTTCCTGCTGGTTCGCGCTTTGGGCAAGCGCGGCTCCGCCGCGTAGGGGCAGGTTTCAAACCTGCCCTGACCAGCTTGGCGCAGCGTGGCTTCCCCCAAGTCTCCGTTTGCGCTATATCTAGTTGAGTGATTCAGTAATTAAGTGACTAAGTGGCTGAGTAATTAAGTGGTTGAGTAAGATCTAGACAGTCCTCGACTCAGAGAAGTGACTTAACCACTTAACCACTTGACCACTAAACCACTTGACCACTGTATTCAAGAAACCGGAGGATCCAATGGGCCAGGATCAATTGAAGGCACAGCAAGAACGGTGGGAAGAGACCACCCTGAAGAAGTTCGCAACCAAGACGCCCGAGCGCTTGCCAAAGTACGTCAGCGCCTCCTCAGAAGAGGTCGCCACTCTCTACACCCCCCTGGACTGCGAAGAGGGGGACTATTTGAGCGACGAAGGGTTTCCCGGGGAGTACCCTTTCACCCGCGGCGTCTACCCCAACATGTACCGAGGCCGCCTGTGGACCATGCGTCAATACGCCGGCTTCGGCACCGCCGAGCAATCCAACCAGCGCTACAAGTACCTGCTCTCCTGCGGACAGACCGGCCTCTCCATCGCCTTCGACCTGCCCACTCAAATCGGCTACGACTCCAGCAACAGCATCTGTGAGGGGGAAGTCGGAAAGGTGGGGGTAGCCATCGACAGCCTCTACGATCTGGAGATCCTCTTCGACGGCATCCCCCTGAACCAAGTCAGCACCTCGATGACCATCAACGCACCGGCAGCCGTGCTGCTGGCTATGTACATCGCCGTGGCGGAGAAACAAGGGACCAGTCGCGTCGAGCTGCGCGGGACCATCCAAAACGACATCTTAAAAGAATACGTGGCTCGCGGCACCTACATCTTCCCGCCCAAGCCGTCGATGCGTTTGATCGTGGATACCTTCGCCTTCTGCGCCAAGGAAATGCCCAAATGGAACCCTATTTCCATCAGCGGCTACCACATCCGCGAGGCCGGCTGCACCGCTATACAGGAGGTGGCTTTCACCTTGGCCGACGGGATCGAGTACTGCAAGGCTGCCCAAAAAGCGGGAATGGAGATCGACGCCTTCGCCCCCCAGCTCTCCTTCTTCTTCAACGCCCACAACGATCTACTGGAGGAAGTGGCCAAGTTCCGCGCCGCCCGCCGGCTTTGGGCCAAAATCATGAAAGAGCGCTTCTGTGCCCGCGACCCGCGCTCGATGATGCTGCGCTTCCACACCCAAACTGCCGGCTGCACCCTGACCGCCCAGCAGCCCGACAACAACATCGTCCGGGTGGCTATCCAGACCCTGGCCGCTGTCTTAGGCGGAACCCAATCATTGCACACCAACTCGCGCGACGAGGCCTTGGCTTTGCCTTCCCAAGAATCGGTGCAGATCGCTCTGCGCACCCAGCAGTTGGTGGCCTACGAGTCCGGCGTCGCCAATACCGTTGACCCTCTGGCCGGCTCCTATTGTGTAGAAGCCCTTACCGACCGGATCGAGGAGGCTGCTGCCGCTTATATCGCCAAGATTGACGGAATGGGCGGGATGGTGGAGGCAATCGAGGCCGGCTATGTACAGAGGGAGATCCAGGCTTCCGCTTACGAGTACCAGAAAGCTGTGGAGATGGGCGAGCGGGTCATCGTCGGGGTGAACAAATTCACTGTCAAGGAAGCGCCCCCCAGCGGTCTCTTGAAAGTGGACCTAGGCCTGCGAGAAGTGCAGATCGGTAAGATTGAGAGAGTGAAAGCGATGCGCGACGCTGTGCAGGTACAAGCAACCCTGGGCCGCGTGGAAGCCGTTGCCCGGGGCGAGGAGAACCTGACGCCGCCGATCATTGAAGCGGTCAAGGCGTACGCCACCCTGGGCGAGATCTGCGACACCCTGCGCCGGGTCTTCGGCGAGTATCAATCCCAGGTCATCTTCTAAGGAGGAGAAGCCATGGACAAACAGAAAATCCGCATCCTCATCGCCAAGGTCGGCCTGGACGGGCATGACCGCGGCGCCAAGTACATCTCCCAAGCCCTGCGCGATCGGGGCTACGAGGTGATTTACACCGGAATCCGCCAAACCACAGATGACGTGGCCAAGGCAGCGGTTCAGGAAGATGTCAAATTCGTCGGCCTGAGCCTGCTCTCGGGCGCCCACAATCAGCTCTTCCCCAAGGTAGTGGAG
Source organism: Coprothermobacterota bacterium (assembly GCA_026389455.1). Taxonomy (GTDB): domain Bacteria; phylum Caldisericota; class JANLFM01; order JANLFM01; family JANLFM01; genus JAPLHV01. Next base: position 33,805 of record JAPLHV010000034.1, read on the forward strand.
AAGCTGCGGGAGCTGGGGGCGGCAGATATCGTTGTCTTCGGCGGCGGGGTAATCCCGGCCGACGACATTCCTTTCCTCTTGGAACACGGCATCCGCGCCGTCTTCACCCCCGGAACCACTACCGACCAGATGGAAGAGTTCATCCGTACGGTCATGGAGGAAAGTGCCTAGCCTGCTGGATAGCCTGCGCGATCGCAAGGTGCGAGCTTTGGCGCAGGCCATCTCTCTCTCCGAAAACGATCCGATTGGGGCGGCCGAGCTGTTCAGCCAGCTTGGCCCGGTGGCGCCGCGCTATAAAATCGGCCTCACCGGCCCTCCCGGCTCGGGAAAGAGCACCCTCATCCGCGCTCTTCTCGACCAGGCGGTGGCGAAAGGTTTGCGTACAGGGGTGATCGCCGTCGACCCCTCCAGCCCCTTCTCCGGGGGAGCTCTCCTGGGGGATCGTCTGCGCATGCAACTTCCCAATTTCGACCCTCAGCAGGTCTTTATCCGCAGCCTCTCTTCGCGCGGACACCTGGGCGGCCTCTCCCCCGGGATTCTCACCAGCCTCAGTCTGCTGGAGCACTACGGCTTCGACCTGATCCTGCTGGAGACGGTCGGGGTGGGACAGGCCGAAATCGAAGTGATGTATCTGGTCGATCTCGTGCTGGTAGTTCTGGTTCCGGGGATGGGGGACGAGATTCAGGCCATGAAATCCGGTTTGATGGAGATCGCTGACCTCTTCCTGATCAACAAGTGCCGACGCCCCGGCGCCGAGGCCCTGATGAGCGAGCTGTTGACTATGCTTGCCTCTGCCCCTCGTTTCCAGGAAGAAGGCGTCTGGCGGCCGGAGATCTTCCGTACAGAAGCAATAGATGGGGAGGGCGTCAGCGCACTTTTCGAGCGGTTGTTCTCCTACCGGGAGGATCCCGTCCTCCAGACCTACCTTCAAAATAAACAGCGCCGCCGGCTCTACTACCAGGTCTTCCAGTCTGTGCTGAACACCTTCCGCGTCTGGACGGCCGACGCCCTGAAACCCATCACCCTAAACCCGGACCAGGCTTTTAACGCGCATGAGCTGGCACAACGAGTGATCGGGGAGGTCTGCCGCCAGGAAAGAGCGCGCCATGACGCCCAGCCCTTGGAAGGAAACATAGCGGACACTCTAGCCTGCGGCAGCGCGTCCCACCCAGATATTACAAAAAGAGACTCGCTGCCGCGGGCTGAGACGTAGAGAATCGGAGGAAATGATGTTGAAAAAGATCGATCACATTGGGATTGCCGTACTATCCATCGAGGAGACCGGCGCCATGCTGGAGAAGCTGGGTTTGATCAAGGAAGGGGAGGAGGAGATCGCCTCGCAGAAGCTGCGCGTGGCCTTCTTCAATGTTGGCGGTGTGCGCATCGAGCTATTGGAGCCGACCTCTCCAGAGTCCACGGTATCCAGGTTCTTGGAAGCCAAAGGGCAAAGCGTTCACCATATCGCCTACGAGACAGAGGATGTGGACGCGGAACAGCAGCGTTTGCTGGGGGAGGGGTTCGTCTTCATCAACGAGACTCCTCAGCCCGGCGCGCACGGCGCCCGCACCGCCTTCCTGCACCCCAAGGCGACCGGGAAGATCCTGACTGAATTGGTAGAACACCCTGCCGGGGGCTGTCTAGATGGTTCTTTCTCAAACTGAGTGAGTAAGGCAGTCTGAGGGTAAACAAGGTCTCTGGGATCATCAAGGCTGACGACAACAAGTCAACTTGCGGCAGGCTGGTAGGATGCCCACTTGAAATGATAAGGAACCAACACGATCAACCTAAGACCTTGGGTCCCGACCCCGGCAGAGCAATTTGATGGAAAGGCGTTACCTGTTTTTTCGTTAATCTTAAAGTCAAACCTATTGACATACCACCCCTTTAGCGGTGTATCCTTTTCCCGTAGCACATCCTACGGAACAAGGAGCGTAAAGGGAAAATGAAGGTGATTGTTATTGTCGCAGTGGCTTTGGCTTTGCTGGTCAGCCTGGGGGCGATGCCTTTCAGCGCGAATCCGGCGGTCAACGCCGAGGAAACGGAGTCCATGCCGGCTATTGATTGGACGGTGCGGCACAGCTTTGAGTTCTATCAGGATCTGGCCAATAACCTGGCCGCCAAACACCCTTTCCTGGTGAACACCTATCCCATCGGCCGGAGCTGGCGCGAGCTGCCGATCACTTGCATCGAGCTGAGCAAGAAGACTATCATCCCTACCACCAAGCCGGGGATCGCCGTCATCGCTAACATTCACGGCGGAGAGCGGGAAGGCGCCGAAAGCGCCGCCTACTTTGCCTGGTGGTTGGCCAATAGTTACTACACCGATAAGACGGCTAAAGCCATCCTGGACAAGTTTACGGTCTATGTGATCCCGGTGATGAACCCGGACGGGTACGTCAACTCCTTCCTCGCGAACACTCGTTACAACTCCCGCCCCACCGACAACAACGGGGATAAGATCCCTAATAATGATCCTTACACCGATACCAACGGCGATGGCTTCATCGCTACTGTCTACACCGGCTCGCCCACCTCAACCATCGGTGAACGAGTCAGGATCGGAATGGAGAGCCCGGACTGGGACAAGAACGGGAAACCCGGCGACGACCCGAAGTTCAGCACCATCGACCTGAACCGCACTTTCGACTACATGTGGAACCGTTTTGACCCAGACACGGGCACCGGCGCCAACTCCTGGTTGCGGGCTGGCCCGGACGCCGCTTCCGAACCCGAGGTGCAGGCTGTGCAGAACTTCCTCAAGGCCCATCCCGTCTATGCCGTGGCCACCCTCCACACTGGCGAGCAGTCCGTCCTCTGGCCATGGTGCTGGACCGGCCAAGTTCCCCCGGACGGCCCCTTCATGGCCGCTGTCGGCACGGCGATGGCCCAGGCGATCACCGCCGGGACAGGCCGGCCTTTCTATGCCATGACTTCTTACGAAGACTACCCCACCAGCGCCGAGATGATCGACTGGACCTACGGCCGGCTGGGGATCCACTCCTACACCATCGAGGTCTACGAGGGCGGCCTTCCCACCCCCGACTGGCCCTGGACCTGGGGTAACCCACCCCTCCCCGACCAGTGGATCTACCTGGGCGATTGGATGGGCTTCCACAATATCTGGTTCCGCAACACCGGCAGCGCTCAGATGGTTAACCGAGCCCCGCCGGATCAGGACATGATGGTCAAGGGGGTCAAGGACGGCCTGGTAGTGATGATCCAGAGCGAGCCCTATGGCCCCGGCCCAAGCGTCCCGCTTTGGATGAACTGGTAAACAACGTCCTTCGCTAGTCGCCCTTCTGAAAACCTGGGGGTGCATTTTGCCGGCCCCCAGGTTTTCTCTTCAGCTTTCCCTTTTTCTCTAGCATTTTTCTCAGGGATAGGGTTAAATAGTAAGCGGTCGCACCTAAAACCCAATAGGACGAGCCGCGAGATCATGTCCTTTTTCTGGAAAAGAACCAAAGCAACGCGGAGTTCGCTATAATGAGGAAAAAGGGGGTGATGACAAGAGGGAATTGGGTGCAGGAAAAAAGCAGTCTTCGGGACAGGAAACCCGGAGAATAGGACAAGAATCAGTAAAGGAGAGTGGAAAAGTGAGAAACAGCCGTAAAGCATTTGTGGTCGTGGTGTTGGTTATCGGGCTTCTGGCGATGGTGGTGGGGTGCGCGGCGCCCAGCACACCGACCCCGACCCCGACCGCCACCGCGTCCTCCCCGACCCCGACACCAACTACACCGCCCCCTGGAGGGGACATCATCATTGGTTGCGTAGCCCCGCTCACGGGTGACTCCGCCACCTTCGGAAAGTCTACCCAGAATGGCGTTCAGCAAGCCCTCGACGAGACCAACGCCAAAGGCGGCCTATTGGGCGGGCGCCAGTTGATCCTGAAAACCGCCGACGACAAGAGCGACCCCACCGAGGGCGCTGCCGGCATTACTCGGTTGATCGAACAGGACAAGATCGTCGCTGAGATCGGAACGGTCCAGTCCAAAGTCTCCCTGGCCATCGCTCCCATCCTTCAGGCCAAGAAGATCCCGATGGTCTCCCCAACTTCTACCAACGAAAAAGTGACCCTGGTGGGCGACTTCATCTTCCGCGCCTGCTTCATCGACAACTTCCAGGGAACCGTAGGAGCTGCCTTCGCTTATACCAACCTGAAGGTGACCAAAGCGGCGGCTCTCTTTGACGTCGGCAACGACTACACCAAAGGGCTCGCCGAAAGTTTCCGCGACGCTTTTACCTTGCTCGGCGGCACGATAGTGGGCTTCGAGGCTCACCCCACCGGGGCGACCGACTTCAACGCGCAGTTGACCAAACTGATCGCCGCCGGCCCTGAACTGCTTTACCTTTCCGACTACTACAACGATGTCGGCCTGATCTGCAAGCAAGCCCGCGCCCTCGGCTACAAAGGCTACTTCCTCGGCGGCGATGGCTGGGATTCCCCGGATTTGGTCAAGATCGGCGGAGCAGATGTGGAGGGTGGCTTCTTCACCAACCACTTCTCCAAGGATGACACCCGCCCAGAGGTGCAGACCTTCGTGAAAGCTTACACGGCAAAATACGGCGAAGCCCCGGACGCCCTGGCCGCTCTCGCCTACGATGCAGCCAACCTGATGCTTGACGCCATTACTCGTGCCGGCTCCACCGATGGAACGGCAATCCGCGATGCATTGAAAACCTCGAATTTTAAAGCCGTCTCCGGCACAATCAAGTTTGATGCCAACCGCAATCCAATCAAAGCAGCCGTCATCATCGAGATAAAAGGCGGCCAGCAGGCTTACAAGGCTACGGTTGCGCCTTAATCCGACCCTTGCTATCTGTCGAACCCGACCTATAGGATGAAATTCGCAGCCGGGAGCACAGACCCGCTCCCGGCTGCTTCTGTAAGGAGGTCTCTTTGGAATTAACGACATTCTTCCAGCAGCTAATCAACGGCCTCCAGCTGGGGGCGATCTACGCCCTGATCGCATTGGGCTACACCATGGTCTACGGTATCATCCGCTTGATCAACTTCGCGCACGCCGATTTCCTCATGGTCGGCGCCTTCGCGGTCTACTTCTTCGCTTCCTTTATTCTCACGCTGACAAATGCCATTCCTCCGATCATCCTCTTCATCCTAGGCTTGATCGTCGCATTAGTAGCGGGAGCTTTGATCGCCGAACTCTCCAACCGCCTGGCCTACAAACCGCTGCGCTACAAACCGCGCCTTTCCGCTTTGATCACCGCTGTCGGCGTCTCGATGTTCCTGGAGTACTTCTTCGCCTCCCTTCCCTTCATCGGGCCCTCCTTCCGCGCCTTCCCCGACCTCCTCAAGCCGGTCAGCTTCGTGGTGGGCGGCGTCTACCTGAACAACATCCAACTGCTGGATATCGGCCTGGCCATCGTGCTGATGATACTCCTGACTTTCATCGTCAATCGCACGATGATGGGGAAGGCGATGCGCGCCGTCTCCCAGGATAAGGACGCGGCCAAGCTGATGGGCATCAACGTCGAACGGACCATCACCTTCGTATTCCTCATTGGTGGCGCCTTAGCCGGCGCAGCCGGCATCCTGATGGCCATGACCTACCCCCGAATCTACCCGAACATGGGCATCTTGCCGGGCCTAAAAGCCTTCGTGGCGGCCGTGCTGGGCGGGATCGGCAACATTCCCGGCGCTATGCTGGGAGGCTTCTTGCTGGGCATTGCCGAGATCTACGCTACCAGCTACAACTCGCTCCTCGGTGAGGGCATCGCCTTCGCCATCCTGATCATCGTGCTGCTGGTCCGTCCCCAAGGCCTCCTCGGGGAAAAGCAATCAGAGAAGGTATAGGCGGCGAGATGAAAAAGGTATGGAGGAACCTACCCACTCTTCGCTTACTGATCTATGCCGTCGCTCTCTACATACTCCTCATGCTCTTGAGCTCAGGCGGCATCCTCAATGACTACCTCATGATCATCATCAACATTTGCCTGATCTACGTCATCCTGGCCACCAGCCTGAACCTGATCAACGGCATCACCGGGCTATTCTCGGTCGGCCATATGGGCTTTGCCGCGGTCGGCGCGTATGTCGCCGGAACATTTACGACCCTTGTCTGGAAGCTGCCCAATGATGGAAGCGTATCGACCACCCTTCTTTTCATCGTGGCGCTGGTGCTCGGGGGTATCGGCGCTGCCATCGTCGGGGCGTTGATCGGGATGCCGGCCTTGCGTCTGAAAGGAGACTACCTGGCCATCGTCACTCTGGGCTTTGGCGAGATCATCCGCACCATCATCAACAACATTGACGCCGTCGGAGGGCCGCGAGGCTTGCTGGGCATTCCTGCACTCTCCAGCTTTACGATCATATTTGTTGCGACAGTGGTGACCGTTCTCATCTTGCGCTACTTAGTCTATTCCAGCCACGGGCGAGCTATGATCTCGGTGCGCGAGGACGCTACCGCTGCCGATCTGGTGGGAATCAACACCACCAAATACAAGGTGTGGGCTTTCGTCATCGGCGCCTTCTTCGCCGGCATCGGCGGGGGGCTGCTGGCCCATTTGATCCAGCTTGCTCACCCGACCCAATATGGCTTTTACGCTTCATTCCTGGTGCTGATCGTAGTCTACATCGGCGGGGTCGGCAGTATGACCGGTTCCATCCTGGCAGCCTTCGTGCTGACAATCCTGGAAAAGTATCTATTGCCGATGCTCCTTCAATGGGCAGGTCTCGGGGTGGAATGGCGCATGGTGATCTATTCCCTCTTGCTGATCATCGTGATGATCTATCGCCCAGAAGGACTGATGCCTCGTGAAGCCAAGTTTATGATCCCGGAGGACCACTAAGGTGCCCGAGGAGAAGAAGGTCGTCCTGAAAATTGACCAGATGTCGCATTCTTTCGGAGGGTTGAAGGCTGTCTCCAATTTTAACCTTGACCTCCCTGAAGGGGTGATCTGGGGCATCATCGGACCCAACGGAGCAGGAAAGACCACTGTCTTCAACCTGGTCACTGGCGTCTACCGTCCAAGCCAGGGGCACATCCACCTGCTCGGCGAAGAGATCACCGGCAAGAAACCCTTTACCATCGTGGCCAAAGGGGCAGCCCGTACCTTTCAGAACATCCGCCTCTTCGGCAATATCCCGGTGTTAGACAACGTGCGCATCGGGATGCACAAGAACTACCGTCCCAGCATGTTCGATTGCGTGATTCGCGACGGAAAGTTCCGCCGCGCGGAAAAGAAGATGCGGGAAGAGTCGATGGAGCTGCTCGCTCGTTTTAACCTACATGGGCGGGCGGACGAGATCGCTAAAAACCTGCCTTATGGAGAGCAGCGCCGCTTGGAGATCGCCCGCGCCTTAGCCACCAACCCCAAACTGCTGCTCTTGGACGAGCCGGCCGCGGGCATGAACCCCAACGAGGTTGACAAGCTGATGGAAATGGTCTACCTCATCCGTGATGAGTTCAAGCTGACCATCCTCCTGATCGAACACCAGATGCGTTTCGTCATGCGCATCTGCGAGTGGATCAAGGTGATGGATTTCGGTGAAACCATTGCCGAAGGGGTGGCCTCCCAGATCCAGAATAACCCTCGGGTAATCGAAGCCTACCTTGGCAAGGGAGTGAACTGATGGCCCTCGCCCTGGAAGTGAAAGACCTCCATGTGGCCTACGGCGGGATCAAAGCCTTGCGTGGGATCTCCGTCAAAGTGGAAGCATGTTCCATCGTGACCATGATCGGGGCCAATGGAGCCGGTAAATCCACCACCCTTCGAGCCATCTCCGGAATCGTTGCCAAGCAGAGCGGACATGTGACCTTCTTCGACAAGGACATCACCAGCACGCCTGCTCATATCATTGTGGCCATGGGGATCTCCCACGTGCCGGAAGGCCGGCGCATGTTCGCGACGCTGAGCGTCATGGAAAACCTGGAGATCGCCACCTACACGCGCCATGATAAAAAAGAGTTCGCCGAGTCCCTGGAAACCGTTTTCAGCCTTTTCCCCCGCCTGAAAGAACGCAGGAAACAACTGGCGGGAACGCTCTCCGGCGGCGAGCAGCAGATGTTGGCTGTAGGCCGGGCCATGATGACTCACGGGAAAGTGATGCTCCTCGACGAGCCGTCGATGGGCCTTGCCCCCGTACTGGTGGAAGAGATCTTCCGCACCATCAAGAAGATCAACGAATTGGGCACCACCATCCTTCTCGTGGAGCAGAACGCTCGTATGGCCTTGGAATATTCTAATTACGCCTATGTATTGGAAGTAGGCGTGGTCTCCGCGGAAGGCCCCTCCAGCCAGTTACTGGACGACCCCCGGGTGAAGGAAGCCTACCTGGGCGGCTAGACAACCTGCAGCAGTATGTTCTATGAAATCTTTACCTCCCATGACACCGGGGGGCTTCGGCCCCCCGGCCTTTTTTTCTAGTTCTTTTCTCAACCTGACGTTGTTTCCCGGGAATGCTATCATCAACCCTCATGAAGCCCCACCGTAGCCAACTACAAGCACATCTTCTGATGGGGCTCAGCGTTTTGCTCTGGGCCAACGCCTTCATCGCTATCAAGTTGGGCTTGCGCGAGCTTTCCTTCCTCTCGTTGACCACCTTGCGCTTCTTCTTCGCTTCCCTCTTCTTCGTGGCCGCCTTGTTGCTGACCCAGGGTCGCATTCCCCTTCCCCGCAGGAAAGAGCTCCCCCTCCTGGTTCTCCTGGCGATCATCGGCGCAGCCCTTTACCATGTCGCCCTTAACTACGGCGAGCTATTTATCCCGGCCGGTACAGCCAGTCTGATCATCGGCAGCAGTCCCATCTTCACAGCCATCCTGGCCTCTCTCTTCCTCAAGGATCGCCTCGGCTGGATCGGCGTCCTGGGCATCATCATGGCCTTCGCCGGACTTTTCCTGATCTCCTGGAAGGGGTCCGGCGGTGGGCTCGATTTCAGCAACCTGAAGGGGGTGGCAGCCGTGCTGGTGGCCACCCTGGGTTGGTCGACCTACCCAATCCTGGCTCGCAGGATCGTATTGGAAAGAGGGCCAATCTTCGTTTCAGCCTATATGTTCTTCATCGGACTGTTAATCATGCTGCCGATCAGCGACGGCGCTTTCACCGCCATGAGCTCTCTCTCCCTCACCACTTGGGGAGCGGTGCTCTTCCTGGCCATCTTCTGCACAGTGCTCGGCTATATCTTTTATAACCGTTCGCTGCAAATACTGGGCGCCACCACCACGATGGCTTATGTCTACCTGATCCCGGTGGTCGCCGTCTTCTTCGGCTGGCTGATCCTGGGCGAGTCGATCCATTTGGAGCTGGTTCTGGGCGCCGCCATGGTCATCCTGGGGGTGCTGGCGATCAACCTGCGTTCTCGTCGAAAGCCTGCTCTTGGTCGCTCGCCTTCGGGCGCAGCAAAGGGGCGGGGAAAGCCTGCCTGATGATGACTTCCTGGCCGGTGATCCGCCTTGAAGAGGCGGACAGCACCATGGAAGCAGCGAGGCTGGAAACGAATCGAAGGCCCCCTCCCTTCGTAATCTTGGCCGAACGGCAGACCCACGGCCGGGGCTGGAAAGGGAACGAATGGATCAGCCCGGCGGGAGGGCTGTGGTGGACGGCTGTCTTTCCGGTACAGCAAGCAGCCGCCCTCTCCCTTTTCCTTTCCCTCCCTATGCTGCGCGTCCTTTCGCGCTATTCCCCCCACCTGGCGGCCAAGTGGCCCAATGACCTCTATACGAAGGAGAGGAAAAAAGTGGGGGGGATTCTGGTGGAAGTTCGTTCCGGTATCGCATACGCCGGCGTGGGGATCAACGTCAACAACTGCCTCCCGCCGGAGTTGGCCGGGCAAGCGATCTCTCTGTCTAAGCTGGTCGGCCATCCCCTGGACCTCGATGTTCTTCTCGGCGAGCTCTTGGACGCGCTGGCGGAAGATCTGCCGCGCTTCAACCGGGAGGGGTTCACCCCCTTCCGGGCTCTTTACGAGGAGCGCCTCCTCGGACGAGATAAGCGGGTGACCCTGCAAACAGATGCTGAAACCCTAGAAGGGAGGATCTCCGGCATCCGAGAGGATGGCTGTCTCCTGCTGGAGACTGAGACATGCTTGCGCGTCATCGCCTTGGGGTCGTTGACGCGCTTCTAGGGATTGGCTTTCCATCCACATCTTCACGTGGAACAATACGCTCCAACAGGCGTAAAGAGGAATGACCGAGAATGCATGAATCGATGAATATCCCTTTATGGGCTTCTGTCCCCTTCCTCCTGATGCTCCTGGCCATCGCCCTGGGGCCCTTGGTCAAACCGCACTGGTGGGAGAGAAACTACCCCTGGGTGGCGCTTGCACTTGGCGCTGTAGTGATCCTGCTCTACCTCTTCTATTTCCGCACCCTGGAACCGTTGGGGGAGGTAGCCTTGGACTACTTCGCCTTCATCTGCCTGATCGGCTCTCTCTTTGTCGTTACAGGGGGGATCCTGATCCGCATCGAGGGAGTAGCCACCCCCTTCCTCAATACGGCCATCCTATTGGTAGGCGCGGTCATCTCCAACGTCATCGGCACCACCGGCGCCTCGATGCTGCTGATCCGCCCCTTCCTGCGTTTGAACAAGGGCCGCTTCTCCGCCTACCTGGTGGTCTTCTTCATCTTCCTGGTTTCCAATATCGGCGGCGCCTTGACCCCCATCGGCGACCCGCCCCTCTTCCTTGGCTTCCTCAAGGGGGTGCCCTTCTTCTGGCTGATCCCCCATGTGTGGTTGATCTGGCTCTTCACCATCGCCCTCCTCTTGATCGTCTTCTACTTCTTCGACGTGCGCAACCGTCGCGGCCTGGACGCCGAGCCCGCCTTCGCCGGACCCTTCCGGGTGCGGGTTTTCGGCCTCTGCAACCTGGCCTTCCTGGGCGGGATCATCCTGGCCGTGCTCTTCCTGCCCACCCCCTGGCGCGAGCTGGCCATGATCGTCTGCGCCTTGGCCTCTTTCCTCGTCACTCGGCGGTCCACCATCCACCAGGATAACGCCTTCACCTTCGGCCCGATCCGCGAGGTGGCCATCCTCTTCGCCGGCATCTTCATCACCATGCTGCCGGCCCTGGCCTGGCTGCGCGGCAACGCCCAGACCCTTGGCCTGAGCGCTCCCGGCCATTTCTATTGGACCTCCGGCGCGCTCTCCTCTTTCCTGGACAATGCCCCCACCTACCTCTCCTTCCTTAACACAGCCATCGGTTACACCGGCCTGAATGTGCCGGCCATGCTCCAACAGGCGCCGCAATTCATCGTGGCTATCTCCCTCGGCTCAGTCTTCTTCGGGGCTAACACCTACATCGGCAACGGGCCCAACTTCATGGTCAAGTCGATCTCCGAGACGGCCGGGGTGAAATGCCCCTCCTTCCTTGGCTACATGGCCCGCTTCTCCATCCCCATCCTGATCCCTATCTTCGCCTTGGTCTGGTTGCTCTTTTTGAGGTAGGGGGATCGGGGATAGTGGATAGGGGATAGGCTGCTCATCCATGCACTTCGCTCGAGGTCAGGTTTTTGAGGACAAGTGCAGGTAGCCGATAGATGCCGTGTATACTACAATACTTGTGGATTTTAGATTGCTGATTGGATCGCTTGAAAAGCAAAATGGCTTGCGTAGGGGCGGGTTTCAAACCCGCCCCCTGCATAGCTTGCGGCAGCACAGCTAGACAGCCTGCGGCAGCACGAGCTAGACAGCCTGCGGCAGCACGAAGTTAAGATCACACCATAGAGAGGGTATCCGGAATGACAGAACGCACCATGCAAGAGTTGGTTCGAGAGCTCGAGGACTGGAAGTCAGCCATCATCGATGCCCCTGGAGCTCGGGCCAAGAAACAGCACGAGAAAGGCAAGCTCACCGCCCGAGAGCGCATCGATATGCTCCTGGATCCGGACAGCTTCGTCGAGTTCGATGCTTTCATGGCCCACCGCTGCAGCAATTTCGGCATGGAGAAGACAGAAATCCCCTCCGATGCCGTGGTCACCGGATACGGCGCAGTGGATGCGCGGCCGGTCTTCGTCTTCTCCCAGGACTTCACCCTTTCAGGCGGGTCTCTGGGTGAAGCGCACGCTCAAAAGATCGTCAAAATGCAGGAAATGGCCGTGAAGATAGGGGCGCCCATGATCGGCATTAACGACTCAGGCGGGGCGCGAATCCAGGAGGGTGTAGACTCCCTTCATGGTTACGGCATGATTTTCTTCCGCAACACGCGCGCTTCCGGGGTGATTCCCCAGATCTCGGTGATCCTCGGCCCCTGCGCCGGGGGAGCGGTTTACTCTCCGGCCATCACCGACTTCGTCTTCATGGTGGACAAGGTATCCAGCATGTACATTACCGGGCCGCAGGTGATCAAGTCGGTCACCGGCGAGGATGTCGGCGTGGAGGAGTTGGGTGGCGCGATGGTACACAACTCCGTATCGGGTAACGGCCATTTCATCTACGACAGCGAGCAGGAGTGCTTCGCCGGCGTTCGCCGCTTGCTTTCCTTTCTCCCGGCCAACAACCTGGAGGATCCACCCGTGACCGAGACCGGCGACGACCCGGGACGCATCGACTTCGAGTTGCGCGACCTCGTCTCTACTAACACCAAGGTTCCCTACAATATCAAGGACGTCATCCTGCACCTGGTGGACAACCAGGATTTCCTGGAAGTGCATCAGTATTTTGCCCCCAACATCGTTGTCGGCTTTGGCCGCATCGGGGGTCAAACGATCGGAGTTATCGGCAACCAGCCGCTCGTCCTGGCCGGCTGTCTGGACATTAATGCCTCGGACAAAGCGTCCCGCTTCATCCGTTTTTGCGATGCCTTCAATGTGCCCTTGTTGACGCTGGTGGACTGTCCTGGTTACCTCCCCGGCAAGACACAGGAACATGGCGGGATCATCCGTCACGGCGCCAAGCTGCTCTTCGCCTACGCCGAAGCCACCGTCCCCAAGCTGACCGTGACCTTGCGAAAATCCTACGGTGGCGCTTCAGTGGCCATGTGCAACAAGGATCTGGGCTGCGACCTGGCCATCGCTTGGCCGCAAGCGGAGATCGCTGTGATGGGCTCTGCCGGGGCTATCAATATCATCTTCCGCAAGGAGCTGGACGGCGCTGCCGACCCAGTCAAGCGGCACGAAGAGTTGACGGCCAACTACGAAAAGATGTTCTCCAACCCCTACGAAGCAGCCAAACGCGGCTACATCGACGCAGTCGTGGTTCCCGAGGAGACACGCGGCCGCATTGCCTCCGCCCTGGCGCTGCTGCGCACCAAGCGGGAGGTTGTCCCCTCCAAGAAGCACGGCAACATCCCCCTCTAGGGGCGCGCCATGGAGAGCAACGAGAGAATTCCCCAGGAAATTCAGGTGGTCATTGCTGCCGCCCTAGCCCGCTACCTGAAGGATGACAAGCTGGCCTTCAAAGTAGTTTCCATCAAGCTGGTGCAAACCTCCCAGATCAACCTTTGGGGATTGACGGGGCGCCAGGAGAACATGCTCGGGACACGCGGCCGCAGGTTATGATGTTGCCGCAGGTTAGCCAAAATAGCCCCCGGCAGCTTGATAGCCCCCGGCAGCTTGATAGCCCCCGGCAGCTTGATAGCCCCCGGCAGCTTGATAGCCCCCGGCAGCTTGATAGCCCCCGGCAGCTTGATAGCCCCCGGCAGGGTGTTCTGTCTAGCCGCAGGTAGAAGGAAGCGAGGATAGGAAAAGCGATGACCCGTAAGTACGTGATCAAGGTGAACAACAAGCCCTATGAAGTGGAGGTGACGGAGGTGGGCCGCACGCCCAACGCCCCCCTCCCCCCTGCCCCGCTGCCCCCAGTCGTCGTCGCCTCCGCACTGCCTGCGCAAAGGGTGAGCATGCCGATGCCGGGAGGCCCTCCGCCGCCCCCCACCAGCAAAACCCCAAGCGGATTGACAGCCCCCGGCAGGGCGTTCAGTGAAAAGGTCGTACAGGCGCCGATGACCGGCACGATCATCAAAATCCTCTGCCGGGTCGGTCAGGAGGTCAACGAGGGGGACGTGATCCTCAAACTGGAAGCGATGAAGATGGAGACCGAAATGGCCGCCCCCTTCCCCGGCCGGGTGAAGGAGATACGCGTGGCCGAGCGCCAGAACGTCACCGCCGGCGACGCCCTGGTGGTCATGGAGTGAGGAGGCCCCGATGAACCGCACCAACAAACCGTTTGTACACATCACCGATACCGTCTACCGCGACGCCCACCAGTCGCTGATCGCCACCCGCATGCGCACCGAAGATATGGCGCCGATGATCGAGTACATGGATCAGATGGGTTACTGGTCCTTCGAGATGTGGGGAGGCGCCACCTTCGATTCCATGCTGCGTTTCCTCAACGAGAACCCCTGGGAACGCATCCGCATCTTCAAAAAGCATTGCCGGAACACTCGCCTGCAGATGCTTCTTCGCGGCCAAAACCTGGTTGGCTACAAGCATTACGCCGACGACATTCTGGAGCGCTTCATCCGCCACGCCGCCGACTTGGGGATCAATGTCTTCCGCGTCTTCGACGCCCTTAACGACATCCGCAACATGGAGAAGGCCATCCGCGTAGCCAAGTCCACCGGCGCCACCGTGCAGGGCTGCATGAGCTACACCCTCAGCCCGGTGCACTCCATCGACGGCTTTGTGGGATTGGCTAAGGAACTGAAACAGCTCGGTTGCGACATCATCACCATCAAGGACATGGCCGGCCTGATCTCCCCGGCGTCAGCCCTCGAGCTGGTTTCCAAGCTGAAAAAGCAGGTCGGGTTGCCCGTCTGTCTTCACTCCCACTGCACCACTGGGATGGCGCCTACCTCCTACTTCAAGGCTGCCGAGGCTGGAGTGGACATCCTCGACTGCGCCCTCTCGCCCTTCGGCTCCGGAACCTCACAGCCCCCGACCGAGACGATGGTGGAAATGCTGGAGAGCGCCGGCTTCTCGACCGGGGTGGATGCCGGCAAGTTTCTGGAAGCGGCAGAGTACTTCCAGGAGATCAAGGACTCCATCTACGCTTCCCTCATCACTCCGGTAGCCGAGCGAGTCGATGTCCGCGCCTTGATCTACCAGGTGCCCGGTGGGATGCTGACCAACATGGTCTCTCAATTGGAGAAGCAAAACGCTTCGGACAAATTCAAGGCGGTGCTACAGGAGATCCCCAAGGTGCGAGCCGATTTGGGGTACGTTCCCCTGGTGACCCCCACTTCGCAGATCGTTGGCACCCAGGCCACTATGAACATCCTCTCCGGCGAGCGCTACAAGATTATCATCCAGGAGGTCAAAGATCTCTGCAAGGGCCTCTATGGACGGACCCCCGCCCCCATCGACCCCGGATTGATCAAGAAAGCGATCGGCGATGCCGAGCGCATCACCGACAGGCCGGCCAACCACATCCCGCCCGACTGGGAGAACTGCAAAGTAGGAATGGCCCCCTACTCCCAGGAGGAAGAGGATATCCTCACCTACGCCCTCTACCCCAGCGTGGCCAAGGAGTACTTCGAGGCCAAGGCCGACCCGATCAAGTGGAAAGCGCGAGAGGAATCCCTGCGGTTCGGCAAACCCCTCCCCGACGGCCACCCCCAGCGCCAGTTCATCCTGCGCATCAACGGGGAGGACTATGAGGTGGGGATCACCGAACAGGAATAGGCAGCTCTTCTCTGGATCTGTAGGCTCTTTGGGGGCAGATTTAAATCTGTCCCCAAAGTTTTTGGAAATCTGTCCCCTTGATCAGGGGAAAAGCGCATTCGCCAGGAAACGCTCCAGCACGCCAGCATCCCGTTCCCATAACCTCAGGTCAATCCATTCCTCTGGTTGATGAGCCTGGGCGATATCCCCCGGCCCGAAGAGGGCGAAAGCTGGAGATCCCGTTGGGAAGAGTGTCGGAAGGTCGGTACAGTACGTGGCCGCCTCCCATAGCGGACGCTCCCCCCGCACCAGCGTATAGGCGCCGGCCAGCATCTGCAGGAAGGGATTCTCTAACAGCGTCACCATTGGCCGCTTGTAGCTGATCGTCTCCCAGGAGAAACGGCCCGGCGCCGCTGCCTTGGACCCCTCTTCTTCTAGCGCAGCGATGATTGACGCTTTGGCCTCCTCGCTGCCCAGGCGGATGTCCAGCTCGGCCTTGGCGCGATCCGGGACAATGTTGACCTGACGACCCCCCTCTATCCGGCCGACATTGAGCGTGGCCTTTCCCAGGAGAGAAGTGGAGGGCAGCTCCTCGACCTTCGACTGGATCTCCAAGAGGAACCGCGCGCAGGCCATCACTGCGTTGATCCCTTCGGCGGGGGTGGATCCGTGGGCTTCTTTGCCGAAGAAGGAGGCGCGCAGCCAGAACTCACCGCGCTCCCCTACCAGCACCTGGCCGGCAGTGGGCTCGGCGATTAAGGTGAAGAGCGCGTCCTCCACCAATCCAGCCTTGGTCATGGCCTCTGCGCCACGATAGCCGTCCTCTTCATCGGCAGACAACAACAGGCGCAAGGAGCAGCGAGGCGGACCCTCGCGCCTGGCGCGTTCAGCAACGGCGGCGAAGGCTTCCAGCAACATGGCGACTCCCCCCTTCATATCCGTCGCTCCCAGCCCGAAAAGTCGATCTCCCACGAGGCGCGGTAGATAGGGATCGGCCTGCCAGCCCTTGGGAGAGGCAGCCCCGCTGTCGCCGCCTGGGCTTACCGTATCCAGGTGGCCGCAGAGGAGCAACGCTCCTCCTTCTCGTCCCGGGATCGTGGCAGTCAAGGAGGAACGTCCCGGCGCGTAATCCAACAGAGCGCTGGGGATGCCTCGTCGATCCAACCAAGCCGCAATCCAAGCAGCGAGAGGGCGCTCGTCTCCCGGTGGGTTGGGGCTGGGGATCGCCACCAAGGAGGAGATCAGCTCCCCTCCCCTCCTACGAACTGCCATTGCCGAAACCTTCCGGTGGGTTCAGATAGAGTCGGGGGACTTGCTTGCCGATGGCGCAGAGGATCTCATAGCTGATCGTTCCGATCTTTGCCGCCAACTCGTCAACCGGCAATCCTGGGCCGAAGACAAGCACTTCTTCGCCGGCTTGCACATCACCCAAGGCGGTGACGTCGGCCATCGTCAAGTCCATGCAAATGGTCCCGATCTGAGGGACCCGCTGACCTCGCAGGATCACCTCAGCCTTGTTGGAGAGAAAGCGGCTGTACCCGTCGGCGTACCCCACCGGCAAGGTAGCGACGAGCGTTTCCCGGGTGGCAGTGAAGGTACACCCGTAGCTGATGCTGCTCCCGGCTGGGACGCGATTGACCGCCATCACCCGGGTGGTCAGTTCCATCGCCGGGAGAAGAGGGATGCTGCGCTGGATCTCGGCGGTGGGGTAAACCCCGTACAAGAGAAGACCGGGTCGAACCATGTCATAATAGGAATCAGGCAAGTCAAGGGTGGCAGCGCTGTTGGCAAAATGCCTGAGGGGAACTTCGATGCCTTCGCTTCGCAGGGCGGCCAGTACTTCCTCGAACTTCTCCATCTGCTCGAGGGAGTAGCGCTTGTCCGGCGCGTCGGCTGCGGCGAAGTGGCTGAACAACCCTTCCAGTTCCAGGTGCGGCAGGCGGGAGATAGCTCGTGCCAGGGGAAGGGCATCCTCCGGTCGAGCGCCGATACGGCCCATCCCGGTGTCCACTTTCAGATGCACCACCGCCTTGCGCCCCTGGCGGGAAGCAGCTCTATCCAACGCTTCAGCCAGCTCCAGCGTAGCCACGGTTTGGGTGAGTCCCAAGGCGACAACCTGTTCAGCCTCGCTGGGCTCGATCAGGCCGAAGATCAGGATCGGGCAACGAAACCCTGAGGCTCGCAACGAACGGCCCTCTTCCGGCCGGGTTACGGCCAAGTAGTCAGCCCCTCCAGCCAACACCGCCTGGGTGACAGGGACTGCGCCGTGGCCGTAGCCGTCGGCCTTGACCACGGCCATCAGCTTGCAGCGGGATCCGATCTTCTCCTTGATGCGCGCCGTGTTAGCCCGGATCGCCCCCAGGTCGACGACGGCCCGGGTGGCACGCACCAAGCCGGGCTGCTTCTTGGTGGGTTTGAGTGTGATGGACTCTTCAGAGGTAAGGGTCATCTCAGTCGTAGCGCTCCTCTTTCCAGGGGTCGGCGGAATTGGAGTAACCGCGCGTTTCCCAATACCCCAGCATCTCCTCTGCCAGGAAGCGGATCACGCGCAGCCATTTGATCGCCTTGTAGGCATATTTCCCGGGCACGAAAAACCGCAGTGGGCCTCCATTGGAGGGTGGAATGGGCGACCCGTTCAGCTTCCAACTGATGATAGCCGGTTCCTTGCGCAGGTAATCCAAGGGGAGGTTGGTGGAGTAGAGGCCTTCCGCTTGGAATAATACATGAAGGGCTTCCGGCTTGGGCTGAACCAATTCCAGCAAGCGGGCGAAAGTCAAACCGCCCATCCGCAGATCGAAGGCGCTCCATCCGGTTACGCAGTGGAAATCACCCACCAGCAGCTCATCGAAGGCACTCTTCAATTGGGGCAATGTCCAAAGGACGGGTGTCTCGATCAAGCCCTCCACCTTCAGCGTCCAAGCCCCAAGGGGGAGTGAGGGGATGGGGCTCTCGATATGCAGTGGGATCAGCGCCTTGGAAAAGCGCTGGTTGGGGGGCATCCGTTCTTTCATTCCAGTATCTCCCTTCTCAATAATTCGACGAGATCGCGCAGGACATGCGGCGCCTCGGGGTAACGACCTCTCCGGTCCACCAAGTAGGGTTGCATCCCCACCCCTTGCGCTCCCTCCACATCCTCCTCGGGCATATCGCCGACATAGACGCACTGCTCGGCAGTCAAGCCGGTCATCTCCAGCGCCAAGCGAAAGGGAAGGGGGGAGGGCTTGATGGCCGGGGCGTCTTCGCGTGCGATTACAGCCGTGAAGAACGAAGTGAGCTGGAAGGAAGCCAGCTTCTGCCGGACCCCCTCGCCGGGGCGGGAGGAGATGAGAGCCAAGGTGCAACCATCCGAGAATAGCCGCTGCAGCACGGGTCGAGTCTCGGGGTAGAGACGATCCCCTTCCCGGCGGTCCATCTCCGCGCGCAGGCGCCCGGCCAGATCGGTCAGATCCAACCCGAGGGAACCTCTCTCGTCCAGTCCCAGGCACTGGAAGATCCGTCCGGCGAAAGCACGCCAGATCTCTTCCCCCGAATTGAGACGAAAGCTTGATTGACGGTACCATTCCCGGGCGGCATAGTAGGCACTGTAGACCTCTTCCAGGGAATAGTAGAAGCCCAACCGGCCCATCGTCTGATAGAAATCCTCTTCCGGGGCGCGGAGCAAGGTTCCATCCATGTCGAAAAAATAGCCGCGGTGTTTCCAGAAGCTCGTCGTAATGTGGTTCATTTCAATGACTCCCTAGTATACCCAACTTGCGGGAATTCTTCTCGTTGGCGCAACATCACAGCTCGCGAAGGGGCGTCGCATGCGTCGCCCCTACCAGCTCCCGGCAGCTCGATAGCCCCCGGCAGCTCGATAGCTCCCGGCAGCTCGATAGCTCCCGGCAGGGGAGTTCTGTGTCGCGATCGGTAAAGTCGGAGAAGGGTTCATGACCGGTTAGACGGGGGGAGGCAGTGTGAATGCCTGAGCCTCTGAAACTCCTCCCCTCCCGCCTGAGCCACAGCAGCGACTGTTGCGACGTTCTGATAGAATACCTTCGGAAAAATGCTGGCCCTTGTGATCGTGATCATTGGCGTTGCCTTGGTCTTCGATTTCCTCAACGGTTTTCACGACGCTGCGAACTCTATCGCCACGATCGTCTCCACCCGGGTGCTGACTCCACGCTTAGCGGTGATCTGGGCGGCTTTCTTCAATTTCGTGGCGGCCTTCACCTTCGGCACCGGGGTGGCGCACACCATCGGCGCAGGGCTGGTCGATATCGCCAGCACCGATGTCTACGTGATCCTGGCCGGCCTCTTGGGGGCCATTTTCTGGAATCTGCTGACCTGGTGGCTGGGCTTGCCGATCTCCTCCTCGCACGCCTTGATCGGCGGGTATGCTGGCGCGGCGGTGATCAAATCCGGCTTCTCGGTATTGATCCTGAGCGGGTGGTTGAAAGTGCTGGCTTTCATCATCATCTCCCCCCTCATCGGCCTGATCTTGGGCTACAGCTTCATGCTCTTCATCTTTTGGCTTTATCGCAAACGAAGCGCCTACCGCGTCGACCACACCTTTCGTCGCCTGCAACTGGTATCAGCCGCGGCCTATTCCTTGGGCCACGGTACCAACGATGCCCAAAAAACGATGGGGATCATCGCTATGGTTCTGTATACATCTGGCTACCTACAGACCTACGACATCCCCATCTACGTGATCTTGATGTGCCACGCTGCCATCGCTTTGGGGACTCTCTCGGGAGGTTGGCGCATCGTCAAGACGCTGGGCAGTAAGATCACCAAGCTGCAGCCGGTGGGCGGGTTTGCCGCTGAGACAGCAGGGGCCATTACCATCATCGGCTCCTCCCTGCTGGGCATCCCCGTCTCCACCACCCAAACCATCACCGGAGCAATTTTAGGCGTAGGCTCAGCTCGCCGAGTCAAGTCGGTCCACTGGGGGGTGGCTCGCTCCATCGTCTGGGCCTGGGTCTTCACCATCCCGGTGGCAGCCGGCGTTGGCGCCTTGGCTTACCTGGTGATTCGACTGTTCATCTAGTGATCAAGTAATTTAGTAATTAAGTGATCAAGTAATCAAGTAGTTACTTAACTACTAAACCACTGAACTACTTACCTACTGCCCCACTGACCTACACTACGCATTCTTAATAACGATGTTCTGGATCACGTCGGCCACGTCCTCACACTTATCCAACGCCTCCTCCAGCATGTCATAGATCTCCTTCAACTTCAGGATCTCCAACGGGTTTCCCTTGCTGTCGGCGAAGAGCAGGGCGATGGCTTTGCGATAAGTGTCATCTCCCTCATTCTCCAGACTATGCACCTCGATCCAATAGGGGGCCAATTTCTGGTAGTGAGGCAGCAGGTCGACAGCCTGCTTCAGTACCTTGACTGTCCTCAACAGCGTCTCGGTCATGGCGATCATGGCAGCATTGGGCTGATGCAGCGAGTACAGCACAACGCTGTCGGCGACTGCCTCGGTGAAATCCACCACGTCGTCCATCGAGGCGGCCAAAGCGTAGATGTCCTCCCGATCGATGGGGGTGACGAAACTCTGGTTGACCAGGCGGTTCACCTCGTGACTGAGGGTGTCGCACTCATGCTCGATCTCCTTAATGCGGCGGGACTTCTCGACTACCGAAGTGAAGTCCACCATCAGGTCCAGCAAGAGTTCGACGGCGCGAACGGCTTTGGTCATGGTGGCTGAAAAAAGGTCAAAGAACTTCGTGTCACGGGGAAAAAGGTTCAGCTTCATGGGGAAAATCTAGCTTAAAGCGCGGCCGGCGGCAAGGGGGAGCATGACCGAAGGGCCGCCTCCCATGGTCACTTCCGAGGCGGAGGCGTTTGGGTGGGAGAGGGCGCCTTGCCGGGGGCTAACTTGTTGATTTTGAAGAGGGTACGGAAAAAAGCCATCGTTCCAGCTTGGAATGCCGAAACTTCGGCCAAAGGCTCCACCACCGTCTGGGCTGTCCGGCGTGTGGTCTCCTCCACTTTCCGAGCCTGTTCCGACAGGTTCCCCAAGGCTTGGCCGGCCGCCCTCTGCGCTTTCCGGGTGAAAACGAAGAGGGCATAGAGCGCCACCGCCAAGCCGAGCAGGAAGAAAAGGGCCAACACTGCCAAAATGATCAGGGCGATGTCGCGCCAGAGGTGCAGATCCACCTTATCCCTCCAGCTTGCCTAAGATCTCTTCGCGGGTGGCCTGCGCGGCTTTCTGCGCCTCTTCCCACGCTTCCCGCACGCGCTCCTCGGCCAAGATGCGGAAATCCTCCCCTTTCATCGGGGCGTAAAGGAGGCCGATCACGCCCCCCAGCAACCCGCCCAGGAGAAATCCCAACCAGAATTTTTTCATGCCTACCTCCTCAAAAAACCGCGAATGATCCCCCACACCAAGCTGACTTGGCCCCAGGTGCGGCCGATACGGGTTAGTGGGAGCAAGGTGGAGAGGAACTGCTGCATCGGTTCGGCCATACTCTGGAAAGCCGCTGCCATCCCGCGCACGCTCTGCATCGTCGCTTTCCCGTTCGCCAAGATGGGCTGCAGATCCGCGCGCAGGTGACGTAAAAGGGAGAGGACAGCCAAAAAAAGAGCTACCATCAACCCGAGCGAGATCAGGCTGACCGCCGCCAGAATGATAATTGCAACATCTCGAAAATCTCCCAGCATCGCCTCACCTGCCTTCGCTTGGATAACTCTTCTATAGCACAGCTTTGACCGTTCCGCTAGACTTGTTCGAGTAAATCAAGTTTTACAAGGAAAATCGATGAACATTCTGATTACGGGAACCACATCTGGGATTGGGTTGACGACCGCCCTGCATCTGATCGCCCGAGGCCACCGCGTGGTCGGCGCCGGACGTCACCCCGAGACCATCCCGCGGGAAGAACTGAAACGGCGCGTCCTGGCTGATCATACCCGCTACCGCCTGGCCGATGGCGGCAGAAAAGCAACGCCTATCGGCTCCTGCCTTCCGCCACCCTTGCAAGATCTGGATGGCCTGCTCGCCAAACTGCACATCGTTGTCATGGACATGAGCGAGGTCCAGGCCGTGAAAAAAGGGGTAGAGGACGCTTTGGCCCTCTTGGATGGCCGGATCGATGTGCTTCACTCCAATGCCGGAATGGGGATCTTCGGGGCTGTTGAGGAAGTCGACGAAGATTTGCTCCGCCGCCAGTTCGAAGCCAACGTCTTCGGGCCACAGCGCCTTCTCCACCAGATCCTCCCACTGATGCGGGCACAGCGGTCCGGAAAGATACTCTTCACCAGCTCGATCGGCGGCCTTTTCGGAATCCCCTTCCAAAGCCACTACTCCGCCAGTAAAAGCGCTCTCGAGCGAATCGCTGAAGGGCTCGCTATCGAGGTGAGACCCTTCGGCATCCAAGTGGCGGTAATCGAGCCGGGCGACATCAACACGGCCTTTAACCGGACCACTGCCGAAGCGGTGACCGATCTGCGGAAGGCTGCAGGCAGCGCCGACTTGACGCAACTGCTGGAGGCCTTCCCGCTCCCCACTGCTTCTCCCTACTGGAAGCAAGCCGGCAATACCTGGAATTACATCATTCGCACCCTCCCGCTGAAGCCCTCCCCTTCCACTGTAGCCCGCCTGGTGGTGCGCCTGGTGGAAGCAAAGCATTTGCACGGCTTCCGTTACACAGCCGGGGAGTGGAGCCAGCGCATCCTTCCCTTCGCGCGTCGTCTCCTCCCCGATAAGGTTGCTGAAAGCGTGATCAGCGCCATCTACGAGCTGAATAAACGGTGACCCGCGTCGCTCTCCTCTTGAAGGGGGATTTCTACGAGACGCCTGCCGACTTGAAGCGGGAAGGGCAGCAGGTGCGCACTGCCCAGGCTGTCTCCCGCGCCTTGGAGAACTTGGGGATGGAACCCTTCTACCTTCCCCTTTCCCCGCCGCGCTTCGCTCCCCTGCAGAACATACAAGCGGACCTGATCTTCAACCTCTATGCCTCCACCGGCCTGGAGCAAGCCTTGGTCAGCTCTCTCTTGGAGCTGACCCGCCTTCCCTACACCGGCTCCTCCCCGTTGGGTCACTTCCTGGCCCTGCACAAGCCCTGGGCGAAGAACATCTGGCGAGATTGGAATCTGCCGACACCGGCCTCCTTCGAGCACGGCGACCCCAAAACAGACGACTTCCCCTTGATCGTCAAACCGGACCGGGGCGGTTCGGGGGAAGGGGTCTATTCCTCTTGTCTGGTCTACAACAAGAGCCAATTGCAGGAGCAGTTGACTTGGATGGCGTCCTTCTCGCCGCTCTTGGTGGAGCGTTTCATCGCCGGCCGCGAGCTGACAGTGGGCATCTTGGGAGACCCGCCACGAGCCCTCCCCCCCCTGGAGATCACCTTCGACCGTCTCCCTCCGGAGCTTCCCCCCATCCTCTCCTACGAGGCCAAGACGCGCTTCGATGAACTGGTGGGGGTAAAGCGCGCCTCCCTCTCTTCCGAGTTGGAGGGCGAGGTGAGGCGAATCAGCGAGAGCGCTTTTCAGGCCCTCAACCTGCGCCACTACGCCCGCATTGATCTTCGTCTGGACGAGGAGGGGCATCCCTGGCTGTTGGAGGCTAACAGCCTGCCTGGATTGGACCCGGATTACTCTGACTTCCCTCGCGCCGCCAAGTTGGCCGGTCTCTCCTACCATCAACTGATCGGGGAGCTGGTCCGGTTGGCCTTGGAGAAACCCCGATGAAGCAACTGGCCGCCTTGGAGACGCGCACCGATGGACGTACGATGGTTCATGCCCTCACCCTGCCCGGCTGTTTTGTTCGCGGGGCTGACCGCGAGACGGCGCTGGTCGCCTTTCCCAAAGAGATCGAAGCTTTCCTGGGCTGGTTGGAGCAGAAGGGGATCCATCCCGAGAACACTGCCCGGGAGTGGGAACTGGTGGAGGAACAGCAGGGGGTAGCCCCTTTCGAATCGGGGGACGATGCGGCCCTCTTCCAACTGGACCTCCTCCCCCCGGAGGATGCTGAGCTGGAATCCTATCTGCGCGTCTCTCAAGCAGCCCGGGATGACTTGCTGGCCTTGACCGTCCCCCTCTCTCTTGAAGAGCGGAAGGCCCCTCGCTCTGAGATTCGGACCATCGAGGGTATCCTTTGGCACATCGCCCATGCGGAGGAGTGGTACATCTCTCGTTTGGGTGTAATCCCCGAGCTGCACGCCTTCGACGCTTTCCCCGGAACCTTGTTCGAATACCTGGCTGCTGTACGTCGGCTGGCGCAGTCGCGCTTCCGCTCCCTGACCTCGTTGGAGCGAGCTACCATCTACCGCTTCCCCGAGTACACTAGCCACCCCGACGAACCATGGAACTTGCGCAAAGCTCTACGGCGGATGATCGAGCACGAGCGAGAGCACACCGCCAACATCCGGCGTATCCTGGAATAAAAAGGACAGATTTATTTTTCTACTTTTCTCGGTCTTCCCAGCCCTCGAGATTCCACCCGTCTTTTCGATTTCTTCTCCATGGATTGGGGACAAGGGGGGGACGGCTGCGCCTTGCACTGTCGCAGGCGAGCCAAGCAACTGAAGCGTTCCTGTAGATCGGGGGGAGTTCGTCTTCTCGCTTGTGGGAACCGTAGAGGGCATCCTCTTCTTGGTCGTTATATAGGACGGGTTTGAAACCCGCCCCTACGGCAAAGAGAGAGTCTAAAGATGCTGGCTGGGGGACTGGGCTGAGGAGATATTCAGGGAGTTGTGCGAAAGGCTGACATAATGCATTTGTTGTACAACACTGCGTTATGTCCCAAATTTTTCCGAATTATTCAAGCTATTCTGTGTGGGGAGTCACCAGACCGTTCTGGATGGCGTAACGCACCAGGCTCACCACCTCATGAAAGCCCAACCGCTTCATCAGCAGCATGCGATGGGTATCAGCCGTACTGACGGCGATGTTCAGGATTTCGGCGATCTCCCGCGTGCTGTAGCCTTCGGCGATCAACTGCAGCACTTGGCGCTGGGCGGGTGTCAGGGGTGGGGCGCCATGGTCGGCTCGCATCCGTGCCAAGTTCTCTTCCACTGCCGCTCGCGAGATGGACGGGGCTAGGTACATTCTACCCGCGCTGACCTCACGCAGCGCTTGCTCCAGCTCTCCGCCGGCGGCATCCTTCAACAAGTAGCCATCCGCCCCGGCTTGCAGGGCGCGGCAGACGTACTCCTCGTTGGCATGCATGGAGAGGATCAGCACGCGCACCTTGCGCCATTTTCGCTTGATCCGCTGCGTCGCTTCCAGGCCGTTCAGTCGAGGCATGGAGAGATCCATCAGGACCACGCGGGGGTGAAAGCGCCTGACGCATTCGACGGCCTCCTCCCCATTGGCTGCTTCGGCCAGCACCACCACGTCTGGGACTTTCTCCAGGAGGGAGCGCAGGCCGGCCCGGAAGAGGGTGTGGTCATCGGCCAAGATGACCCCGATTGGTCCCTTCATTCCCTCCTCTTCCTGTGGTTCCCTTTGCCCAGGGGGAAGACCGCCCGCACCTCGGCGCCCTGACCCGGGCTGGTATGGATGGTCAGCTTTCCTTGCACCAGCAACACCCGCTCCTGCATCCCCACCAAGCCAAGGCTCTCCCCCTTCATACCGGCTTCCATGGCATGCTCCAGGTCGAAGCCGCATCCGTCGTCACGCACGCACAAGAGGAGGGAATCGCCTCGCTGACTTACCGTGACCACTACTTCCTGGGCGCCGGCATGGCGAATGACGTTGGTCAATGCTTCCTGAACGACACGGAAACAAACAGTCTCCAATTCACTGGAGAGGTGCAGCTCGGCCGGCTCGGCGGAGAGGCCAGTCCGCAGTCCGGTACGGCGAGCCAAGCGATCCAAACTGCCGCGCAGGCACTCAACCAAGCCCAGGTCGTCGAGGGCAGTGGGACGCAACTCCAGAGAGAGGCTGCGCACCTTCTCAATGGCTTGGTCGATGGTGTCGACGCTCTCTTTCAAGAGGACACGCTCTTCCTCCTGCAGTTCTTGCACTGGGAGGTTCTGCAGGGTCAGCTTCACCGCCGAGAGAGCCTGCCCGATCTGGTCATGCAGCTCGCGGGCGATGACCCGCCGCTCCCCTTCCTGGGCTTCCAGCAGACGTCGGGGAATTGATCGCATCTGTTCTTCGGCCCTTTTGCGGTCGCTGATGTCGCGCGCAATGCCTAGAAAAGCGCGTGAGGCGCCGAGAGCGTTGCGAATCAAGGAGAGTTTCAGCTCACCGGGCAGGGTGGAGCAGTTCACCCGAGCCAGTGTGACTTCAAATGTAACAGACCGGCCACTAGCCAACACACGCAGGGATTCTTGGTGGATGCGGACATTCTCTTCTGGAATGACCAACTCCCCAACCGGCAACCCCATCATAGCGTGGGTTGTCGCATACCCGTGCAGCGCGGCGGCCTGCTGATTAGCCAGCAGGATCTCACCGTTCAACCCCACCAGAACGATTGCATCCGGCGACGACTCCAGAATGGTGCGGGCTTGTTCTTCGCTCTCGCGCAAGGCTTGCTCGGATCGGGTCCGGGAAGTGACGTCTTCGATCATAGTGATCGCCTGGGAGACCTGGCCCCCCTCTATAATGGGAATCTTCTTCACCCGAAAGATCCCCTCCCGCTCTCCTCGCCGCAAATGAGTCAGGCTCTCCAGCGCTTGGCCGCTTCTGAACACCCACTCGTATTCCTGGCGCTGCACCTCCCCACCGAATGGGAAGACATCCGGCGCCTCCTGCCCCAGGATCTCCACATCCGTGAAGGCAGGTTCCTGTTCCCCACGCCACTCCCGCTGCATGCGCCGGAAGGCGCTGTTGGCAAGCAGGATGCGCAGATCGGGGCCGACCACGTGGAGGGGATCGTCGATCCCCTCGATGGTGGCATGATACTGAACTTCCGACCGTACCAACGATTCGTGGCTGCGCCGGCGCATGATGGCGCCGGCCACCATTCCGCCGATGATGCGCAGCAAGGTGGCCGTCTCGGGGCTCCACTCCTTCTCCCGGCTGTATTGGTTGAGCCCGATCCAACCGAAGAGAGAACCCCCGAAGAGGATCGGGACAGCCAATGCCGAGTGAATCCCCAAGTAGTCCAGGAGGCGCTGTTCTACCTCCGCTTCCGGTGGCAGTTCGGCAACATTGGGAATCTCGATCGCCTCGCGCCGTCGCAGCTTCGCCGCCACCCAAGGGATCTCATCCACCTCGATGCAGGGAAGCAGCTCGTTGCTGCGACCGGGGAGACCGGAGAAGTATTGGGAGGACTGGAGGAAGTAGCGCGAGTCTGCGGACAACAACCGAATGAATGCGCTCTCCGCCTGGCAGAACTCACGCAATTGGGTCAGAGCGTCCTGCACCCCTTGACCCACCTCCTCTGGAGGCAAGTTCAGGAAATGGCTGGAGATCTGGGCGATCAGGCGATCTCCGCTGGCGCGGTGGCGAAGCTGCGATTCACTCACCTCGCACAACTTGATAGCCCCCGGCAGCTTGATAGCCCCCGGCAGCTTGATAGCCCCCGGCAGCTTGATAGCCCCCGGCAGCTTGATAGCCCCCGGCAGGGTGTTACGATCAATGCGGCCCTCCCTCCCCTCGGGCATCCATCCAACGGGTAGGCGGCGTAGAGAGCAAGGAAGGAAGGCGAACGCCCTTCAGCTCACTTGCCCTTGGCCTGATCGGCCACTGCCTGAGCCGCTCTGGCGATCTCTTCCGGGTTTCCCAAATAACGGTGGCCGATGGGGTGCAAGTCTTCGCTCAAGTCGTAGACCAGGGGGATCCCGGTGGGAATATTCAGTTCCACAATCTCCTCGTCCGGGATCTGATCCAGATACTTCACCAGAGCGCGCAGGCTGTTGCCGTGGGCTACAATCAGCAAGCGCCGGCCGGCTCGGATGGCGGGCACGATGGCCTGGCGCCAATACGGTAAAAAGCGAGCGACGGTGTCCTTCAGACACTCAGCGAGGGGGACTTGTTCCGGAGCCAGATCGCGGTAACGTGGATCATGCCCGGGCCAACGAGGGTCGGCCGGCTCCAGGGAAGGAGGTTGGATATCGTAGCTGCGCCGCCATAATTTCACCTGCGCTTCCCCGTAGCGGGCTGCCGTCTCTGCCTTGTTCAGCCCCTGCAGGGCGCCGTAGTGGCGCTCGTTCAGTTCCCATGCGCGCACCACAGGGATCCACATCAGGTCCATCTCGTCCAGCACCAGCCAAAGGGTGCGGATAGCCCGCTTCAATACCGAGGTGTAGGCCAAGTCGAAGGTGAAACCGGCCTCGCGCAAGACTCGCCCGCTGCGCGTGGCTTCCTCAATGCCCAGTGGGGAGAGATCCACATCGGTCCATCCGGTGAAGCGGTTCTCCTTATTCCACACGCTCTCCCCGTGCCGTAACAGTACGATCTGGTACATGTCATTCCTCCAATCGAGAGAAGATAGCCCGCGGCAGCTTGATAGCCC
>JAPLHV010000129.1 GCA_026389455.1 Coprothermobacterota bacterium
CTCGCGGCAGCCGCAATTGGTCACCCAGTAACGTTCCTGCCGGCCAATCAAGACGCGCGCTTCCGGCGGGGTGCAGACATAGTGCATATTTGAAGTTTGTTCGTTCATCGCTCTCCTCTTCGAGGGTCTTTCGACCGTTTCACTTCGTCTATTCTCTCATACGGAGTCAACTTGCTGCGTTTCTAAACGAGGAGCCGGTTGATGATTTGTTTGGGCCAAGATGTAGCCTTATAATGACGACTTCAGTACGCGAGAACAAGAAGGAGAGACGATGAGAGACCCACGCCTAGAAAAACTTGCAGAATTGCTGGTTCACTACTGTGCGGACGTGCAACCCAATGACGCAGTCCGGATCCGCAGTTGGCCCCAGGCCGCCCCGCTGGTTCTGGCCGTCTACCGGGAAACGTTGCGAGCAGGAGGGTTTCCTTGGCTCCGTTTGTCTTTGGACGGATGCGATGAGGCCTTCTACCAGGAAGCTTCAGACCAGCAACTGGATGAGATCCCCGCCATTTTGGATTTTGAGGCGCATCATATCCAAGGGGCGATCACAATCGGAGCCCAAACCAATTTGCGCGAGCTGTCCGGGATCGATCCGAAGCGCATTGCCCGCCGGCAGAAAAGCATGGAACCTCTTTGGGCGCCCTTTTCCATCCCTCGCGAGTCGGGCGGAGTGAAATGGGTAGGGGTAGAGTACCCAACCAACGCCCTCGCTCAAGAAGCCGGCATGTCTCTAAGCGTCTATGAGGATTTTCTCTTCGGAGCTTGTCTGCCCGACCTGGAGAATCCGGTGGGACACTGGCAGAAAGTCCACGACGAGCAGGAAGAACTAAAACGCTTCCTCGATACTGTGAATATCTTGCAATATGAGGGACCGCAGGTCGACCTTACCGTTTGCGTCAAAGACCGCATTTGGATCAACTGCGACGGGCTTTCCAACATGCCAGACGGGGAGATCTTCACTGCCCCCCACGAGGATTCAAGCGAGGGCTGGATCTTCTTCGACTATCCATCTAGCTACTACGGCAAACCGGTAGAAGGGGTCCGGTTGGAATTCCACCAGGGAGTGGTGACAAGCTTCTCCGCCCGAAGGGGTGAGGAGAACCTAAAAGCTGGTCTTGAGACTGACGAGGGCGCCCGGTGTTTGGGGGAGCTCTCTTTCGGAACCAACTTCGGGATTCAAGTGGGCACACGCAACACACTCTTCGACGAGAAGATCGGTGGCACCATCCACTTGGCTCTAGGCGAGGCTTACCCCGAGTCAGGGGGGGAAAACAAGTCCGCTTTGCACTGGGATCTGATCAGCGAGATGAAGAACGGCAGCCGGGTTCTGGCCGATGGCAAGCTGATCTACGAGAACGGGCACTTCTGCCTGTAAAGCGCATTCTTACCAGATCAACGCAAGAAAGCCGGTGAGGAGCCGGCTAATTCCATGATCGCGAGGAAGTCTCAACCGGCGTGGGGTGAGAAGTCGCCGGCGACAGCCGTCACCAGCTCGCCGTAAAGGCCCCTTTCGATCACATCTTGAATCATCTCCGCGGAGATGACTGTTCCGCGCCGCAAGACCAGTTGGCCCTGGTGGTCGAAGATGTCTCGTTCCAAGGTGAGACCGGAGAGGATGGTCAGCTCGTCTTGTGTCCAGGAAGCGGATGGGTCTAGCGAAACAGGAATTGGTTCCCCGGCCGCTTGGCCTGGTTCGACTTCGGCAGGAGGTTGCGGTGCGGCCAGGCCGGGGCGCGGGAGAATCTCCAGGTCGGCGCCCAAGCGGCGAACCAGCTCTCGAACATCGGCGGAGACCTCCTGGGCCATTGCTTCTACATGGCGCTTTGCCACGATAGAGA
>JAPLHV010000250.1 GCA_026389455.1 Coprothermobacterota bacterium
GGTGCAGGGCAATGGGCTGAGGACAAACTGCAGGAGAGCGAGAGAAAATATCGATTGCTGTTTGACAACGCTGGTGACGCGATCCTCATCCACGATGTGGAAGCGCGGATACTGGCAGTCAACACGCTGGCCTGCGAGCGGCTCGGCTAC
Organism: Coprothermobacterota bacterium; assembly: GCA_026389455.1. Classification (GTDB taxonomy): domain Bacteria; phylum Caldisericota; class JANLFM01; order JANLFM01; family JANLFM01; genus JAPLHV01. Next base: position 151 of record JAPLHV010000250.1, read on the forward strand.
ACACACGCTGAACTCATGTCCATGACGATCAGCCAAGTGGACTCAACGGAGGAGGCGCCGCACGTGCCGGACCGAATAGCCCTGCTGATTGCACACGGTCATCTCACATTTGAAAGCGTGCATCAGCGCAAGGACGGTTCACTGATCCCGACGGAAGTGAGCGCAAGACAGATCGCCTGGGATGGTCAACCGGCAACGATGAGCATTTGTCGCGACATCACCGACCGCAAACAGGCCGAGAAACAACTAACGCAAAGCCACGATTTGCTCGCAAACCTGGCCCGGTTGGTACCCGGCGTTGTGTACCAGTACCGGCTCTACCCGGACGGGCGCTCCGCATTTCCCTACTCGAGCCCTGGTATGAATGACATCTATGAAGTGACGCCCGAAGAAGTGCGGGAAGATGCCACTCCCGTTTTCGGGCGGTTGCATCCGGACGACTACGACCTCGTCAGCGACTCTATTCAGGAATCGGCCCGCACCTTGCAGGAGTTCTATTGCGAATTCAGGGTCATCCTTCCGCGTCAAGGGCTGCGCTGGCGCTGGTCCCAGGCGCACCCGGAGCGGATGGCGGATGGCGGCGCCCTTTGGCATGGCATCATCTCGGACATCACCGAGCGCAACAAGGAACGATGAAAGTTTCACGATTACCAATTGGAATACCGGCGCCGAAAAAATCTACGGCTGGAAAAAGGAGGAGGTTCTGGGCAGATCGTCAATGTTCCTCCAAAACGAGTATCCCGGCCAGGATCCCAGGGAGGTCCTCGAGAAGATCCTGGAAACCGGGCGCTACGATGGCGAAGTGATCCAGAGCCGAAAGGATGGAACCCGAGTATCCATTGAGACAAGGCTAATTGCCCGAAAAGATAACAAGGGAGAGACCACCGATTGGATCTGCATCAATCGCGACATCACCGAGCGCAAGCAGGCCGAGGAGGCGCTGCAGATAAAGGATTGGGCCATCGAATCGGCCACAAACGCCATTGTCACTTCCGACATGGAGGGAAACCTGAACTATGTTAATCCCGCATTTCTAAAACTGTGGGGTTATGGCTCCCCGGCAGAGGCGCTGGGGAAACCGGCTACGGGATTCTGGCAGATGGGCGAAAAAGCGGCAGAGGTGATGGAGGCGGTGCGCACCAAAGGAGGTTGGATCGGGGAATTGGTTGCCCAGGGCAAGGATGGCGCTCTCTTCGATGTCCAAGCTGCGGCAAGCATGGTAGTGAACGCTGCCGGCCAGCCGGTCTGCATGCAGGCATCGTTTGCTGACATCACTGACCGCAAACAAGCAGAAGAAAAACTGCAAGAAAGCGAGCAGCGATACCGCCTTTTAATCGAAACAGCCAACGAAGGTATTTTGGTTGCCCAAGGCGCAAGTTTGAAGTTTGTTAATCCGATAGCGCTGGAACTGACAGGTTATACCGAAGAGGAACTACTGTCGCTTCCGTTTTTAGAACTTATACATCATGACGATAGGGAATTGGCAAGAAACAATTACCTGAAGCGCTTGAAGGGGGAAGCGGTTGAACCCAGATATCAATTCAGAGTATTGAAAAAAGATAAGAGCATCAGATGGGTTGAAATGAGTGGCGTTAAAATTGAGTGGGAAGGTCAGCCGGCCACTATGAACTTGGTGACCGACATCACTGACCGCAAACAGGCTGAGGACACACTGCGGGAATCGGAAGAAAAGTACCGTCTGTTGATCGAAACGATGCAGGACGGCGTCTATCGAAGCAGCCACGAAGGAAAATTCCTCGAGGTCAATCCGGCGATGGTGAAAATGCTCGGATACGAGAGCAAGGAAGAACTGTTAGC
>JAPLHV010000143.1 GCA_026389455.1 Coprothermobacterota bacterium
ATTGCCGATTGGCAATGGAGGCATCATTTGCCTTGTGCAAGACACATGGCCTCTTACGCAAAAATATCATGCAATCCCGGTATCTGCTCTCTAATGTGGGGTCAGGTCTTTAGATTTAGCGTTTCTTCCTTTTTCTGCGGAGTGTCGTGGCATGCAGGCCATTCTGTGGGGTTCTCCCCTTTCCGCCATTTCCAAGCAGCTCCACTGGCGCCGCCAGAATCAGGGGACAGATTTATTTTCTCCTGCGTTGCTCTCATGACGGGCTGTCAGTCCATTGTCCCCATTGGAGCGATGGTCGGATCAGCTTCCATTCTCCCGCTGCAATGGTTTCTTATTTCCAAGCTGCTTAACTTTCCGCTCGTCTTGTTTCACTGTCGACAAGGCCAAAGGCGCAGTAGCTGAACCATCGGCAGTCAGTGAGATCCGCGAGAAAACGGCTTGCCTGTCATTAATAAATAAATCTGTCCCCTTTTCCGCCCTGACTTACGCAACCAGGAATGGAGACGCACTCGGAGACATACATTCCATCTTCATCACGATCCATTGTGACTAAGAATTTCATCGCTCCCTCCTTCCTTACATCCTTTTCTCCAGATGGATTCAATAGGGACAGGTCTTTAGATTTAGCGTTTCTTCCTGATTCTGCTGATAGTCATGGCGTGCAGGCCATTCTATTGGATCACCCCTTGTCAGTCCTCCCCAAGCAGATTCACTGGCGCTGCCATTCTTCACTATCATGTGCCAATTCGGCGATTGTGGATTCCATTTACCTTGGCTGGATAATCGGGGACAGAATACTGGATAATTTGGGACACAATACAATTTTGGTACAAAATTGCATCATGTCCCGATTATCCTCGTCCCGATTATTCGGCTTTGGGTTCACTGCTGCCATCTGGGGTGGGAGTAGGAAGCTACTCTGGATGGCGCTTTGAAGTGCCTCCAAGAACCCCGGGCAGCAGCCTCCAGGGAAGCCATCATGGGATAGGATTTAGCGGGGGGATCACGAATGCAGCAGCAAGAACAACGCGGCGGGGAGAAGGGTCAAAGCGCCGCTCTGTTCGCAGGTATGTTTCGTGACCAATACCCCGCCACCGAAACTGCGGCGAATCAACGAGGAGTCCTCGGCATGAATTTGCTCTTGGTATTTCACCTCTACCGGGATCAAGTGAGGGCCGTTGCGTACCACAAAATCCACCTCGCGGCCCTTGCTGTTGTGCCAGTAGAAGACGTTGGCCAATAGAGAGAGACCCTCCTGGGGCGCCCGTTCGTACAGGCGGATCAGGTGGAGGCCGACCGCTGCTTCCACTCTGCGATCCACGCCGCTGGAAGGCAAACCCAGTTCCCCACAGACCGCGTCACGAATCAGGGGATCGGAGAAGTACAGTTTCTTGTCTTTTCGGGGAGTGGCTGTCTTCGACTCTCGGTTCAGGGCGTAGAGGATATAGAGCAGGAAAGAGTCGGCCAGGATCTCGGCGTAATCCAAAGCAGTGTTGGGGGAACCGATCCCAGCGTCGCGGGCCAACCCCTGCCAGCTCTGCGGCGCGCCTTCCGTTAAGACAGTCCTGGTGAACAGATTACGCAGGATATTGCGGCTGCGGCGCTGCTTTTCGATGTCGGAGCGGACCACTGACGAGTAAATCTGCCGGATGGACTCTTCCACTCGCTGGTGTTGCATGAAGCTCTCCACCGCTTGGGGGAAACCACCAACTTTCAAGTACTGATCCAAGGCCAATTGGCAAGAACCGGCAAAAGCCAGCCAACTCGAGCGCCAGGCCGCGAAAGCGGAAGGGTCTTCTCTGATCTGGTCCAGGGAACCATCTTCCGGGATGGTCAATTCCGGCATCGTCCGGTGTAGGAAGTCGGCAAAGGCCATGGGCAGCAGGAGCCAATCCAACTTGGCTGGGCTCCCCCGGCGACCGGGCATCTGCTCTGCCCCTCGCCTTAGATCCACCGCGGAAGAGCCAGTTGCCAAGATCATCGTATGGTCTGTCCAACCGAGGTCAGCGGCTGCTTTCACCGCCCGCTGCCAATCGGGAAGCATCGAGACTTCGTCCAGAAAGATGTAACGGCGGGGAAGGGATCGTGGTTGGCAGATGTCCTGGTATTGTCGAAGCAGGGAAAATAACTCCTGCCTATCGCTAAGAAGGTCGCACGAATAGTAGAAGATGGCTTGCGGGTCTGGTACGCGGGTCAAGAGGCGGCCGATCCACTGTTTCAGGAGCGTGGTCTTCCCCACCTGTCGCGGACCTCGCAGGGTGTAAATGGCATCTTGCTCGAAATCAACTTGATCTAAGAGCGCCGGTTCCCAGCGCAGGCGAGAGTTCTGAAAGACCCGCCAATGCGGATCCCGTTGGAATTGCCCGGGATCACTCCACCAGGGATTGTATCGTTGCAGGTCTGATAACATCCGCGTTACCCTTCTTTCTTCCGCTATTGTTCAGTGCTTTGAACAAGATCCTACCATTCTTGTTCAGGCAAGTGAACAAAATGGATAGGTGAATTCCTCGCTGAAGGATCTTGCCGTTTTCCGCTAAACCAAAACCACAACGGCGAGTCAACTATCAGTAATTCCCTGAGACGCAGCCTTTGGAGGCGCGTAAGAAACCCCTTTGATCAACATGGCGTAGAGCATATGAACCAACTTGTTGGCCACCGCGATGATGGCCACACTATAGGCTTTGCCTCGCTCCCGCAGCTTCAGGTAATAACTGCGCAG
>JAPLHV010000125.1 GCA_026389455.1 Coprothermobacterota bacterium
TGTTGCAGCAGAACCCGACTCGCAGCGTGCAGGTCACCGGGAAACTGGTGGACGCAGCCAGCGGTTCACCCCTGGCCGGCGTGCTCTACGCGCTTGCGCCGGGTGTGAGCTCGCAACAATGGATCGACGCGCAGTACCCCGACAGCATGGTTTACTCGTACGTCTTGACCGACGCCCAGGGGAGCTTCACGCTGCCCCAGACCCTGGAGCGAGGCTCCAGCTATACCCTGATCGCAGCCGCTGACGGCTATGCGCCGGTGATCCAGGACAACATGGCGGTGGACGATAGCACCTCTGCGATCGTGGAGATGATCCTCCGCCTGCAAAAATACTGAGGAAGCTATGGGGACTGACGAAACTATGGGGACAGATTTCAAATCTGTCCCCATAGTTTGTAGCTTGAAGCCAAAAAACCGCGGCTTCACCCTCATTGAGTTGATCATCGTCATCGCCATCATCGGGATCCTGTCTGCCATCGCCATCCCCACCTATCTTAATTTCCAGGATCGGCTGCGCATGCAAACTTTGCTCAGCCAGGTAGAGGCTGATCTGCGCAATGTCCAGCAGAAAGCCAAGGCTACGGGGAGTCAATATGAAGCGATCTTCAATCCCAACCTCCCTACGCTCTACCGGATCCTGGATCATCCAAGCAGCACGGTTGCCAAGATGGTCTCCGAAATCCAGCTTCCATCTGGATTCACCATTCAGTCAAATAGCCAATCATCAGCCAATCCGGCGTTTGCCATCATCTACTACCCCGCTTTTCAAGACAAAGAGACGGATGGAGGGACAATCAAGTTTCGCTCCCCTCGCGGACTCACCGGAACCGTTACCATCGCCATGATCACCGGCAGGATCAGCACCGAGATCAATTAGCAGGGGCGCTGCAGGAGGCGTCACCCTACTGCCAAATCCTTTCCAAAAAGACCATTCCTTCAGGTGCTGCAAGGCGCAGTTGGCGTACAATGTGAGGATGCCGTCCATTCGCGAGGAGAAGGCGATCACATGAAGATACGCAGTTGGCAGGATTTTCGTGCCCTGGTCCACACCAGCATCCACAGCGTGCCCTTCCCCATTCTCTTCCAGAGTCTCCGGGCCAGGCTGGCGATTCCCTATCAAGAGACCCGCTTCCTGCCGAAACGCGAAATTCCTCCCGCTCAACCTATCGGGGCTCTCCGTGAATGGGAGGTGCAAGGCAACTGCCTGGAGGCGGTCGGTGAGGGAGGCCGCCTGCGCCTGGAATTCCTTGCCGAGGATTTGCTGCGCCTTCGCGTGACTAGATCTCCTGTCTTCCCCGAGCCCTTCTCCTATGCGGTGGAGAAGACAGTGTGGCCTCCCGTTGCCGTCTCCTGGAACGAAGGGAAAGATCATTGGCGTTTTGCCTCGAACCGGGTGCTCTGCCTTTTGGCCAAGAGCGATGGCTCCCTTTCCCTCTTCCGCGATGGCCGCCCTCTCCTCCAGCAAACAGGGTCTCTCTGCTGGCAGGAAGAAGCGTGCCGAATCCAGCTCGCTTTGCCCCAGGGCGTGGAAATCTACGGCCTCGGTGAACGAGCGGGATGGCTGCCGCGACGCGGACGGCGTTGGATCTTTTGGAATCACGACCCGGTCAGTTACGACCTCGGCGATGATCCACTTTACAGCGGCATCCCCTTCTGGCTGCAGATGCAAGGCGGGGAAGCCTGCGGTTTCTTCCTGGACAACGCCCACCGCAGCGAGCTGGACATCGGCCGGGACGACCCGAATTCCTTGGAAATTCGTCTGGAGGGGGGCGAATTCCGCCTCTACGTGCTGGCCGCCCCCACTGCGAGAGAGATCCTGGCGCGCTACACCGAACTGACCGGACGCATGCCCCTCCCCCCGCTGTGGGCTTTGGGCTTCCACCAAAGCCGCTGGGCGAGAGATCCCTTGTGATGCCATCCACTTGGACATCGATGCCATGGATGGCTGGCGTTGTTTCACCTGGGACCGGCATCGCTTCCCCGACCCCCCCGGCCTGCTCGCCGACTTGGCCAAGGATGGCTTTCATGCAGTTCCCGTTATCGACCCCGGCATCAAGGCGGAAAAGGGCTATGCGGTCGACGACCAGGGTGTCGCCCAAGGACGCTTCTGCCGCCTTCCCGATGGCTCGCTCTACCGTCGTCCAAGCTGGCCGGGTTGGAGTCACTTCCCCGACTTCACCGATCCGGCCGTCCGTGATTGGTGGGGCGAGCTCCACAGCGAGATGCTGGAGGCCGGGGTGACCGGCTTTGAGAATGATATGAACGAACCCTCCGACTTGGCCAACGGCGACCCCCCACCCTTCCTCCGTCACCAATGCGAGGGGGAACCCTCCGATCACCGCGCCTGCCACAACATCTACGGGCTACAGATGGCCCGCGCCACCTACGAGGGGTTGCAGCGTTTGCGCCCCGACCAGCGTCCTTTTCTGATCACACGCTCCACCTTCGCCGGGGGGCAGCGCTTTGGCGCCACCTGGACTGGGGACAACCAGAGCAGCTTCGAGCACTTGCGCCTGAGCTTGGCGATGGTCCTCAGCCTGGGGCTCTCCGGCTTCTCCTTCGCCGGCTGCGACGTGGGCGGGTTCTCGCGAAGCTGCTGGGGCGAGTTGCTGGCACGCTGGACCCAATTGGGCGCCTTCTTCCCCTTCTTCCGCAACCATTGCGCCAAAGGCAACCCGTCCCAGGAACCCTGGGCGTTTGGGGAATCTTGCCAGACGGTCTGCCGCCAAGCCATCGAGCTCCGCTACCGCCTCCTCCCGGCCCTCTATACGGCGTTCCACCAATGCAGCCGAAGCGGGTTGCCCATCATTCGCCCGCTTTTCTTCGACTGGCCGGAGGCGCCTACGATCGAAGAAGAGCAATCGCAATTCCTCTTCGGCGACTCCTTGATGGTCGCCCCGGTCCTGGAAGAGGGAGCGATGAAGCGCCAAGTCTATCTACCGCCGGGGGGGTGGTACGACTACTGGACCGGCCGAGCGCTGTCGGGTGAGCAACGCCTGACAGTGCCCACGCCGCTGGAGGCGATCCCCCTCTATGCCCGGGCAGGAGCGGTGATCCCCTGCTGGCCGCTCCGGCAGTTCATTGGGGAGACGCCTCCAGATGAGCTTCAACTCCTCGTCTACAGCGGGACCGGGGATTCTCTCCACTATGAGGATGACGGTCGCAGCCTGGATTACCGGGATGGAGGATACCGTCTGACACGAATTGCCCAAAGACTGGAGGAGCGCTCCCTTTCTCTGGTTTTCTCCCCGGAAGGGAGCTACCCTTCCCCGGCGAAGCGCTGGGACTTCAGCATTTTCGGCCTGACTGACGCCCCGCGAAGAGTGCGCAGCGAGGACGGGCCTCTCCAGGAGTGGGCTTTCTCCCAAGGCCGGCTGCGCTTGCGCTGCGAACCGTTGACCAAATTAGAGATCTCCTGGTAAAGAGGGGTCGCCGCAACAAGAGGGCGGGTTTCAAACCCGCCCCTACACAACACGATCCATTATGGGGACAGATTTGAAATCTGTCCCCATAATTTCCCGTCAAATCTGTCCCCATAGTTCTATGCCAGCCACCCGCTGATCTTGCGCAGGTATTCGTCCAACAGTTTCTGAGCCCGCTCCGGGTCGTCCCCCTCGGCGTCGATGTGCAGCAAGGGGCGGTCCTTGTCGGGCAGGACGAAGACCCAACCCCAGTCGAAGAAGATCTTCGTGCCGTCAATGTTGATGGTCCGCCTGCCTTTGCTCTCCTCGATCAAGCGGCGCATCACCGTTCCCTTCATCTCCCAGGGGCAGGGGATGTGCTCGCGCAGCATCACTTTGGGCTTGATGTGCGAAGCCACTTCCTTAAGGGTAGTGCATTGACGAGCCAGCATCTCCAGCACCTTGGCCAGCGCGAACATGCCGTCGAAGGCTGGTTGGAAGGCAGGGAAGATGAAACCGCCCTTCAGATCCCCGACGAACTGCACTTCCTTGCGTTTGGCCTCTTCCATCATGGAACGATTGGATGTCTTGGTGTAGATTACCTTACCCCGGTACTCGGCGGCCATCTCCTCGAATACGGAGGAAGCGGCGATCGGCACGGCGATCGTCGCTCCCCGGCAGGTGGAGAAGACCAGGTTCGCCAGGCAAGCCAAGGCCTGGTCGCCGGAGAGGATCTTCCCGGTCTCATCCACCAGGTGCAATCGCTGGGCGCCTACCTCCAGGAGAAATCCGGCGTTGGCTTTCAGCGAAACGACGATGTCGGATAAGATTTCCATCGAGGCCAGGTACTCATCCCTCGTCTTGGTTAGCCGTCTCTCGTCCAGGTAGGCATTGAGCGAGACGACGCTGACCCCCATCTTGCCGAAGATGCCAGGCAGGGTGGTGGCCGAGTTGCCGAAGCAGTAATCCATGACGATACGGAATCCACATTTCCGCAGCACATCAAGGTCGAGGGCATGGAGGAAGCCTTCCTCGTAGTACTCCAAGATGCGCGAGGGGAAGGAGATCAACCCCACCTCCTCGGGAGGCACACGGTGAAACTCCTCGCGGAAATAGGAGCCCTCGATAGCCTTCTCCTTGACCGGCGGTAGGTCCAGCCCGTCATCATCGAAGAAACGAATATCCAGGATAGCTGGGTCATAGGGGGAAATGCTGCAATGCACTCCGCCCTCCGCCTCCAGCGAACGAATGGCGTGGCGAGCCACCGGCACCGCCACCCGCCCCAGGTCATAGACATTGATCCCAGCCGAGAGCAGGCCGGACATGACCGAGCGGTGAATCAGCCGGGAGGCGCGGTGACCGTCGTAGGAGGAGAGAAAATTGCAGCCGGGTTTAAGGATGGTGCCGAAGGCCGAGCCCACTTTGGCTGCGAATTCGGGAGTGGTCTCGGTGTTCACCAGCCCGGTGATGCCGTAGTGGCCGAAGAGCACTTTGGCCCAGCGTTCGCCCCATATCAGGCTGCTGGTGACGGTCGAACCACCCTCTACTTCCTTCTTAGGCCAGATGCGAACCCCGGTGGCAATGGTCGCGCCTCGGCCGATCTCGGCATGATCAGCGATGACCACCCCTTCCTGCACCATCACCAAGGAACCGATCTGCGCCCCACTGCACACCACCGCCTTGCTGAAGGTGCTCTGGGCGCCGACCTTGACGCAATCCCAGAGCACGCTCTGTTCGATTTCGGCCTCTTCATGGATCTGACAACCGGGGCCGATCACGCAGTTAGAGAGGAGCACATCGGACTGAATCTCGGAGCCCTCCCCCAGAATCACGGTGCCGCGCAGACGCGCTTTGGGGTGCAATTGAACGTTGCCGGCCACCCAGACATCCTTGCCGATGCGCGACAGGCGCTCACCGGGGACGCTGATGTTGACTTCACCTTGCAGCACATCCATGTTGGCTTGCAAGTAGTCGTTGAGGTTGCCGATGTCTTTCCAGTAACCGGGTGCGATCGTGCCGAAGAGTGGGGCTTGCTCGCGCAGCAGCAGGGGGAAGAGGTTCCTGGAGAAATCGAAGTCCTGGTCATGGGGAACTCGCTCCAAGGCGCCTGGTTCCAAGATATAAATGCCCGAGTTGACGGTGTCCGAAAAGACTTCCCCCCAAGTCGGCTTCTCCAAGAAGGAGACGATGTGTCCGTCCTCAGCGGTAATGACGATGCCGTAGGAGAGTGGGTTCTTCACCCGGGTCAAAACCAGCGTGGCCAGGGCGCCTTTCTGTTTGTGATCAACAACCGCAGCTTGGAGGTTGAAGTCGGTGAGCACGTCGGCGGAGATCACCAGGAACGTATCGTCCACGTACTTCAGCGCCCGCTTCACGCTCCCGGCCGTGCCGTAGTCGGCGTCCGGGCGATCATAGGTGATCTTCACTCCCCACTTTTCGCCCGAGCCGAAGTAATTCTGGATGGCCTCCGCCTGGAAGTAGAGCAGCACGATCAATTCGTTGAAACCGTGGCTCTTGAGAAGCTCCACGACATGCTCCATTACCGGCCGGTTGACGATGGGAACCATCGGCTTGGGAATGCCTAAAGTGAGCGGCCGCAGCCTGGTGCCGAAACCGCCTGCCATAATGACTGCTTTCATGTTTCCACCCCGGCTTTCTTTGAGATTTTTCGCTACAAGGATACCCCTTGCCTGCCCACGAGCGAAGGGAAAGCGAGGTCTCTGGTACAACATTAGTCATGCCCCAAGCGGCATGTCAAGGCGGCGTTTTCGCCTTCGCCGTTGACAGGAGAAAAAGCCAGCCCGTATGATCGAGTGATGACCGAGTCACCGGAATGAGGATCGCCTTTATCGCAGCCGAGGCTTCGCCCTTCATCAAAGTGGGGGGTCTTGGCGATGTCATCGGGTCTCTGCCCTCTGCTCTACAGCAACTGGGGCATCAACCATTCGTCCTGGTCCCCGCTTGCAGCTCGATCCCGGGCTTGGCCGAGATGATGGTGGTAGGTGAGATCTGCGTCCCTTGGCCCGGCGGGGAGGAATCGGTGCGGATTCACAAGGCCATCCATTGCGGGGTTCCCTACTACTTCCTAGAGAACGGCCGTTACCTCTCCCGCGAGCGCGTCTACGGCTACCCTGACGATGCGGAACGCTTTGCCTTCTTTTCCCGGGCAGCGTTGGAGTCCCTCCGCATCATGGGGACAGATTTGAAATCTGTCCCCATGATGGAGGGTTCGATGGGCGCCGGGTTTCCGGAGATTGTGCATGTTCACGATTGGCATGCCAGCCCGGCACTGCTCTACCTTAAAACACCCCCCTACTGTGAAGACCCGGCCTACGCCCGAATCGCCACCGTCCTGACCATCCACAACCTCTCCTTCCAGGGAGTCGCTGACCCTGAACTTCTACCTAAGGTAGGATTGGCTCTTTCGCCGGATGACGCCTTGATCGAGTTCAACGGGCGGATCAACCTCTTGAAGGGGGGGATCATGAGCGCGGATGCAGTGGGCACGGTCAGCCCCACCTATGCCCGCGAGATCCTCACAGCGGAGATGGGGTGTGGCTTGGAGGCTGCCTTGAGCAGCCGTCGCCAGGCGCTCTTCGGAATCCTCAACGGCATCGACACGGAGGAGTTCGCTCCTCCCGTTCAATCCAAGCGGCAGGCAAAAGCGCAGTTGCAAACCAGCCTGGGTCTACCTGTGCGGGAAAAGGTTCCTCTCCTGGCGGTGGTCTCCCGCCTATCCGAGCAGAAAGGCTTCGATCTCTTTCCCCCCATCCTGGATTCGCTCCTGGCCGAGGAGGTGCAGTTGGTCGTACTGGGGACAGGCGACGAACGGTATGAGCGCCTCTTCCGGGAAGCGATGGAACGATATAGCCCCCGGCAGCTTGACAGCCCCCGGCAGCTTGACAGCCCCCGGCAGCTTGACAGCCCCCGGCAACTTGATAGCTCCCGGCAGGGTGTCTCTGCTAAGGTCTCAGCCAACGGCGGCTTCAACGCGCCGTTGGCCAGGCAGATCTACGCAGGAGCGGATCTCTTCCTGATGCCCTCCCGCTTCGAACCCTGCGGCTTGGGCCAGATGATCGCTTTGCGCTATGGCACAGTCCCCGTTGTGCGCCAAACCGGCGGACTGGCTGATACGGTCTTCGAGTACAGTGAGGAAAATAGGGAGGGGAACGGCTTTCTTTTTGTACCTTATCAGCCCTCCGCCTTCCTTTCGGCGATCCGTCGCGCCCTCTCCTTTTATGAGCAAGAAACCCATTGGGAGAGGATTATCAGCAACGGCTTAGCCGGCGACTACTCATGGGCTTCCTCCGCGCCTCGCTACATCGAGGCCTACCAAAACAGCCTACGGCAGCGCCGTTATGGGGACAGATTTACGGTGTTTATGGGGACAGAATTAATTCTGTCCCCATAAACACCGTAAAAATCCTCCAAAGCTATGGGAAATAGCCCCCTCATCCCCTACAATAGTTAAGACGCCCTGCCGGGGGCTATCTAGTTGCCGGAGGCTATCCTCGCGGCAGCATGATATTGACCAACTCGTTTTGGAAGAGGAAGTGGAACATGGCAGAAGTCAGACTGGTGAACTTGGCTAAGGCATTTGGTCCGGTCCAGATCCTAAAAGGGATCGACTTGACCATCCCGGACGGAGAGTTCGTCGTTCTCCTCGGGCCTTCCGGATGCGGCAAGACAACGACCTTGAGGCTTATCGCCGGCCTTGAGGAAGCGACCAGCGGCGAGATCTTCATCGGCGAACGGAAGGTGAACGACCTCCCCCCCAAGGAGCGGGACATCGCCATGGTGTTCCAATCCTATGCCCTCTACCCGCACATGACCGTTTTCGACAATATGGCTTTCGGCCTGCGCCTGCACGGCGTACGGCGTGAAGAAGTCGACCGGCGAGTTATGGAGGCAGCCGAAATGCTGGAGCTGACACCTCTTCTGGCACGAAAACCGCGGGCTCTCTCTGGCGGGCAGCGGCAACGGGTCGCCGTGGGCCGGGCTATTGTGCGCAACCCCAAGGTCTTCCTGATGGATGAACCGCTCTCCAACCTGGATGCCAAGCTAAGGGTGCAAACCAGGGTGGAGCTGTCCAAGTTGCACATGAAGCTGGGGGTCACCACCATCTACGTCACTCATGACCAGATGGAGGCGATGACCCTGGGCAATCTGGTCGTGATCATGAACCAGGGGATCATTCAGCAGATGGGAACCCCGTCCGATGTCTACGACCGGCCGGCCAACAAGTTCGTGGCCGGCTTCGTCGGCTCCCCCCCGATGAACTTCTTCCCTGCCCTTGTCGACGGCGAGGAGGAGCTCTTCTTCCAGATGGCCTCTTTCCGCCTGCCTGTCTTGCCCGAGCGCTGCGCCGCCTTGGCGCCGTACCGGGGCAAGGATGTGGTCTTCGGCATCCGCCCGGAGGACATCAACATGGGGGGCGGGGACGGCGCGGTGCATATCCCGGTAACAGCCAAGGTCGATGTACTGGAGTTGTTGGGGGCGGAGATCTTCCTCTACCTCTCCTCCCCGGAAGGGATCTTTGTCGCTTCCAGCGCCTCACAGAAGCTCCTCTCCCAAAAATTCCTGAAGTTGAAAGCGACCGCCGTTTCCTTCATCGCCCGCGTCGATCCCTCCACCCCTGCCAAAGAGGGGGATTCCGTACAGGTCGTCTTCAACCTCGGCCGGAGCCATGCCTTCGACGCCGACAGCGAACGGGCCATCTACTAGGCGCCTGCCATGAACATTGCAGCGACGGCTATCCCCAAGGAAGTGAAGCAGTCCCAGCGCTATCGCGACCCCCGGCCTTTCTCGGTGCGCTTCCGCGAGCACATGCGGCGCAACCGCCTGGCCTATCTCTTGCTGATTCCAGCATTCGTGGTGATCTGCGCCACCGTCATCTACCCTTTCATCTACGCGTTCAACTTGGCCACCACGGACACCAACATGTACAACATCAACAGCCCCACCAAGCAACCGCAGTTCGTCGGCGTGGGCAACTTCGTCGAGATCTTCAGCAACCCCGAGTTCTACACCGTCCTCGGGAGGACGATCCTCTGGACAGCGGTGAATGTGATCTGCCACGTCGCCTTCGGCCTGTGGTTGGCGGTGCTGCTGAACCGCAACCTGAAGATGCGGGGGCTGTACCGAACCCTCCTGGTATTGCCATGGGCGATCCCCCAGTTGATCGTGGCGATGATGTGGAAGAACGAGTTCAATACTCAGTACGGGTCAATCAACCTGATCCTGCAATCCATCGGTCTGCCGGCCATTCCCTGGCTGACAGACCCGTTTTGGGCTTTTGTCGCGGTCTGCATCACCAACATTTGGCTGGGGATTCCCTTCATGATGGTGATCATTCTGGGAGGCTTGCAGAGCATCTCCCCTGAGTATTACGAGGCCGCCCAAATCGACGGGGCCACGGCTTGGCAGCAATTCCGCAACATCACCGTCCCCTTCCTGAGGCCGGTGCTCACTCCGGCTATCATCCTCGGGACAGTATGGACCTTCAACAACCTCAACATCATCTACCTGATCACCAAGGGAGGACCCAACAACGGCACCCAGATCCTGGTGACTTATGTCTACCGGGCCGCCTTCGATTTCTACCGCTACGGCTATGCGGCGGCCTTTTCAGTGGTGATTTTCCTGATCTTGCTGATCTTCTGTCTCTTCTACATTCGGGCCACCCGCGGGGCCCAGGAGGTATAGCGTGGCCGGCACATTCTTCAAGCGAGCCAAGGGGGATAGCTCCTTCAAGCGTCTCCTGATTAATCTCATCCTGATCGTCGCCTGCGCTGCGGCCCTCTACCCGGTGCTGCGGGTGATCACCGTCTCCCTGCGCCCCAGCGGCTCCGTCTTCTCGATGGATCTCTCGCTCATTCCGCCCGACGCGACCCTGGCTTCCTACCAATCGATCCTCTTCGATCCCAAGGTGGGGTTCTGGACCTGGATCGGCAACAGCCTCATGGTCTCGGTGATCACCGCTATGGTGGCCTTGATCCTGGCAGCCCCTGCAGCCTACGCCTTCTCTCGCTTCAAGTTCGCGGGGAAACAACCGGGCCTCATCTTCCTCCTGGTGACCCAGTTCTTTCCCGCCACGATGCTGCTCCTGCCCCTTTACATGATGTTGATTCAACTCAGCCTGATCAACAACTTCTGGGGGCTGATCCTCTGCTATATGTCCATCGCCTTGCCTTTCTCGATCTGGATCCTGAAAGGATATTTCGACACCATCCCCAACGATCTGGAGGAGGCGGCCTATATTGACGGCACGACTCCTCTGGGCGCCTTCTTCCGAGTGATCCTCCCTCTCTCCACGCCGGCCCTCTCCATCACCGCCCTCTTCTCCTTCATGACCGCCTGGAGCGAGTTCATCATCGCCCGCGTGGTCTTGCAGAAGCAGGCCCTCTTCACCTGGCCGTTGGGCACGGTAACCCTGCAGGGCGCCTATTACACCAACTGGGGGCCTTTCTCAGCGGCTGCCGTGCTGATCTCCATTCCGGTGGTGATACTCTTCCTCTTGACCTCCAAGTACCTCGTCTCGGGTCTCACTTTGGGGGCGGTGAAAGGATAGAAAACCTATGGGTAAGGGCAGGTTTCAAACCTGCCCTTGCGGCAGCGGATGAGCTAGTGCATGAATGGGGACAGATTTTTATCAGTCCCCATAGTGCCTGAGAAGATAGGAGACTGGATGATGAAGAAAAAAGACAGCCCCCGGCAACTTGACAGCCCCCGGCAACTTGACAGCCCCCGGCAGGGTGTCCTGAAACATTGGGCTCGAGGAGTCCGGAATTATAGGAAGGGCCATTCTTACTTGATAGTTCCCGGCAACTTGATAGCCCCCGGCAGGGTGTTCTGTTTCTTGCTTGCTGGGATCCTGCTCTTTACCATCGTCGGGCTTCCTTTGCCGCCCGCTCAAGCCGAGACGACCGGAGGCCCTCAACAGATCCTCGAACTCTGGCTGGACAAGGCGGAGATCGTTGTCAATGGAGTCAACCAGCCGATCGATGCCGCCCCCTTCCAGCAAGAGGGCCAGGTCTTGCTGCCGGTCCGCGTCATCGCGGAGGCTTTAGGCGCGCATGTCCAGTGGATCCAGGCCGAGCAGCAAGCGGTGATCCGCTTCGCTGACCACACCATCGCTATCGCTATCGGCTCTCTCCAGGTTACCGTCGATGACCAGGAGAAAAAGATGGATAGGACCCCTCTTCTGGTCGGCTTCCGGACCTTTGTCCCCCTCGCTTTTCTTTCCCAGGAAGTAGGTGCAACGGTGGAGTGGGATCCAGTCGAAGGGAAGGTCACTGTCTCGGGGGCCTTCTCTCCCTTCGTCGCGGCGCCCCTCAACCTGGCCATCATCTGGCACCAGCACCAGCCGCTCTATTACAAGGATCCCGCCACCGGCCTCTACACCAAGCCCTGGGTGCGCTTGCACGCCACCAAAGACTACCTCAACATGCTGGCCATCCTGGAGCAATACCCGAAAATTCGCGCCACCTTCAACCTCACCCCCTCCCTCCTCAAACAATTGGATGATCTAGCCGCCGGAGCCGAGGACATCGCCTACTCCCTTTCCGCCAAAGAGACCGCCACCTTGACGGTGGAGGAAAAGGACTATCTCCTGCGGCGCTTCTTTGACGCCAACTGGAACCAGGTCATCCCTGCCTTCCCCCGCTACCTGGAACTATTGGACAAGCGAGGACGCGATGTCTCCGATGCTTCCATCGCCAAGGCCGTAGCCTCCTTCAGCGAGCAGGATCTGCGAGACTTGGCAGTCCTCTTCAACCTGGCTTGGATCGCCCCCCAGTACCGGGCCAAAGCGCCCCTGGAAGCCCTGGAGAAGAAAGGGAAGAACTTCACTGAGGCGGATAAAGCGGTAGCGCTGGAGGAGGGGATGAAGCTCCTCCGCCAGGTGGTTCCGGAACATAAGAAAGCCCAGGATGCCGGCCAGATCGAGATCACCATGACTCCCTACACCCATCCCATCCTGCCGCTCCTCTACGACAGCAACCTGGCCAAGGTGGCTATGCCGGACACTCAACTGCCATCCCGCTTCTCCTACCCGCTCGACGCCATCGCCCAGATCCAGAAGGGAGTAAGCTTCTACCAGGAGCACTTCGGCCGCAAGCCGGTGGGGATGTGGCCGGCGGAGGGATCGGTCGCCCAGGAGATCGTCAAGATGGTTTACGATGGGGGCATTCGTTGGATGGCCTCTGACGAGGAGGTTCTGGCCAAGTCGATCGGATTGGGCAGCTTCGATCGCGACGCGACCGACCTGGCGACCCGGCCCGAGCTGCTCTATCGGCCTTGGAAGGTCAGCTACGCCGAGGATTCCATCTATATGCTCTTCCGCGACCGCACCATCTCCGACTTGGTCGGTTTTCGCTACTCCGGCACACCCGGCAAAGAGGCCGCCCAGGATCTCTTGAACCGTCTGCATGCCATCCGCCAGGCCGCTCTCGACGCCGACCCCACCACCCCCCACCTGGTAACCGTGCTCTTGGACGGGGAGAATGCCTGGGAGTACTACCCGAACAACGGCGAGGAGTTCCTGCACAGCCTTTACCAGTTGCTCAGCGAGGATTCCCAGATCGTCACCACCACTCCAGCCGACTACCTGCGCCTGAACTCCCTGCCGGGGGCTGTCAGCTCTACTTCCTCAGGGGACAGCCCCCCAGCCCCCACCGCCAAGCCGCTCTGGGCCGGCTCCTGGATTAATGCCGACTTCTCTACCTGGATCGGCGAAGAAGAGGAGAACCGCGCCTGGGAATGCCTGCTTCAGGCACGTCAGGCTGTCGACGCAGCCATCGCCAAAGGCGGTTTGGATGAAAATAGCCCCCGGCAGCTTGACAGCCCCCGGCAGGGTGTCCTGAAACAAGCGGAAATCATGGAGAAGGTGTACGCTGCCGAGGGCTCGGACTGGTTCTGGTGGTACGGCTCGGACCAGGATTCGGGCGACGACGCCTCCTTCGACCTGGCCTTCCGCAACTACCTGGGCGACAT
>JAPLHV010000001.1 GCA_026389455.1 Coprothermobacterota bacterium
CGCCCCATTGGGACCCAGCAGACCGAACAGCTCGCCGGGGGAGACCTCCAGGTTGACCCCGTCCAAGGCCCGCATGGTCTTCCCCTCACTCTTCTTCCCGATGCGGTATTCCCGCACCAGGTCAATCGTTTCAATGGCTTGAGCCATCGAGCCTCGCTTTCCTTTCTTTTCTGCGCAATTTTAAGTAGAGTGCGCATTCCATCCGTTTTCGGGTCAGGGCACAGCCTAACCTATCCGGTTTGTGAAGGTCGCCGGTCTGCAGGTGAGCATTGGCATGGCAACCTCCCGAGCAGAGGGTGCGCGCCCAGCAAGCCGGACAACTCTCTTTCTCCAGAAAGCTGAGGTGGCGGAAAACGTCCTGGGTATCGCGCCGGGTGATTCCACCTTCAACAGCGCCCAAGATGAAGTCTTCCCGCCCGATAAATTGGTGGCAGGGATAGAGGGTTCCCTGCGGCGTTACGGCCAGGTATTCCACCCCCGCGCCGCAGCCGGACAAACGTTTTGAGAGGCAAGAGAGCCCGGTCGTGTCAACCTCGAAGTGGAAAAAACGCAACGTCGCACCCATATCCTCTCGCCGGGCGATCTCCTCAACCAGCCGTTCGTACTGGCGGGAGAGCTCGGGGAGGTGGCTCGGAAGGAAAGCGTACGGCGCATCGGGGGAAGCCACCACAGGCTCCATGGAGATATCTTGATAGCCCAGGTCAGCCAGATAGAGGGTGTTGGCGTAGAAATCGGAGGTCAAGGCGGTGAAGGTGCCCCGCAAGTAATAGAGCGGTTGGGGACGATGGTCCAGGAAACGGCTGATCCGCTCAAGAACGAGCGCCTGGCTGCCCCTTCCGTCCGGAAAGGAACGCAGGCGGTCGTGATCCTGAGGCCGGCCATCGATGGAGAGGACGGTGCGCATCCCCTCCCGCCGAAGGAAGTCGCTGACCTCCTCGTCCAGGAGAAGGGCATTAGTGGTCAAGGTGAAGCGAATCCGCTTCCCCGTCGCCGCAGCTCGCGTCTTCCCATAGGAGACTGTCTCTTGCAAAACTTGAAAGTTCAGCAAGGGTTCGCCGCCAAAGAAGTCCACCTCCAGCCGGTCGAGCGGACCCGAGTCGCGCAGGAGCATCTCGATGGCGGCCTGGGCTACATCTTTGGACATCAGCCCTCGCTCGCCTTGAAAGGATCCAGCTCCGGCGAAGCAGTAACCGCAGCGTAGGTTGCAATCGTGGGCCAAGTTCAGACAAAGCGCTTTGAGATAGGGCATGGCAGGGGGACGGAGCCCGGCGGCGGGATCAGGCCCAAGCAGCTTGCCGGCGCGGTGAAAAGAATCCAATTGTTCCAAGGCTCGTTCCGCTTCGTTCCCGAAACGACCCCAGACGGCGGCCAGGCTTTCCTCCACTGTCCGGCTGCGGCCTTCCTCGATCAGTGCAGCGCCGAGGGGGTCGAGCGCGAAAAGAGATGAGGAAGCCACATCAAACAGAAGAACCCTTCCACCCATACGGAACAGATGGAGAGCACCCTCGTCCCAGGGAAAGGGCAACATCTCAGGGGATCAGACTGCGGTCAGCGCTCTGCTGCCGTCCGTTCGCAAGGCTGGTTAGCCACGGTGCAGCTTGTCTTGCAGGCGGATTGGCAGGAAGAGGCGCAGGCGCGGCACTCGACGTACATGCCATGCTGCCGCAAGCTGTCGTGCAGGTTCACCAGGGGGGAATCGATCAGCTCTACATGACATGCTGCTGCAGGCTGTTTTGTATTCAGTTCTTTGCGCATGGTCATCATCCTCTCCAGATCAGTATCAGCAAAACAACCTAAGCTATCACGAACAGTTGACTCGTACAAGGAAGACGAGGCTGATCTTCAGCCCCGCTCTGGGAACAATTGAGCGCCCTGCCGGGAGCTGTCATGCCGCCGGGAGCTGGAATGCCGCCGGGGGCTGGAATGCTTAATTGAGCGGCGCGGGAGGCGACCGGGTGGGCATGATCACCACATCGGCTCCCCTCACCAACCCCTCCACCCGCTCGCGCAGATGCTCAATAGTCTCCTGGACCTCGCCCATGGTCCGGTCGGCCTCAAACTCCAGGAAGAGCTCTATATAATCTCGCCCCCCGGAGTGACGGGTGCGAATCCCGTGCAGGACTGCGAAATCGTCGAAGTGTTCAGCCAGCGCGCGCATGATCAGCAACTGGTCCCGCTCCTCAAGAGCCCCATCGAGCAGGTTCAGGGCCGAGGAACGAAGGGTCTTGGTAGCGCTCAGCAGAAGGGTCAGGGCCAGAATCAGAGAAACGACAGGATCGATGTAGAAGGTCCACTGCTGGTTGGCGAAGGCCAGGATCAGGCCGAGGGAAACCACCATCAGCAGGTTGGAGAGCAACTGGTAGCCGTAGAGGCGCCGTTGGGCGGTGATCGTGGGGGAGTCTGTTTTCCTCTCTAAGACGAGGTTCCTGCTGTACACCCAACCGTTGATCAGTACGTAGGCGCCATTGCAGGCCAGTCCCATGATGATGCCGAAGCCGGAACTGGGTCCTGGGTTCATAAACTTCCAAACGGCAATGCCCACGATCATCAGGAAAGAGAGGATCATCATGCCGGCGATGCCCATGCTGGAGACGTTCTCCAGTCGCCCATGGCCGAAAGCGAAGGCTTCCGTGTCGCCGCGGGTCACCGCGCGGATGGTCAACCAAGCGGTAAGAAGGGCGAGAAAGCCGATCAGGGTGACCGCGAAGTCCGCCCAAAGAGCCAGAGAGTTGGCCATCATGGCGTAGCTGAAGGTAAGCAGGAGAGCGATTAAGCGGGTCAGCAGGCCAGCTCGGGAGATTGCTTCCTTATTTGCCTCCGTTTTCGCGGGGGTGTCAGGGGGTTTTAAGGAATTGCCGCCCTCCAATGTGCTCATATACTATTCTCCCAGATTCGACCCTTCCGGATCAAGAGTGGGTCAGCGCAAGATAAAGCCGTCGCGAAGGGGGTCGCTTGGGTCGATCCAAAGCTCGCTTCGCCCGATGATGGAGGCGCTGCCGGTGATCTCCGGGATCACCGCCGGGTATGGCCCGAAAGTGGTCTCTTGGAAGACCTTGCCGGTGAAACAGGTTCCCAGGATGCTCTCCACCGTGAAGGGCGCCCCTAAGGCGATCTCCTTGCGCGCGTAATGCAGGGCGGCGCGCGCGCTGAGGCCGGTGCCGGTAGGAGAGCGATCCACTTCCCCGTCGGCGAAAATGCAAACATTGCGGCTGTGATGGTTGGGGTCGAGCGCCGGTCCGACCAGGATCGTGCCGTAAAGAAAGCCGAGATCCTCCTCGAAGGGGTGGCGAATCTCCCGCGCTGCCATCACCGCTCGCTTCACCCGCATCCCCACATCAATCAAAGATCGGAAGTGTTCGCCGGTCAACCCCACTCCCAGATCCTCCGCCCGGACGAAAGCGTAGAAGGCGCCGCCGAAAGCGACGTCGTAACGCACCGGCCCGATTCCAGGCACTTCCACAATCTCATCGATCGCAAGGACGAAGGAGGGGACGTTGAGGAAGGAGACGAACTTCACTTTCCCACCCTGGCGGTGGGCTGTTGCGGTGACACGGCCGGCTGGGGTATCCATGCGAAGAACTGGGTGATCGCCCTCTTTCTCGATCAAACCGGTATCCAGCAAGACAGTGGCCAGCCCAATGATGCCGTGTCCACACATCGTGCTGAATCCCTCGTTGTGGGTGAAGATCGCTCCCAGGTCGCCGTCGTGGGTCACCGGCGAAGTGAGAATGGCGCCGTACATGTCGGCATGGCCGCGCGGCTCCCACATCATCGCCCGGCGAAGATGGTCGTAACGCTCTTTCATCACCCGGCGCTTAGCCAGAATGGTATCGCCGGGGAGCTCCGGCAGGCCGTCCAGGATCACCCGAAGGGGCTCGCCGGCGGCATGCGCGTCGATGGCAGTGATGCGGATCCAGTCCGCAGGCGGATTCCAGTTCAGTTTCATGACAGGCTCCTCATAGTTGGATCTCCTGGCCGAGTCCCTTTTCCCGTGCCAAGGCCACCACACGGGCGGCGGTAACAGCATCCTGCAAGGCCAGGCCGACTGATTTGAAGATGGTGATCTCTCGGGGATCGGTGCGGCCTTCGACCTTTCCCGCCAATAGCTCGCCCAGCTCCCCGGCGATGGCGGCGAGAGTCAGCGACCCCTCGGCTGCCGCCATCAGCAGATCGCCGGCCTCCGCTTCCGCGGCGCGGCGAAGATCAACGAAGAGACGGCTGCGGCGGAGGGTCTCGCTGTCCAACTCGCGCATGGTCGGGGTGTAGGCGCCGATAGCGTTGATGTGCGCGCCCGGCTGCAGCCAGGCGCCTTCGAAAACCGGCTCCCTGGCGTTGGTCGCTGTGGCGATGACGTCGGCCTCCTC
>JAPLHV010000196.1 GCA_026389455.1 Coprothermobacterota bacterium
GACACCTCAAGCACTACACTATTTAACTACTCAACTCTACACAGACAGCCCACCCTTCGCTTCCATTTCCTTCCATTCGCTTCGCTCGAGGGCAGGCGCTCGAGGGCAGGTCTTTGGCCAGCTAGAAAAAGCTCCTAGAGAGGAGGGGTGGGGGAAAAACGAGGAACCAGCGTACAATAGGGGTATTATGACAACAAGAGAAGACGAGATGGCAATGCTGTTCACCCCTTTTACCCTACGTGGGCTTACCTTCCCCAACCGCGTGGCAATGCCCCCCATGGCTCAATACATGGCCACCGGCGACGGCTTGCCCACCTACTGGCATTTGGTTCACTACGGCGCCCGAGCAGTGGGTCGAACCGGGTTGCTGATCGTGGAGGTGACCTCTGTCGATCCGGGAGGGCGGCTTACCCCGCGCGACCTAGGACTATGGCAAGACGAGCAAGTGACTTCCACCGCCCAGATGGTGCAGTTCCTTCATACGCAAGGGTCGGTTGTGGCCGTGCAGTTGGGCCATGCTGGGCGCAAAGCCTGGGGCGAAGAAAAGGGATTTGGGTCGACACCCCTGGTCTCCTCCACTCCGGAGCCGTTCGATGAGGGTTGGGCGGTTCCACGAGAGATGGATGAAACGGAGATCTCCCATGTCGTGGAAGCCTTCCGACAAGCAACTAGACGGGCGATGGAGGCCGGCTACGACCTGGTGGAAATTCATGCCGCGCACGGCTACCTGCTGCATCAGTTCCTCTCTCCCTTGGTGAACAAACGACGCGACGCCTACGGAGGCGCATTGACCGGCCGCATGCGTCTGCTGCTTGAGGTAGCGCGAGCGGTGCGCGCAGCGACACCCCAAGATAAACCCCTCTTCGTCCGCCTCTCCTGTACGGATTGGGCGGAAGCCGGCCTCACTCCCAGTGAGATCGTGGAAGTGGCAAGGGCTTTGAAGGAGGAGGGCGTCGACCTGGTACACTGTTCATCCGGTGGAGCCGTCCCTTGGGCAGTGCCTCAGCCCTTCCCCAACTACCAGGTAGCTTTCGCTGAACAGGTGCGGCGTGAGGCTGGAATCCCCACCTGCGCTGTGGGTCTGATCACCGAGCCCTCACAGGCTGAGGAGATCCTGCAGAAGGGTCAGGCCGACTTGGTGGCAGTGGGGCGCGAGTTGCTTCGCAATCCCTATTGGCCGCTGCAGGCGGCGCGGGCTTTGGACACAGAGATCGAGTGGCCCGCCCAGTACCTGCGGGCAAAACCGCAATAAACTTCAGAATATGTTCCTTTCTTCAGCAGTCTTCGCCATCGACCCGGCCTCGGTCTGCCAACAGATCGAACGGTTTCTCCAGGAAACGATGCAGAGCCTGGCCCGCAGCGGGATCGTGGTTGCCATCTCAGGAGGTCTGGATTCCAGCACGGTTCTTTCTCTGGCCGTTCGCGCAATTGGCAAGGAACGGGTAACCGGCCTCATCCTGCCGGAAAAGCAGGGCAATCCAGACGCTGAGCGCTACGCCTTGCTGATGGCCCGGGAAGTGGGCATCCGAACAAAGACGATCGATATCTCCGGCTTGCTGGCGAAAGCGGGCGCCTATGATTTCATCCTCGCCCACATCCCCACGCGAGCCTTGCGGGACCGAGCCGTCAGGATGTACCTGGGCGCCGTCCGGAAAAACCCTTTCCTCGAGATCATCCGCGGCACAAAAGATCCGATGGTGCGCAAGGGCTTCGCCACAATGAATTCCAAGCACCGAATGCGCTTGGTGATGACTTACCGTTTCGCTGAGGAGCGCAATCTAATGGTGACGGGCTGCGCGCACAAGTCGGAGGATCTGCTAGGCCTCTTCGTTAAATTCGGCGTGGACGATAACGCTGATGTGATGCCGCTGAAGAATCTCTACCGCAGCCACATCCTCCAGCTCGCGCGCTACCTTGAGGCGCCCGACGAGATCGTTGGCCGTACACCAAACCCAGACATCATCGCCGGAGTCTCGGATAAGTACCGCGACGTGCTGGGGCTTAGCGCGGAGACGCTGGACTTGATCCTCTTCGGCCTCCAGGAGGCCGGCATGCCTCCCCGGCGAATCGCCGAGGATCTCGATCTACCCGTGGAGCGCATTGTCCAGATTGAGGAGATCGTGCGTTTGACGAAGCACATGCGCAACCCCTCTCTGGCTCCCCTGCTGCTGCCGCCTCCGGAGGAGAGATAGCTAATGGTCCTTGCCGGCCGGTTCCAAGTGAACATAAGCGCGGTCCACCTCGGGGAGATCTTGCAGCCGTCGGCTCACTTCGTCGGAAATGGCATGAGCTTGATCCAGGTGAATGTCTCCAGCCACTTCGACATGCAGGTCGACTACC
>JAPLHV010000158.1 GCA_026389455.1 Coprothermobacterota bacterium
CAGGAGCCAACATATATGCTAGAATAGGGGTAGCAAAAGACTACCCCAGACCCCCAGGAGGAAGACCGATGTCATACAATATGATCCCTTGCGACCGAGAGCAGATGTTTCTTCTCCCCCCTTGCATGAAAGACTGGCTTCCTCCTGATCATCCCGTCTGGGTAGTGATCGATGCCGTTGCCTCGATGGACCTCTCTCCCTTCTACCAGAACTACCGGGAGGACGGCTGGGGAGCCGCTGCCTTCCAACCAGGGATGATGGTCACTCTCCTCCTCTACGGCTATTCCCGCGGCATACGCTCCTCCCGCAAGATCGCCCAAGCCTGCCGGGAAGATATCACCTTTCGGGTGATCACTGCCAACCACCCCCCTGACCACGCCACCATCGCCCGATTCCGCCAGGGCAACGTCTCTCATCTGGAGGCTCTCTTCTGGGAAGTCCTGCGGGTCTGCCGCAAAGCCGGGATGATCCGTCTGGGGGTCTTCTCCTTGGACGGCACCAAGCTCAAGGCCAACGCCTCGCTGGACGGCAACCGCACCGCTGAGCAACTGAAGGAAGAACAGAAGCAACTACAGGAAGAACAGAAGCAACTGAAGAAAGAACAGAAGCAACTGCAGGATCAGGAAGAACAGCAACGGATTCGCCAAGAGATCGCCGGGCAGATCGAAGAGACCCTGGCCGAAGCCGAGCGGCTCGACCGCGAAGAGAATGCCCGCTACGGTCCCCAGCAGCGAGGCGACGAGCTCCCGCCCGAGCTCCGTAATCCCATCACCCGGCAGGCCCGCCTCGAGGAGTGCCTGCGCCGGCTGCAGGAAGAAGCTGAAGAAGAAGCGGCTCAGCAAGCCCGCAAGATCGAAGAGCGCCAAGCCGAGGAAGAGGCCACCGGGAAGAAGAAACGAGGGAGGAAACCGAAGAACCCCGATCCGGATCCTTCCCCTTCTCCCCAAGCCAAAGCCCGAATTGACCGGAGGTCTACCCCACCGACCCCGACAGCCGCATCATGAAGTCCCGCCGCGGCTACCTCCAGGGCTACAACGGTCAAGTGGTCGTTAGCGAAGAGCAACTGATCATGGCTGCCTCTCTCACCCAGGAAGCCAACGATCAGCATCAGCTCTCCCAGATGCTGGAGACACTACAAGAGAACCTCCAGGCCATCGGCTTGTTGGAAGGACCCGAAGCTGTCATCGGCGATGCCGGGTACTGCAATGAAGAGAACCTGAAGAAAGCCGCCGCCTCAGGCAGAGGATCTTCGGGGCAACCAGGAGTCTTCGCCCCGGAACTGCTGATCGCCACCAAGAAAGACTGGAAGCAACGGAAGGAATGCCAGGAGATGCCCCCGCCCCGAGGGAGGATCCCCTCTAACCTAACTCCCCGCCAACGGATGGACCGGAAGCTGCGCACCGAACGAGGGAAAGCTCTCTATCGACTGCGCGGCCGGACCGTGGAACCAGTCTTCGGTCAGATCAAGCGTCGCCTCGGTTATGATGGCCTGCTCTTGCGCGGGTTAGCTAACGCCGATAGCGAGTGGAAGCTGATCTGCGCTGCTTGCAACATCTTCAAGCTGTGCGGTTGGAGCGTGGCGCAAGGCCCAGGGAGGGCCTAAGAGGAAGAAGATGAGGGATAGATTGGGTAGGACAGGCAGGAATAGGTGGGTATTGTCATCTCCTGGGGGTGGATCCTGACCTGATCGGGGCAGTCCACTCCGGGTGAAGACGAGTGGCCCATCTGGGGAGAACATCGGTGGCGTGCTTGCGGGTGAACATGGACGGAAAATGGATCGTGGCGGTAAGATGAGAGAGGTTTATGAGGCAGGCTCTCAGGTTACTCGCATTACAACATCGCGGAAGTGCGAATGATCTCCCTGGCAATCTCTTCTACATGAAACAGCGAGTCGCTCAAAAAGTTCACGAACCCCCGTTTTTAGACTATCCTCTTGAGAATAGATGGAGATAAAACTTCTCGAATGTTTTCGTGATTGATTGCCTCATTTGAAGAGAAAATTGGAGGATGGCGTGTCTTTGACGGATTCTCGCGACCTTGCTTTAGACGACATGGACCAAGGGTTTGACATGACTCAGGCGATTGCCGAGGCTGAACGATGCCTGTTGTGTTTCGACGCCCCCTGCTCCAAAGGATGCCCTGCTGAAACAGATCCGGGGCGCTTCATTCGCAAATTGCGCTTGCGAAATGTAACCGGAGCGATCAAGACCATCAAGCATAATAATATTCTTGGAGGCGCGTGCGGGGTTCTGTGTCCGGCAACTCGGCTTTGCCAGAAGGAGTGCTGTTCGAGCGGCATTGGCTATCCGATTCAGATCGGAAAACTTCAGCGGTTTCTCGTCGAACACGCATGGAATATCGGGTTCGATGCCTTCGATGCTCGAGTGTTTATCACGCCGGCCTCCCGGACTGAACGGGTGGCGGTCGTTGGCGCAGGTCCAGCCGGATTGGCCTGTGCAGCGGAATTGGCGAAAGCCGGCGTCCATGTCACCGTTTTCGAGCAACGGCAAGAACCAGGGGGAGTCTTGCGGTATGGCGTTCCTGCCTTCCGTCTCGATGCTGCCTTTCTGGGGAATGAGATCGAGACCTTGCGGAAGCTTGGAATCGAATTTCGCTGTTCGACGCCGATTCGCACTCAGGGAGGGGTCGAAGATCTCTTGAAAGATGGATTCCAGGCTGTTTTTGTCGGTTGTGGGCTGTGGTCCGCGATTCCATTGCGCGATGACGCGCAGGAACTTGTCGGCGTTCTTCCGTCGGTTGCCTTTTTGTCCGGGTTGCGAGAGGGGCTTAGCGCCGATGCGAAAAGAATGCTTGGAGGGCGGAAAGTGGCAGTCATTGGCGGCGGCTCGGTGGCGATTGATTGCGCTCGTTCCGCCAAACGCTTAGGCGCAGGAGAGGTTTATCTCGTCTATCGGCGCTCCTATGAACTGATGCCGGCCGAAGAAGACGAGCGCCTGGAAGCCCTTCAGGAAGGAATTCACTTTTTGGCATTGAACCAACCTCTCGATTATTCTCGAGATCCTGAGAATAAACTGACGGGAGTGAAACTCGTTCGCACCGAGTTGAGCGCCAATGACGCTTCGGGGCGGAAAGAGGCGGTGGCAATTCCGGGCAGTGAATGGATTCTCCCTGTCGACTGCGTCGTCGAAGCGATTGGAAATCGCGCAGAGTCCGAATCACCGAACTGGTACCCGTCCGTGAAGCTTGGAAAAGACCAACGAGTGCAAGTCGATGAAGCATCCTGTCAGACATCCCATCCGGCGATTTTTGCAGGAGGAGACATCGTGCGAGGGCCGGGGTTGGTTGTCGAGGCGATTGCCGACGGCAAGAAGGCTGCCAAGGCTATTCTTCAATTATTCAAGAAAGGAGACCGGTCATGAGAAAAGAAAAATCTCCAGCAATGATGACCTCTCCAACTGGCCAAACGGTCACGAAATCGGCCATAGATTTGAGTGTCGAATTCTGCGGGGAAAAGTTCCTCAATCCATTTATGTTGTCCTCTTCGCCTGTCTCGAACAACGCAGAAATGATTGGCCGCGCTTTCGATACCGGCTGGAGCGGGGTGGCATACAAGACGCTGACGACAGATCGGATCCCCATCATACATCCTTCTCCCCGTTTGCACGGTTATAATTACGGAGAAAAGCGGTTGGTGGGGTTGCAGAACGTTGAACAGACGACTGATCGTGGTCTCCAATCGAATTTGCTGGATATTTCCTATCTGCAGAAATATTGGCCAAAGCATATCGTGATGACCAGTATCATGGGTTTTTCCAACCAAGAATGGGCGGATCTGGCGAAAGCTTGTACCAATGCCGGCGCAGACATAATCGAACTCAACCTTTCCTGCCCTCACATGACGGTGGAAGGCGCCGGAGCAAAAGTTGGGCAGGTCATTGATTTGGTTGAGAGGTTTACTGAGACGGTACGCAATGTAACCAAACTGCCGATTGTGGCGAAATTGACGCCGAACATTTCCGACATGCTGGCGCCGGCAATGGCGGCCAAACGCGGCGGCGCCAATGGGATTGCGGCGATCAATTCCGTGGCCGGGCTTTCCGAAGTCGGGCTGGACGACTGGATTCCAAAACCGAACGTCTATGGCAAAGGCGCTATCAGTGGCTTTTCAGGCCCTGCGATCAAGCCGATTGGACTGCGTTTTATCGCACAATTGGCTCAAGATCAGGAGCTGCGACTGCCATTGTCGGGGATAGGCGGAATCGAGACGTGGGTGGATTGCCTCGAATACCTGCTCGTCGGGGCTCGGACGATTCAAGTCACCACTGGAATCATTCATTACGGCTATCGAATTGTTGAGGATATGATCGAGGGCTTGTCCGATTATATGGCTTTGCGAGGTATACTCCGGGTCGAGGAATTGGTCGGGAAAGCCCTGCCAAACCTCTGCGGCACAGAGGATTTTGATTTGAAGCGGCAGGGAGTCGCCCGTTACGATCTTGACCGTTGCGTCGGTTGCGGACAATGTTACATCGTCTGCCAGGATGCGGGTGGGCAAGCTCTCCAGTGGGATCATTTGAAGCGGCGGCCAAGCCTGATCGAGGACAAATGTTTGAGTTGCATGGCATGCAGCTTTGTTTGCCCTGTTCAAGGGATCATCGTCTATCGTGAGATGCCGTCCTC
>JAPLHV010000139.1 GCA_026389455.1 Coprothermobacterota bacterium
AGCCATTGCGTTGCCTTCACCGGTGTCAAACCCCAGTTGGTCGGACACGTAGAAAGGATCTCCACGAAGCCGAACCCGAGGCCTTCCCGCTGCACCTGAATGGCACGCTTGATGGCCTTTCGAGCCGCCATCACGTGGGGTGGGTCGAAGACCGCTACCCGGGCTACATAGGCCGGACCAGTCAAAGAAGAGATCATCTCAGAGACGCGGATCGGGAAGCCGTTGGCCTTTGCCTCACGGCCGTAGGGGGTGGTTTCGGTCTTCTGACCGAGCAAGGTAGTGGGAGCCATCTGTCCGCCGGTCATGCCGAAGTTGGTGTTGTTGACGAACAGGGTAGTGATAAGCTCACCCCGGTTGGCAGCATGGATGATCTCCGCTGTGCCGATAGCAGCCAGGTCGCCATCCCCTTGATAGGTGATTACGGTCAATTCGGGGCGGGAGCGTTTGATGCCGGTAGCGACGGCCGGGGCCCGTCCGTGCGGGGATTGTACGCAATCCACCTCAAAGTAGTCGTAGAGAAGGACAGCGCAACCGACCGGGGCGATCGTGACAACTTGTTCGCGGATGCCCAACTCATCGATGACCTCGGCCAGCAGGCGGTGGATGATGCCGTGGTGGCAGCCCGGGCAATAGTTGCTGCGCACCAGGGAGAGAGACTTGGGCCGCTCGTAAATCGGGCGGTCAGTTTTAACGCTCATCGAATCGCTCCTTCTCCATCGCTTGGTGAATCACCTGGTCGATCAGCTCTGGGTTGTAAGTGGTCCCACCGGGCTTGCCATGGAAGGCGACCGGCCGCCTGCCTGCTACGGCCAGGCGAACATCCTCCAGCATCTGACCAGCGTTCATCTCTACCACCAGGAATTTCTTGGCGCTGGGCATGACCTTCTCAAATGGGGTAACTGGGAAGGGCCAGAGGGTGATTGGGCGGATCAGGCCGATCGGGATACCCGCTGCCCGGGCGTTGTCGATTGACTTCTTGGCAATGCGGGCTACCGTGCCAAAGCAGACCAGTACCAGTTCGGCGCCCTCCAGGCAGTATTCTTCCCAACGGACTTCGTCCAGAGCGGCCTGCTTAAACTTGGCCTGCAGATCCCAGTTATGCTTTTCCAACTTCTCCGGGACAAGGTCGAGAGAGTTGATGATGTTTTTCCTGCGCCCCTTGGCGCCGGTTACCGCCCAAGGCTTGGCCGGGAGGGTGGTTGAATCGACGCTTCGTTTAAACTCCACCGCTTCCATCATCTGAGCGATGATTCCATCAGCTAAAACCAGGACAGGATTGCGGTACCGATCGGCGATCTCGAAAGCGTCCCCCATCAAGTCGACCAGCTCCTGGATAGAGGAAGGGCCCAGCACGACGAGGTTATAGTCGCCATGGCCGCCGCCCTTGGTAGCCTGGAAATAGTCGCACTGGGAAGGCCCAATTCCACCCAAGCCTGGACCTCCTCGAACGAAGTTCATCACCACTGCTGGAACCTCGCAGCCGACCATGTAGGAGATTCCCTCCTGCATCAAAGAAATCCCCGGCGAAGAGGAGGAAGTCATGGTTCTCACCCCAGCGGCTGCCGCCCCCAAGACCATGTTGATGGAGGCCACCTCACTCTCCGCCTGCAGGTAAGTTCCGCCCACCTCAGGCATCCGGCGGGACATGTAACTAGCTACCTCATTCTGAGGAGTGATCGGATACCCGAAGAAATACCGGCAGCCGGCTCGGATCGCTCCCTCAGCGGCAGCTTCGGCGCCTTTCATCAAAACTCGTTCACCCATTTTCCTACTCCTTTTTTAGGGGGTCTGCCGCCGCTGCCAACCAGACTTCGATGGCGGCATCCGGGCACATCCTGGCGCAGAAGGCGCACATCGTGCAGTGTGGTTCGTCGATCAGTTCTACAGGGTGATAGCCGTTGGCGTTGAGTCGACTGGAGAGGGCCAGCGCTTGCTTGGGGCATACTGACACACACAGCTCGCACGCCTTGCAGAAATCCTCGTTGATCGTTACTTTTCTCATTCTCCTCCTTCCCTCCCGGGCGCTGCGAGCTCCCAAGGAGGCCTGATCCAAATCTGTAAGGGCAGCACTGGGAGGCGCGGTCCATGGTCCAAGGTCTCGAGTCCCGGGTCTCCACATTGCTGCCGCAGGCTGTCTAGTCGAGCGCGAACAGCAGGAGCCAAATCCTCCCGAACGGCAATGCAGGCAATCGGCAAACCGGATAGCAGAGATAGCTCCTCAACCAAGCGGTGCCCGTCTAGTATTGTCGACAATGCTGTGTACTCTTTCAAGTGAGGGTTGGAGACCAGCGCGGTGAAAGGGATCCCGGTGTTCGCCTCGATCCCCCGCAACGCGGCCAGGCATTCTTGCGCATCGCGGGCGAAGGGACGGTTGGGATTGGCCACAAACAGCATCTCAGTATCTTCGAGCGGAAGCGAGGAGGCATACTGGGCCAGCACGCGAGCGCCGGCTCCATCTCCCCCCAAGTCAACGATCACGGTCTGGTCGGACTCCAACCAGCGTCCCAGTTGGCCAGGAAGGATGGGCAGATCAGCGCCGTCCCATTCTCTTCCCGAGGTAATAAAGCGAAGCCCCAGGGGTTCGATCTGGGCGCGAAGATTGCGGAGGCGGAAGAGCGGCTTGATGATGTCCAAATCTACCAATACAACTGGTTCCAGAACACCCTGCCGGGGGCTGTCAAGCTGCCGGGGGCTGTCAAGCTGCCGGGGGTTATCAAGTTGCCGGGAGCTGTCTAGCTGCCGGGGGTTGTCGAGTTGCCGGGGGCTGTCGAGCTGCCGGGGGCTGTCGAGGGGGCGGGTTTCAAACCCGCCCCTACAGGCCAGATTAAGGCTGATCTCGCTCTTGCCCGAGCCGGACGGCCCAGCCAGAACCACGACGCGTTTCACAAGCGGACCTTTCCCCGCGCGGCAAGGAGAGCGCTGATGGCCAGCGAGTAGATCTTCGATTCCGGGGGATCGACGCGGGAGACAAGGACGATCGGAACCTTCGCGCCCATCACCACACCGGCCATGATCCCCGATGCTAAGTAAACAATCGACTTGCCCAGGACATTGCCCGACTCGATGTTTGGCATCAGCAAGATGTCGGCCGCCCCAAAGAGAGGACTGTCGATCCCTTTCTCTGCGAGGGCCTCATGGCTGAGAGCGTTGTCTAATGCCAGCGGCCCATCGACAATGCACCCCTTGATTTGTTTGCGGCGCCACATCGTGGTCATAATGGCAGCGTCCACCGTAGCCGGGATTTCCGCGCTGACTGTCTCCACTGAGGCGATTACAGCCACCTTTGGGTTGGAGTTCTCCATCGCTTTGGCGACCTCCACTGCATGACGCAGAATCTCCAATTTCTGGGTTAAAGTCGGCAGAACCACCATTCCGCCATCGGTAATGAAGAGCAGCCGTTCCAGGGCGGGCAGTTGGAAGATGGCAACATGACAGAGAAGGCTGCCGGTAGCGATGCCGTTCTCTTTGTGCAACACCGCTCGCAAGAAGATAGGCGTGGGGAGGAACCCTTTCATCAAAACATCGGCTTTCCCTTCCCGGCAAAAGGAGACGGCAGCAAAGGCGGCTTGCTCGCTGGAGGTTGCTTCATGCATAGCGTAGTTGGCCGGATCCAACCCGATTTTCTCCGCCAGGAGGCTCAGTTGGGCAATATCGCCGAAGAGGTGCGGCCGGATCAAACCCAGAAGGCGGGCTTCTTCCAGCCCGCGCAAGGTGTTCTCTTCCTCCGGGCTTGCCACTGCCACTGCTTGTGGCGGCAACCGGCGAGCTGCCTCCAACGTTTGTTGGAAATCTTTAATCATAGCTCTTGGCCTCCTCTTGCCCGCGCAGGACGCGCAAAGCTCCTTGCGCCAGGGCGATCATTTCTCCTTCTCCGGGCACTACTGCCAGCGGGGCGATGAAACGGACCCGTTCCTCGATCCATCCAACCAAGCGGACAGATTTGGCCAGGCCGCCGGTGATGATCACTCGTAAGACCTCTCCACGCATCACAGTGGCCATGGCTCCGATCTCCTTGGCAATCTGGTAGGCCATGGCTCGAAGTACCTCTTCGGCGTGAAGATCCCCCGCTTCGATGCGGCGTTCCACTTCACGGGCATCGTTGGTCCCCAGGTAGGCGACCAAACCGCCCTGGCGAGTCAGCTTGCTGACCAGCTCTTTCTCTTGGTAGACGCCGCTGTAGGCCAAGTGAAGGAGGTCAACGATCGGCAAAGCGCCGCTGCGCTCCGGAGAGAACGGGCCACCCTGGTTGGCGTCGTTGGCGTCGACGATGCGCCCCTTCTCCAATGGAACCACGGAGATCCCACCGCCCAAATGAGCTACCACGAAGTTGTTTTGTTCGAGGGTAGTGCCCAGCGAACGCGCTACTTGGCGCCCGACCGCTTTGATGTTAAGGGCATGAGAGAGAGCCCGCCGGGGAATCTCGGGCCAGCCGGAGTAACGGGCTAACGGATTGAACTCATCCACCGAGACAGGATCGACGATCCAGGCCGGTGTCTTCCACTCCTTAGCCAAAGATTCAGCGATGAAAGCGCCCAGATTGGAGGCATGGACAGCTTGGGGGCGATAACGCAGGTCATCCAGCATCCGCTGGTTGATGGTGTAGGCGCCGGAGGGGATCGGTTTCAGCAACCCACCCCGCGCCACCACCCCGCTAAAAGCGGGAAAGGAATGGCCGGCAAGCCAGGCGCGGATGTCGGCTTCCCGCTGGGGGAGTTCCGTGAGGATCTCCACGCTCTTCTCCCGGTGGACGATGTTGGCTTCGGCCAGGCATTCCTCGTCCCGGTAAACGGCGATCTTAGTCGAGGTTGAGCCGGGGTTCAGGACGAACAGGGTGTACGCTAAACAGCCTGCGGGTAAACAGCCTGCGGGTAAACAGCCTGCGGGTAAACAGCCTGCGGCAGCATGTTCTGTAATGTCTCTCTCCTTTACGGTGTGTTCAATAATTCCTCAGCATGTTGGCGGACCGCTTCACTAATCCTGCTCCCACCCAACATGCGGCTGATCTCCCCCACCCGCTCCTGCTCCCCCAAACGCCGTAGCGAGACTTGGCTGGAAATGCCGGAGGCATCCTTCTGGAGAAGGAAGTGGGTTCCA
>JAPLHV010000037.1 GCA_026389455.1 Coprothermobacterota bacterium
AAGCAGAGGAGGGTCATGCCATTGCCATTCTGCTGCGTCGTCCCACGGTCATCCTCTTTGGCTTGGCCTCGATCCTCTACGCCTTCATCTACAGCCAGATTGGTTTCAGCCTTCCGCTTTATGCCAACTATGTTTTCGGCTCAGCCGGACCGACCCTCTATGGTTCATTGATGACGGTCAGCGCGGTCGTGGTGGTTGTGGCCACCACACTGGTTACCTCCTTGACGATGCTGATCCCGGCTGTGCTGAACGTCGCCCTGGCTGGGCTTTTCTATGCGCTCGGCTTCGGCTTACTAGCCTTTGCCGGCTCATACGGCCTCTTTGTACTAGCGGCGGCCCTTTGGACCTTTGGCGAGATTCTCACCACCACCAATGCCTCCGTGTATATAGCCGATCATACCCCGATCTCTCATCGCGGCCGCTTTACCGCCCTCTTGGCTCTCTTTCCCGGGGTTGGGTATGTGGCTGGGCCTGTCTTGATGGGTCTGTTCATCCAGTCGCACGGGGTATCATGGGCCTGGCCTCTTATTTTTCTTCTCTCCCTGATCGCTGCGGCGATGATGGCCGGGCTTTATCTATGGGAAAAGCGGTCGGTAAAACGGCGAAGATAAACAAGAAGACTTGGACGCGAGTCCAGGTCTTCTTGAAGAAATGAGGTTTCGCAGCCCGGATAGCGGCTGGGCCTCAGCTGGCTTACGGCTTGGGTACGATTGGGTAGTAGATGTAGAAAGTAGAGCGGGGGTCTTCGGAACTGAACTCCATCGGGTAGAGCTCGAAGTCCGGCCCCTTCCCAGCCTCGTAGGGGGAGGTGGGCAGCCATTGCTTGATGATGAAATCGTAGGTCTGCCCGATCTCGCCCAGGCCGTGCGACTCAGCCACGGCATAGGTTTGGGCCGGCGCCTCCACCCCGACCATCCCTTCCGGGATATCGGCCAATTGGTCTACCGGCAACGCAGCGATGTAGGCGAACTCGCCAGGTTCGGAATGGTTCTCCAGCGTGTAGCAGAGCCCAAAGGAAGCCTCTCCCATGGCCGCGGAGAGATGCTGGATCTCGGGCATGCGGGGGACGAAGCGGTCCCATAGTTGGCTGATCTCGTTGTTCTCATTCTTGCCGAGGTACTTCATGCCGACTGCTTTAAAAGCCTCTTTTCGCAAGATCTTCGGTTCCATCCGTCTTGTCTCCTTTCTTTTTCTCGTGACCGGCAGTTGGATCTCGGTCGTAAAACGCTCCGGGTTTCCGCCCGGCTGGAACTCCAGGTATAGCTCGCGAGGCGATCCAGCCACCTGGTATTCGTTCTCCTCCACCCAGCGGAGGAAGGTCGCAGGAGGCGCTTGATCTCGTCGAGGGAGAAGCCCAGATCTAGAGAGCCAGGATACGGTTCAGGCGGGGGAGCTGGTCCGGCGGGTAGGAGCAGTAGCCGGTCCGCCATTGGATCTGGTCCGGCCTCAGCAGGCCAAACTAATTAAACCGTCCCCCTAGGGGAGAGTCAAGCCCCTTGTATTATGAATGGTCGGTGGGAATAAAGGGACGCTCCAGACTGTCTTTCTAATAGACATGCTGCCGCAAGCTGTCTACATGCTGCCGCAAGCTGTCTACATGCTGCCGCAAGCTGTCTACATGCTGCCGCAAGCTGTCTACATGCTGCCGCAAGCTGTCTACTTCTATCCACGAGGAGGCTTCATGAATGAGATGACCGATCCCTACCTGAAAGGCTTGGTTCAATGGTTTGCCTCCGATTGGGGTTCAAGGGCCACTGGAGGTCTTCACTCCAGCCGATCATCTTTTAGAAAACAGGATCCTTCCGGACATTCGGATTGCTGGCATGCTAAAGGAGATCGGGTTGTCCCCTGCCAGAAGTGCGGATCCAAAAACCCCCACGCTCGTGAAGCCCTTCCCGCGGTAGGTATGAAGAGATGCTCCTTGAGCGGATCGAGCAAAAGGGGGGTGGCTGCCCGGAACGCTCAAATTTGCCTACCCTTCCGAGGATGAAGCTGGCCACTCTCTGCTATCTGCGGCGCGGCGGGAAGACCCTGATGCTGCACCGCATCAAGAAATCCGGCGACATCCATGCCGGCAAGTGGAACGGCTTGGGGGGGAAGATAGAGTCAGGGGAGACGCCGGAGGAGTGTGTTATCCGCGAGGTTCGTGAGGAGTCGGGCCTGACTATCGTCTCCCCCCGTCTGCATGGTTTCCTTACTTTCCCCTCTTTCGCGCAGGAGGAGGATTGGTACGCCTTCGTCTTCACCGCCAGGCATTTCTCCGGCACCCTGGTCGATTCAACGGAGGGCGACTTGCGCTGGGTTGATGACCAGGAACTGTTCAGCTTGAACCTTTGGGAAGGAGACCTCATCTTCCTCCCCTGGTTGGAAGGGGACCGTTTCTTCTCGGGCAAGTTCGTTTACTGGGAAGGTAAGCTGATCTCGCACGATGTCGTCTTCCACTAGCGCTGCCCCATACTCCCTTGCCGCCCTAGGGTTCTGCCCGAGCGGGTGGACTGTAGTGGCGCGGCATGCCGCGCCACTACAGATTAATCGCATCAAGGAGACACCGATCACGTAAAAGGGAGGGAGTTATCGGTTATGGCGTGGCGGTGATCGTCCCGCGGATCTTGAAGACATCGAGGATCGGCACCGGGGCGCTGTCACCCCCCACGAAGGTGGGCAGCACGCCGTCCCACTTGTCGATAGCTGCCTGTTGCACCTCGATCTGGCGCAACTGGATCAACCCAGC
This sequence comes from Coprothermobacterota bacterium, assembly GCA_026389455.1. Classification (GTDB taxonomy): domain Bacteria; phylum Caldisericota; class JANLFM01; order JANLFM01; family JANLFM01; genus JAPLHV01. The sequence continues at coordinate 2,732 of JAPLHV010000037.1, forward strand.
GGTGACTTGTTCCTTCTGCAGACGTAAGGACTCAGCTTCAGCCTTGGCCGACTCAATCTTCTGCTGCGCTTCGGTCTTGATGCGCTCCAGGTCATACTGCGCTTTTTGGGCTTGCTGCATGGCCGCTGCCTTGGACTCGATAGCGGCGGAAAACTGAGGGCTGAAAGTGAAGTCAGTGATGGAGACAGCGTAGACCAGGAGGCCGCGACCCTCGAAACGAGCCTTCAGTTTTAGCTCGATCATGTCTTTTACTTTGGATCTCTCCTGAATCAGATTGGCCGCGTCGAAGAGGGAGGTGGATGCTTTTATCGCTTCCAGCATCGCAGGCAAGATGAAGCGGGGCTCATAGTCTTGACGGAAGTTCTGGTAGACGTTGGACGCTTCCATCGGATCAACAGAGTAGTTCAAAGTGACCTTGGTGGCGACTTCCTGCAGGTCTTTAGAGGCGGCGGAAGCCTCCGAAGCATAGGCCATGATCTGCACGTTCATCGGCTCTACGGTGTCGACGAAGGGAGTTACCAGGTAGATGCCCTCGCCCAAGATTCGATCGCTGACCGCGCCGAAACGCAGCACGACCCCGCGGTAACCGGCTGGGACGATACCGATGGCAGTTACCAATACAGCAACAATCACCACCAGCACGACCCCGATCGCCACTCCGGTGGGACGCACCGACCAGGTGGAGATTTCATAGCCGCGGGCGTCCTTTCGAGTTCCTCGTTTCATGCTCAACCACAGCCCGACCGCGATGGCCAGGAGAATTAAAACCCACTTCACTGCCTCAATCATCGTTTCGCAACCTTTCCTTGGAAGATTCTGGCCTTTATCTTAGCATGCCTGGGTTTCCTCGAGGTTGACCGTTCCGCAAGTCTTATCGCCTGTTACATGTAATAACCCTGGCGCGCTTGCTTCCTGCTTCACCGACCGGCGTTTACTGATCCGATCCCCACAGGCGTAGAAGCCGCTAAGCGGCTTCGGTTCTGGGCGATGACTGCCCACACCAAAATCTCTAATGTTGACGCTTGCATAATAGCCCCCGGCAGGGTGTATCGTCACGCTCGTGAATCGCGCCACAGGAAGTGCAAACCCATAGGCGATCCGACAAACGCAAAGCGTGATTTACTGCGCCGCATTCACTGCAGGTTTTACTGCTTGGCGCAAAGCGGTAGATCTTCCTCAACTCAGAACCATACCACTTGGTTTTGTAATCGAGCATACGGACAAACTCCGCCCAACCGGCATCTGAAATTGCCCGTGCCAAACAGTGATTCTTGACCATATTCTTCACTGCCCGGATTGACCGGAGGTCAAGTTCTCGATGCAGACAATGCCGTGGCTCTTGGCAATGCGTGTCGAGACTTTGTGCAGGAAGTCTTTGCGAATGTTGCGGATGCTCAGGTGCAATCGTGCTACCCGGAGCCGCGCTTTGGATCTGTTCCTGGAGCCTTTCTTCTTTCGGCTCAACTGCTTTGATAGTCTCCGCAACTTGGCTAACTTTCGCTTCAGCGGCTTCGGCGATTCGAGATGCTCTCCGTTTGATAAAACGGCGAAGGTCTTGATGCCCAAGTCGATTCCAATCGGCTCTCCTACAGCCTGGGCAGACTGTGTGCGCTCCTGCTCCACGGACAAAGAGACAAACCAACGATCTACTTCACGGCTCACTGTTGCCGAAAGAATCCTTCCGTTAAACTTCTTTGTGGATTCCTTGGTTCGGATTTCCCCAATTCTTGGCAACTTGACTCCAAGCTCAGTGACCGAAACCGCTCCAGTCAACCGGAAGCTATCGTGCAGCCCCTTCTTCTTGAACTTGGGGAAGCCAACTGCTGTTCCGTTTCTCCGGCCACGCCAAAAGTTCTTGAATGCTCGCTCACAGTCGCGCAACGCTTCCTGCGGAGCGCACTTCGACAAGTTATCAGCCCCCGGCAGGGTGATACAACCATGGAAAATCAGTTGCCTTCAGAGAAACAAGAAGCTTGTGCTGTTCAATGGCCGATATAAACTTGGCCTTGCCTTGGTTCTGTTCAAACCGCTTGATCCGATCAGCCAAGCCCCAGTTGTAGGCAAACCGGGCAGCTCCTGAGTGTTGAGCCAAAAGCCCGCGCTGCTCGTTGTTCAAATCGAGTTCATAACGGTAGGAGAGGTTGATCTTCACTTTGCCGCCGCCGCAAGAGCGCGTTTGGCGCGATTCTTTCCCGCCCTGAGACCATAGAGCTTTGTACAAAAGGAAGTCATCACATCTAGCATGTCCTGCGCCAAATCATCTTTCATTTCGGACGGGTCTACGACAATCAACTTCCTTCCCGTTGCGGACAATGCCGCCTCAATGTATTCCGAACCAAAACGCGCCAGCCTGTCACGATGTTCCACAACAATTCCCAAAACCTCGGCGTCTTTCAATAGTGCAAGCAAGCGAGTTCTGTGACCGTTTAGCCCGCTGCCAACTTCAGAAATCGCCTTAATGACAGGCATCTTGTTCTGTGAAGCAAAAGATACGAGCCGCCCGAGCTGGCCTTCAAGATCGCTCCTCTGGTCGCTGGCAGACACCCTCGCGTAGAGAGCGAATCCTGTGCCGGTCGCTTTCACCGGGTGTACGATGATTGTCCCGGTTTTGGTCTGCTCCGCTGAAATTGGCAATGTGCCATTGCGCCACCACCGATAAGCAGTGATATAGGCGATGCCCTGTTCTTTGGCCCAATCAGCGAGTTTCATTCAATAAGTAGAGATGATAACAAAGGATAAGTCAAGACTCAGGATTAACGGGCTGGTCCGCACTCTCTTCTCCGGTGAAGATATCAAGGTCGAAGGACTTGCGGTGTCCCAGGTAGAACTCGGCCAATGCTGTTCCCCCCGTTAGATAGAACTGAATCAGGTCTGGAATCTGGCTTAGACTAGCCAAGATCCGTTTCTGCAGAGGAGAGAGGAGTCCTGCCGACATCCTCCTCCTTTCCATGAATGAGCGCCTGCTGGATGTACCATTTTCGCTGCCAGGGATCGGACAAGTCGATTTCCCGTTTGGACCAGACGAGATAGGGCTTGGGTTTCATCGTTTGTCACATCCTCACGGCGAAGGATCGGAGTTAGCTTGCGAGATACTCTCTGCCGGGGGCTGTTCAGTGGGGATAGATAGGGGCTTGGGGCGAAAGGCGGCCGAACCACGGCGACCGTAGGTCTCCACCAGTTGGCGCATCCTGGACGCCAAAAGCGGGGTCAGGCTTCCCGCGCGGTAGCGCCAAGCCCAGTTCCCCTGGCCGGTTCCGGGCAGGTTCATACGCGCTTCAGAACCAAGGTCGAGGAGATCCTGGAGAGGGATCACAGCCAAGCGAGCCACTGACTGGTAAGCCAGCCGGATCAAGTCCCAGTGGATCTCCCCGCCGAGGGAGGGAATGTAACGCCGGGCGAAGGCCACCTCCGCGGGCGGGGCTTTTTGGAAATAGCCGACGGTGGTGTCGTTGTCGTGGGTGCCGGTGTAGACCACCGCGTTCCCCTCGTAATGGTGGGGAAGGAAGCCATTGCTGGCATCGCCGGCGAAGGCGAACTGCAGGATCTTCATCCCCGGCAAGGCGAAACGGTCACGCAGCTCGTTGACCTCGGGGGTGATGAAGCCGAGATCTTCGGCCACCAGGGGCAGTTCACCCAACGCTTCCTGCAGCGCTTGGAAGAAGGCGGCTGGTCGAGGCGGATCAGATCGACAGTGCGCAGGGCAGCGCGGATGCGCGCCACCCACCAGGCGTAACCGTCTTCGGCCATCTTATCCCAACAAAAAAGAGGGTTCCCCCACAGTTGCCCGGTAGGGCAGAAGTAATCGGGGGGGACGCCGGCCACGTTCTTCGCCCGGTATCGCCCATCCAAGTCGAAGAGGCGGGGGTACACCCAGACGTCGGCCGAGTCCTCGGCCACGAAGATGGGCAAGTCCCCCAGCAGGGTGATCCCCCTGACCCGCGCCTGTTCGCGCAAGGCGCCCCATTGGCGGAAGAACTGGAACTGCTGGTACTCTTGGGCGTAGACGGCCTCAGCTAGTTTCGCGCGCCAGGCATCCAGCGCGTCAGGGCGCCGTTCCACCAACTCCGGTTCCCACTCGAACCAGGGCGCCCCGCCGTGAGCTTCTTTTAAGGCGCGAAACAGCGCGTAATCGGTTAGCCAGGAGCATTCCTCCTGTCGGAAGCGCCGCAAGGCTTCTTGCAGCTCCGATCCGGCGTTCACCATAAAGTGGTGGGCAGCGCGAGCCAGGAGTTCGGTCTTCCAGGGGATCAGGCGCTCGAACTGCACCCGGTCGGGGGAGAAATCAGGGATCAGCTCTTCCATCAATGGGAACCCTTGTTCGCGGGATAAGCTCTCCAAGTCGATCAGCAGTGGGTTGCCGGCACAAGCTGAATAGGCGGCGTAGGGTGAATCGCCATAGCCGGTGGGATTCAGGGGTAAGATCTCCCAGACTGATTGGCCCGCCTCCTGGAGGAAATCGAGAACGCTCAGCGCCTCGGCGCCGAGTGTGCCGATCCCGTGGGGACCGGGAAGAGACGTGGGGTGCAGCAGCACCCCTGCTTGGCGATGGGTTAGCATGGCGCTCCTGGGCGAGGGTTCGGCTACTCTTTCTCCTGTTCGCGCTCGGCGTTGGCTCCCTCGATGATTCCCTCGGCGATCTGGCTCGGCACTTCCTCGTAGCTGGAGAACTCCATCTTGTAGTAGCCGCGGCCTTGGGTGATCGAAGTCAAGTCGTTGGCGTAGGTCAGCATCTCAGCCATCGGCACCAGGGCTTTGATGACCTGGGTGTGGCCGGTTGAGTCCATCCCCAAGATACGGCCGCGTTTGGAGTTCAGGTCGGAGATAATTTCACCCATATAGGCTTCGCCGACAAGCACTTCCACCTGCATGATCGGTTCCAAGAGGACCGGCTTGGCCTCGACGATGCCCTTCTTGTAAGCCAGGGAAGCGGCGATCTTGAAGGCCATCTCTGAAGAGTCCACCGGGTGAAAGGATCCGTCATAGACGGCTGCTTTGAAGTCCACCATTGGGAAGCCGGCTAGAAGGCCGCGGACCAACGCTTCGCGCAAGCCCTTCTCTACTGCCGGAATGTACTGCTTAGGGATCGATCCACCCACCGTGCGGTTCTCGAACTCGAAACCCTTTCCCCGCTCCAGGGGCGAGAACTCGATGTAACAGTGGCCGAACTGGCCGTGCCCGCCGGTCTGTTTCTTGTGTTTACCCTCGGCGTTGACTTTGACGCGGATGGTTTCGCGGTAAGGGACTCGCGGTTCCTGCATCTCCACATCCACGGCGAACTTTCGCTTCATTCGTTCCAATGTCGCCTCCAAGTGCGCTTGACCTAGCCCCGAGAGGATGGTCTGGCCGATTTCGGCGTCACGCCGGACGGCCAGGGTGGGGTCTTCCTCCATCATCCTGGCCAGTGCGGTGGAGATCTTGTCCTCGTCGCCTTTCGACTTGGGCAAGAGGGCTACCGAGATGACCGGCTTGGGGAATACCGTGGGAACCAATAGGATCGGATGTTCCCTGTCGGTGAGGGTATCGCCGGTCTTGGTCTCGGAGAGCTTGGAGACAGCGCCGAGGTCGCCGGCGATGATCTCAGTCGCGTTTTCTTGGCCCTTTCCCCGCTGGAAGAAAGGTGTGGCTACCTTCTCTTCCATCTCCCTATTAGCGTTCCAAACGCGGGAGTCGGGGCGCAAGGCGCCGGAGTAGACGCGCAGTAGGCTGATCTTGCCGACATAAGGGTCGGTCATCGTTTTCCAGATGAAGGCGGAGAAGGGCTGATTCATCAAGGGCAGGCGGCTGGCCGGTTCCCCGTTCTTGGGGTTGCTTCCCAGGACAGGATCCACCTCCGCCGGGTTGGGGAAGAAGTCCACCAGGAAATCGAGCAGGGGAACGCAGCCCAAGTTGTGTACGGCTGCGGTGATCAGCACCGGGAAGACTTTGCCGGCCTTGATCGCCGCGCCCAGTCCGCGTTGCACTTCTTCGCGGGTTAGCTCACCCTCTTCCAGGTACTTCTCCAACAGTGCGTCTTCACCTTCGGTGGCCGCCTCCATCAGGCGTTCGCGGTAGGCGGCCGCTTCTTCGGCCATCTCGGCTGGGATCTCGCCTTCCTCCACTTTGCCGGAACCATCTTGAAAGAGCAGGGCTTTCATTCGGAGCAGGTCGACGACACCCTTGAAGCCTGCCTCTTTGCCGATGGGCAGTTGCATTGGCGTCACCGACTTACCGAAGTTCTCCTCTAACTGTTGAAGAGTCCCGGCGAAGACGGCATTCTCCTTGTCCAACTTGGTGACCAGGAAGGCGCGGGGGATTCCCCTCTCCTCCAGCGCGCGCCAGTAGAGCTCGGTGCCCACTTCCACCCCGGCGATGCTGGAGACCAAGAGCAAGGCTGCGTCGGCAACGCGGATGGCGCTCTTGACCTCGCCCATGAAATCGAGGAAGCCGGGAGTGTCCAACAGGTTCAGCTTGTGCTCGCGCCAATAAAAGTACAAGGGGGTGGCAGCGATCGAGGAATGCCGGCGCACCTCTTCCGGGTCGGAGTCGGAGAGGGTATTGCCATCCTCCACGCGACCGAGCCGCGAGGTCACGCCTGTCAGAAAAAGCAGGCTTTCCACCAAACTGGTCTTGCCGGCGCCCATGTGGGAGAGAACGGCCACATTGCGAATGTCCTGGGTTGTCAGCGCTTTCATTCTGGATCCTCCATCCGGTTGTATGGCTTATAAGGTCTGAGGCATTGCCCTTCCGCCCCGCCCTTGGCTGTATTTTTCCTATTTCTGCAGGCTACGCCCGCAGGATCTTCTCCTTGCAGTTGGGGGAAGCAAAAAGGCGCCGCCCCCGGGATGCGCAAAATAGCGATACATTTTAACATGACCCTTGTCACTGTGCTATTTCTCCACCCAGATGGGGGAGGACCAGGCTCGTTCCGGCGCCATCACCGTTTTGGTCGGGTCATTCTCGTCAACGCGAGGGGTGTCCTCCTGCCAGACCTTGATCCGGTAGGCGGCGGGTCCAGTGGGGGTGTCTGTCCATCCGAAGCCGGTGATATCCTCATGCAACACCAGTCCATTCTTCAGCAATTGGATCTTGGCCACTGGGGCGGTGTCACCCGTCGCTTGCACCTTGAAGTGGACGGGGTTCTGGCCTGCGCCCACTGTCAGGGTTCCGCCCATAGGCACGCTCTGCCCCAGGGCCGAGGCAGTGAAGCGCAGCTCGATGCGCGGCCCCGAGGTGGCATAGGTGCGCTTGGCCTGAATTGCCTCCCAGATTGCCTGGCGGGTCTTCTCGCTGGTCAGTACAGCTAAAATGCCACCGGTGTAAGGGCCTTGGATCGAGACCACATTGTCGGCGATCTCAGCCACTGCCCCGGGATGGGAGAGGTGGTTGTCGGTGGAGGCAACGATGCCCAATTTGTAGCCGGGATTGCCGGTGGCCAACCAAAGCTGCAGGGCGGCTTCCACCGTGCTGTCGACCTGGAAATCGAAGACCGGCTCCTCGCAATTCACCACCTCGGAGTTGCCATGCACTGAGTAGATCTCGACTAACGGCTGCCGAGCGGCATTGATGTAGGGCAGACCCCAATCCACGGCATGGAACCACCACACATTGGGGGTAGTCTCATGCCAGCCCTTGGCCGGGTGGTGGGGAATATCCAGATAAGCGAGCGATCCCAACTGCGACCAAAGGAAGGTCGGGTCCGGGCAGTTGACTGGGTCGTACCCGATCGGGGCAGTCGGCAGTTGGGTCTCCTCCAGTGTGGGGAAGAGGACGCAGCGATGGCCGTGGCCCGGCAGGGTGGTGGAGTTGGTGTATTCAAACCCCTGGAAGGGGATCGGCCCATCCGGGTTGGCCGCTTCGAAGTCACGCAGGATCTGCTTACTGTCAGACCAATTATCGCTAGTGAGATCCTCGGCGTGGTCAGTGATGCCGACGAAATCCAGTTGGCTGATATCGCGAGCATACTCCAGCGCCTTTCCCGGCGGATAGACCATGTGGTAACGAAGCATCTGAAGGATCCGCGCGTCGTCCGAGAAGGAAGTGTGGGCGTGCAGATCTCCCCAGAGGGCGCTGTAGTTGAAATTCTGGGTGAAGGAGAGGGTGACGCCGAGGATCTTGGCTTTACACCAATAACCTGCCAAGGGCTGGAAGGAATCGCCCGATCCGACAGGCTGGTAGACTTGGCCGGTCCAGGCGTAAGCAACGTTCAGCAACCAACCGTTCATGACTGCCTGATCCAGGCTCACCCATTCTTCACTATCCCGGCTCGCTCGCACCTGATCCCAGGGGATCGCTTGCTGGTACGGGTTGCCGATCAGGTTCCAGCCCACAGCAAGGGGCATCAAGAGGGCCTCCTGCGTGTTGGGTTGGCCGCTGACTGGGCAAACAACCGCGCCGCTGGGTTTCAACCAGTAACCTCGGCCCAGGGTAATGGTGGCCGTGTTTTTGTCCAAGTAGCATCCCGCCTGCGCATCCCAGGAGAAAAGGGACCAATTGCACGGCAGACCAGCGAAGACGACCAGGGGGCTGGGGTCAGTGTGCAGGGGGACTGAGATCATATTCCAACCTGACTGCAATGGGTAGTCGAGAGAGATTGCGCTAGCGCCGGAGAAAGGATCCGGGGAACTGGCGGCAGGCGCCAGGGGGGCCAGGATCAAAAAAAACAAGAGAAGTATCACCAGTGTAGGGACGGGTTTGAAACCCGCCCCTACGGCTGCGGGGACACTCGCCACGGGGACAGATTTCAAATCTGTCCCTCCTGCTTTTGAATTCCTGATCCTTCTTTTCATCGCTGGCAGCCTCTCCTTTTCGCGTTTGCTCCATTGTAGCAGACCTCCTTCCGTGGCATAGTCGTAGGATGAAACGACGACAGTTTTTTGTCCGCGTCGTTAGGTTCCCCTTGCGCGGACTGCCCGAAGCATGAGGATAGAGAAGTCAGTGATGCTCATCGCCCTGGAGGGGTTTCCTCTCCAGGCATTCTTGGGCTGCCTGGAGGAGGAAAAAGGGCGCCGGCAATCCATCGTCGTTGATCTCTCCATGTTCCTTCCTCCCCCCGCCTCTGACCGATTGGAGCAGACGGTGGACTACAGGGCCGTTCTGGGCCAACTTCAGGCGCTCGTTGCTTCCCGCCACTGGAACTTGATCGAGACGCTCTGCCAAGCTGTTGCCTCAGACTTGCTGCGGTGTTTCCCTCGCCTCTTGGCAGTGCGGATCCGCTTGCACAAGCCGGAGGCGCCGCTGGGGGTTCCTTTCGCCGATCTTTACGCTGAAATCACCTTGAAGCGCCCAGGGGAGGATGGCTGCCGGGGGGAAAACGAGCAGGAGGGACGAACCACGGCATTCATTGGACTGGGGAGCAACCTGGGGGACCGTCGCGAGATGCTCCGACGCGCTGTTCATGCCTGCAGCTTCCTGGGCGAGGTAGAGGCCTGCTCTTCGCTCTACCAGACCGAGCCGGTGGGGACCGTCGCGCAACCTCCCTTCCTCAACACTGTCCTTCGCTTGCGCACCGATCTGACCGCCCGCGCCTTGCTGAAGGGAATGAAGACTATCGAGGCAGACCTGGGGCGGGAAGCAGGGACTCGCTGGGGTCCCCGCCTCATCGACCTTGACCTGCTCTTCTACGGGCAGCAGATTCTCAACGAGGAGGGATTAGTCGTCCCGCACCCGCAATTGCACCGGCGAGGTTTCGTCCTTTTCCCCTTGCTGGAGCTAGCAGGCGCTTATTTCCACCCCAACTTAGGCCGGACAGTGCTGGACCTCTGGTTGGAATGTCCGGAAACGGAGGAGGTGCAATGGGTGGAGGGACCAGGATGGGCGGGATGGGCGGAGAAGAAGACCATCCTGCCGGTTTACTGCCTTCCAGTCGATGTGGACTGGGATACCATCCGAGCCAAGCTGGCCAGGCACGGAGTTCCCGCTAACTTAATGGGATTTAAGGGGGACAGATTTGAAATCTGTCCCCCTTAAATCCCATTAAGTTCTTAGGCGCATGAGGCGCGGCTTTCCAGCTAGATCTGGGACTATGGCGGCAGTTCCTCCTAGGTGTTCCTGTGCCCATTCGGCCAGGAAAGCTTGTTCCTCGCCGATCTCCAGCAGGGCAGAACCCGAACTGCGCAGGTATAGTGGCAAGAGGAGCAGCAGGCGGCGCAGCAGATCCGCTCCGTCCTCTCCCCCGTCCAAAGCTTGGCGAGGCTCGAAGGCGATGGAGGGTTCACCCGCAAGCCAGGTCGATGAGACGTAGGGGAGGTTGGCCACCAGCAAGTCGACGGGGCCGGGCAATGGATCCAGAAGATCCCCTTCCAGGAAAGTGATGCGACTCTCAACAGCATGGTCAAGGGCGTTCTTGCGCGCAACCTCCAGGGCGCTTGCGGAGAGGTCGGTTGCCCACAAGCGCGCATGCGGCAACTCCAGGGCCAAGGTGATAGCGATGCACCCTGAGCCGGCGCCGATGTCGGCAATCGTGCAGTCCCCTTGGTACATCTTCTGCGCCAAAGAGATGGCTTCCTCCACCAGCAGCTCGGTCTCCGGCCGAGGGATCAGCGCGCGCTCGTCGATATAAAAGGTGCGGCCGAAAAAATCCTGGCGATGGGAAAGATAGGCCAGTGGTTTCCCCTCGGCCCGCTCCTCCAACCAGCGCCGGAATCCACTCTCATCGGTGATAGGCCGCTCGGGGTGGGCTAGCAGGTCAGCCAACCCTATGTCCAAGAAGGCTGCCACCAGGTATTGCCCCTCGCGTCGGTCACCGAGCGCTTTCCCAGCCAAGGTCAAAGCTTCTTCTACCAGCATGCTTGTATTATCGCGCACAATTGGAGAATCGGTCATTTAGAACTACTGGGGACAGATTTGAAATCCGTCCCCCCCTAACCCGACCCTTGCGGCCCCCCTTCATTTCCATTACATTGTTCGGACCATGCTGAGCAGAGCCATTCAGCCCCCGGCAGGGAGTATTGAGCCCCCGGCAGGGAGTATTGAGCCCCCGGCAGGGAGTATTGAGCCCCCGGCAGGGAGTATTGAGCCCCCGGTAGGGAGTATTGGAGCAATCACGGTCAGCCGTTTCATAAAGGACGAACCCCGCACCTGATGATCAGCGATATCCTTTCCTGGTTCCTCGCCAACTTCAAGTGGGGTATCCTTTTCATGGGTTTCTACACCCTTTTGACGGAAGCCGGGAACTTGCTTCCCCGTATTCGTGTGGCCGTGCAACCTCCCCGCACCCGTTTCGGCCTATTGATCCCGGCCCACAACGAGGAGCGCGTGGTGGGCGACTTGATCGCCAACCTGCGCACCTTGGACTACCCGCAGGAGCTGGTGGAGATCTTCGTCATTTGCGATCACTGCACCGACCAGACTGCCCGCATCGTGGCAGAAGCAGGGGCGATAGCTTTGGTTTCGGAGGGGGCAGGCGCCCGCGGCAAGGGAATTGCCCTGGATTGGGGGTTGAACCAAGTATTTGCGCTGCGCGGGAGAGAGCATTTTGATGCCTTTTGCGTCTTCGACGCCGACAACCGAGTGGCAACCAACTTCCTGCGAGTGATGAACAATCATCTGCTGGCCGGCCATTTTGCCCTTCAAGCCTACCTGGACAACAAAAACCCCAAGACCAACTGGGTCACCCGCGTCTTGAGGGTGGAGCAACGGGCCACCAACTTCCTCTGGCACGGCGGGAAGGTTCGCTGGGGCTTGGGCAACTATATGATCGGCACGGGGATGTGCATCAAAGCGTCCCTGATGGCCGAGGCCGGCTGGAAAGTGCGCTCCCTGACCGAGGATCTGGAGATGACCATCAAGCTGGCCTTGCGCGGCGTGCGCATCTGGTGGGTGGAGGAAACGAGGGTCTTCGATGAATCGCCCTCCAACTTGAAGGTGATCTGGTACCAACGCCAACGCTGGGCGATTGGCGGTTGGCGCTGTTTCGGCTACTATTTTCTGCCCTGTCTGTGGGGTGGGATCCGCCGTTTAAACATTCGCTTGCTGGACATCGCCATCTATCTGATCACCCCTCTGTGGGCGGTGTTCACCCTGCTTTATGCGATCCTCAACCTTCTCAACGGCTTCCTCCATTTCTATTCCGGCCCAGCCGACCCCTTCCTCTTCTGGTTCGGGATCGTCTTCGGCATCCTCTACACTCCGATGGGCGTTCTCTTCTCCGGTCTTCCACTCTTTGCCAATATCCCCTACATCGTAATTTATTACGCGGTGATGCCCCTGCTGGCTTCCGCCGAGCAAGTCATCTCGCTCTTTCGCCTGAACCGCCGCTTTTGGTTTCACACCCCCCACAAGGACAAATTGGATGCCGAGATCAAGCTTTAGCTTTCTGCTGATCTTCCTGTTGGTGCTGACTTCCCTGCCCGGACCGCTCCCCGTCCTGGGAGAGCCGACCCCGGTTACCATCAGCGAGGATGGCGTCTATCTTCGCTCCACCCC
>JAPLHV010000103.1 GCA_026389455.1 Coprothermobacterota bacterium
CCAGTGGCAAGGATTCCCGCAGCGGCAAACGGAATCTGCTGGAAAAGCTGTGGCGCCGCTTGAATCCGATCGAGATCAAGTTCCTGATCCGCCTCTTCACCGGCGACTTGCGCGTTGGAATGAAAGAGGGGTTGGTGGAGGCCGCCGTTGCAGGAGCCTTCGAGGCGCCTTTGGCCCAGGTGCGACACGTCAACCTGCTCAACTCGGATATCGGCGAAGTAGCTCGCATGGCTCAAGCGGGAACGCTGACCAAGGCATCCTTGGAGCTTCTGCACCCCTGCCGCCTGATGCTGGCTGAACCGGTCGTCTCCGCTGCGGTTCCCTTCGCGCTGGGGCCTCACCGCTTTCTGGCCGAGGACAAGTACGATGGCATCCGCGCCCAGGTACACGTCAGGGGGAGGAAGTGCGCATCTTCTCCCGCAACCTGGAAGAGATCGGCCTCCATTTCCCGGAAATCCTTGCTGCAGCCCGGGCACTGCCTGGGGAGTGGATCCTGGATGGGGAAATCGTCGCCTTCCAGGGAGAGATCCAACCCTTCTTCCTCCTACAGCAGCGACTGCACCGGGTCAACCCGGAAGCCATGCTGATCGAGGCGCCCGTTGCCTATTTCGCCTTTGACCTGCTTTTCCAGAACGGGGAAAGCCTGCTTGCCCTTCCCCTGGAAGAACGGCGGCAGCGCCTGGAAGCCTTGCCCCTGCACCCCCCCTTCCTCTTGGGAAAGCAGACGCCGGTAAGCACCGAAGAGGAGACCGAGGACGCCTTCCGTCTGGCCCGGGAGCGCGGCACGGAGGGGCTGGTCTTGAAGGAGCCGGCTTCCCCCTACCAACCGGGCCATCGTGGCAAGCAGTGGTTGAAGATGAAGAAAGAACTGACTACCCTGGACTGCCTGGTGGTGGCGGTGGAATGGGGTAACGGCAAGCGGGCTGGCCTGCTCTCCGATTACACCTTCGCCGTGCGTGGGGAAGGAGATCAGCTGCTGACCATCGGCAAGGCCTACAACGGCTTGACCGACCGGGAGCTGAAAGAGATGACCGCCTGGTTCCTCGCCCACAAGACCAGGGATCTGGGTGGCTACGCCCTTCGCTTCCCCCGCATCAAAGCAATCCGCCAGGAGAAAAGCCCCGAGGAGATCGATTCCCTGGAAGTGGTCCGAAAAATCTACGAGGAGGAAGTAAAGAGGCGATGAGTATCGAGGAGTTTCAGCAGTTCCGCGAAGAGATGAATCGCACCATCCTACAGGAGGGGCCGCTGGAGATGAAGCGCTTCTTCAACCTGGATAGCTCTGCCTACCGGGAGGGCGCCTTGTCCGCCAAGACGAAAGAGCTGTTGGGCTTGGTGGCTTCATTGGTACTGCGCTGCAATGACTGCGTCCTCTACCACCTGATCCAGTGCAAAGAAGCCGGAGTCAGCGACGCCGAGATGTGGGAAGCCTGGAGTGTCGCCCTAGTGGTAGGCGGCTCGATCGTCATCCCCCACCTGCGCGTGGCCGTGCAACAGTGGAAGCAGCTATATTCCAGTTAGTTTCGCGCAGCGATCAATCAATGATTGGCTGCCGCGGCTTATCACCATGGTCATGAGCCAGACCACCTCCGTCTCCTCAAGGTGGTAGAGGGACAAGGCGTCTACGGCCACCTGCGCTTGCGGCAGCGGCTCCTCCGTTACTGCGGAAAGCAGGAAATGGAGGGCTTCTTTGGTGCGCAACAAAGAGATCGCTGAAATCAAGGCTTCTCTCCGCTTCGGGTCAGCGGCGAGGGCAAACATCTTCGACAACAGATGGAAGGCTTGAGGGTGGCGGGACTCCCCCAGCGCCATCATGGCCTCTTCGGCGATCTCCCCTTGCAGCGCTTCCAGATAATCGAGCACGAAGGGAAAGGATCGTTGCGGGTGAAGGGTCATCAGCGATCGGAAACAATCCCCGATCACCCGGGGATGTGAATCGCCGGCGAGCGCCTTCATTCGCAACAGCAACTCGGCTCGCTCGTCGAATAAGCCGGCCAAGATTTGAGCTGCAGCGGAGCGGACATCAACTTCCGTGTCAGCCAGCCGGTCGGCAAGGACGAAAAACAGCTCTGTGCTGCCAATCCGGGCCAACGCCCGGCACCCAGCAACGCGAAGGGGGCCTGCCGCATCGGCGGGACCGCCGTAGGCGGGTTCAAGCTGCACATAGCCGGCAGCGTGGAGGAAAAGCTCCTCCTCGAGATCCTCCATGGCGTCGAGCGCTTCGATGGCGGCTTCTTTGGCCAGGCAAAGTTTGTCCGTCTTCTGGGGATTGCTGAGAAACTGCCGGTAGGCGGCTCGCAGCTCGGGGAAGAAATCAGTAAGCCTGAAATGTTTGGCCAGACTGGCGGCTTTCGCGGCCACCAAATTGTCCTTATCCCCCAAAGCTGCACGTATTTCAAGACGCACCTCTTCAGAGAGCGACCGGCTCTTCATCGCCTCCAGCGCCTTCAGCCTCTCCTTAAGATCCAGACCTCTAGTTCTCATCGTTCGCTCCTCCTTGCAATCTCCAGCTCCAATCATGACCAAACACCCTGCCGGGGGCTATCTAGTTGCCGGGGGCTATGGAGTCAGGCTTGGCTGGAACGCTTCTCCCGTTTCTCGCGTAAAGAGACGCCAAGGAGAACCCGCTCCAAATCACAGGGCAGCTCGCGGATGCGCCGCCCAGTGGCGTTGGCGATAGCGTTGACCACTGCCGCCGCCAACAGCTCGTTGGTCGGTTCCCCCAGGCTTTTGGCGCCATAAGGGCCAGCAGGGTCAGGGTTCTCGACCAGAATCGGGATCACCTGAGGCATATCGGCGGATGTGGGCAATTCGTAGGTATCAAAGTTCAGCGTCCTCGTCTCCCCATCGCGCAACTCCACCTCCTCCAGCAAGGCATAGCCCAGACCCATCGCTACTCCTCCAAAAATCTGGCCCCGCGCCATCTGCGGGTTGATGGCCCGGCCCATATCGTGGGCCGCGGCGACACGCAGAACGCGCACCTGCCCGGTGGC
>JAPLHV010000088.1 GCA_026389455.1 Coprothermobacterota bacterium
GGGTATGGCGGATAGTTCCCTCAGCGAGAACGCAGAGATAGTGATGGGGCAGTCCCCTCCCGGTGAAACATGCAATATCGCCGGTGTTGGTCTCCCTTTGCTGAATGGACCTACTGAGTATGGTCCACATCATCCAGTGCCTGTGCAGTTCACGACAGATACCCGGAAGCACGCGAAGCCGGGGGATATTCTCTTCTGCGTTCGAGGCTCAACCACAGGGCGAATGAACTGGGCGGATCGCGAGTATGCGATCGGTCGAGGCATAGCAGCTATCCGCCACAAGACGAACCCCGAGTTGCAACCACTAGTCCGCGCGGTAATTGAGTATGGGCTGTCGGACCTTCTGGTTCAGGCGACAGGCTCGACCTTCCCTAACGTGTCGGCAGATCAGCTATCGCGTCTTTGGTGGCCACCGCTCGAAGATACCGAACAACGCGCTATTGCCCATATCCTCGGCACGCTGGACGACAAGATTGAGTTAAACCGACGGATGAATGAGACGCTGGAGGCGATGGCCCGCGCTCTCTTCAAATCGTGGTTCGTAGACTTCGATCCCGTTCGCGCCAAGGCCGAAGGACGCGACCCCAGCCTGCCCAAACCCCTCGCCGACCTTTTCCCGGATTCCTTCGAGGATTCGGAGTTGGGCGAGATCCCGAAGGGGTGGGAGGTGCAGCCCTTTGCAGAAACGGTCGAGATCATCGGCGGTGGTACACCGAAGACCTCAATAGCCAAGTACTGGAATGGCGACATCCCTTGGTTCTCAGTCGTGGACGCCCCATGCGACTCTAACGTGTGGGTTGTGGATACCTCGAAAAAAATCACGCGTGAAGGGGTTGAGAACTGATCTACCCGGATTCTTCCGATTGGCACGACGATTATTTCCGCCAGAGGAACGGTTGGTCGAATCGCACTCGCCGGTGTGCCATGGCGATGAATCAATCCTGCTACGGCCTACGCGGCAAAGCGGATACGCATGGCTCCTTTACCTACTTCACAACGCGTATGCTGGTCGCCAGCCTTCAGCAACAAGCGCATGGCTCAGTGTTCGACACGATCTCACGCGACACTCTGGCTGGCGTAGGAGTTGTAGTACAGCCTCCCGAGTTGATTCAGACATTCGAGACCAAAGTCAATCCGATGATCGAGCGAATCCGCGCGAACTTGCTTGAATCCCGCACCCTTGCCGCTTTGCGCGACACGCTGCTACCCAAGCTCATCACCGGTGAGCTTAAGGTGAAAGATGCTGATATATTTCCAAAGAGCAACTGCAGGAGGAAGCAATGACAAACCGATCTTCCACACTACCAAGTATCGAGTATTTGAAGGTAGAAAACTTCCGGGCGCTGCGCGAGGTGGAGTTCAAGGATCTCACACCCCTGACAGTGCTGCTTGGTCCAAATGGCAGCGGCAAATCGACGGTGTTCGACGTATTCGCCTTTTTGTCGGAATGCTTTGAGCTAGGGTTGCGCCGCGCCTGGGACAAACGCGGACGGGCCAAGGAGCTCAAGACTCGTGGTTGCAACGGGCCGGTTTCGATCGAGATCAAGTACCGTGAACCAAGCTATCCATTAATCACTTACCACTTAGCCATTGACGAAGAAAAAAGCGGTCCGGTTGTCGTCGAGGAATGGCTAAAATGGAGGCGTGGTCAGCGTGGTCAGCCATTCCGTTTCCTCGACTATCGTCACGGGCAAGGCCGCGCGGTCAGCGGTGAACTGCCTGACAAGGTGGACCAGCGGGCGGAAATTCCACTAAAGTCCGCTGATCTCCTGGCAGTCAACGCTCTTGGACAGTTCAAGGAGCATCCCCGAGTGGCAGCGCTGCGCGACTTCATCACCGGTTGGTACGTGTCGTATCTGTCAGTAGAATACACGCACGGCCAGCCTGAGGCGGGGCCACAGGAGCGCTTGACAAAGACCGGCGATAACCTCGCCAATGTGATCCAATATCTAGCCGAGCAACATCCAGCGCAGCTTGACCATATCTTCGAGGTGTTGAAGCAGCGTATACCTCGCATCGAGCGGGTACTGGCTGAATCCATGCCCGATGGCCGATTACTGCTTCAAATCAAGGACATGCCATTCAGCCGCCCTGTGTTGGCGCGCTTTGCCTCAGACGGCACCCTGAAGATGTTGGCCTACCTAGTGCTGCTAAATGACCCGACACCCCCGCCTTTTATTGGCATCGAAGAACCGGAGAACTTCCTGCATCCACGCCTACTGCCAGAGCTCGCAGAGGAATGCCGTGCAGCTTGTGAACGCACTCAACTGCTGGTGACCACGCATTCGCCATTCTTCCTCAACGCACTACGGCCGGACGAGGTACGGGTGCTGTGGCGTGACGAGCAGGGATATACTCAGACGCGCCGTGCTGCGGATCTACAGGGTGTACTTCAGTTCATGAAACATGGAGCGCTGCTGGGCCAGTTATGGATGGAAGGACAGCTCGGCGTGGGCGATCCTCTGGTGAATCAAGGAGCGCCAACCCAGCCACCATTGGGAAGCAGTCAATGACCGCGGAGCATATTGAGGTGCTCGTCGAAGAGCCATCAATGGAGGCTTTTCTGCATGCCTTGCTACCGCGCATACTGCCTTCTGGCCGCACCTTTCAGATACATTCCTTCCAGGGTAAGTCCGACCTGCTGGGAAAGCTGGAGGCGCGGCTACGTGGCTATGCTGCATGGTAGCCAGACCGATGGCGTATTGTTGTTATAGTTGATCGAGATGATGAAGACTGCCTGGCGCTCAAAAGACAGCTCGAGCGGGTGGCAACAGCTTCCAGGTTACGCACACGCTCGCGGGCAAGTCACCATCCTCGGCAATTGGTCAATCGCATTACTATCGAGGAATTAGAGGCTTGGTATTTCGGCGACTGGGTAGCCGTGTGCAAGGCGTATCCACGCGTTTCGCCGTCAATCCCGAGAAAACAAGGCTATCGAGATCCGGATGCCATCTCCGGAGGCGCCTGGGAAGCGTTTGAGCGCATCCTTCAGCGGTACGGATATTTCAAAACTGGATTACGAAAGATTGAAGCTGCACGTATCTTGGGTGCTCATCTCGATCCGAACCGAAATCAATCACCCAGTTTTAGGAAATTTAATGAAGCTATCATTGAGGCAATGAGGTGAATAATATTATCGAAGTAGGTGCGGAGGTCTGGAGAATACGCACGGTGAACCCGCCGCTGAGCGCGACGACTTTGCCATGTTGCGTTGGATTGGCTTTTTCGCGGAAGCGCTGCTGCCCAAGCTCATCTCTGGCGAGCTGCGGGTGAAGGACGCCGATAAGTTTATCGAATGGAGACTGTGATGGACAAAACGACCACGGGTTTTTCGGTGCGCATCTTCATCCCCTCTGGTGAGCCGGAAGGTCTGCGCGTCGTCGAGAAATCCGACTGGACCGGCCAAGGGCTGGTGTTCCCGCGCTCGCTTTTCGCCGTAGCGCGTCAGCGTCCGGAACTGAAACGCACGGGCGTTTATATCTTGTGGGGACCGGGCAAGTCTAGTCAGTTGCCATGTGTGTATGTGGGGGAAGGCGACGGAGTGCTGTCGCGGCTGGAGCAGCACGTAAAGAATAAGGATTTCTGGATCCATGCAATGGTATTCACCAGCAAGGACCAGAACCTGAATAAGGCCCATGTGCATTACCTCGAAGCGCGCCTGTTGCGTCTTGCTGATGAGGCCAAGCGCTGCGAGTTGGACAATGGCAACGTGCCGCAGTTGCCCCCGCTCTCCGAGGCCGACCAGGCTGACACGGAAAGTTTTCTCGGTGATATGTTGCTGTGCCTGCCGGTTGTTAGTGTCAACTTTTTCGAAAAGGCCAAAGTTGACAGTTCCAAGGAAAACGATCTGCTGCTAAAGGCCAAGGGCATCGAGGCGCGCGGCGCGGATACCCCCCAGGGCTTCGTAGTCCGCTCCGGCAGTCGTGCTGTGACGCACGAAGTGCCATCCTGTCTGGCCTACTTCAAGGAACTGCGAACGGCGCTAGTCACCAACGGTGTGTTGAAATCGTCTGAGGATAGCTACACCTTCACCCAGGATTACCTCTTCTCCTCGCCTTCTACGGCAGCCGGCGTGGTGCTTGGCCGTTCGGCATATGGACGCACCGAGTGGAAAACAAGAGATGGTCGGACACTGAAGGCGCACCAGGACGCGGAGGCATCGAGCTGAACGCCTCATCCTGCGCTCTTGGCTTGAAAAGATGGACATCCTGCGGAGGATGAGATGAGTTATCTCCTGTTCATCGACGAGAGCGGCAACGACAGGCAAGAATCCCCTTACGAAGTTTTAGCGGGCATCTGCTTTGAGGATCGCGATCTTTGGAATTTGGTCTGCCAAGTCCAGGACGCTGAGCACAGGTATTTTGGTCGTCGCGTGACTGCTGGCCTTCTTGAACTGAAAGCGAAAAAGCTGCTCAAACATAAGACATACCGGCTGGCGTCGGAAGTGAATGATCTGTCCGAAGACGAAAGAACCGCTTTGGCGCGACGATGCCTGGAACAGGGAGAAGCACGGCGAGGCATTCAGGGCGGCGGCGGCGCAACTTTTCGCGAACTAGCTGCCCTTGCGCAGGCGAAGATCGCCTACGTCTCCCACATTTTGGAGCTCTGCTCCAGTATCCGGGGCGCCGCGTTTGCCAGTATCGTGGCGCCGCATGCCCCCCGACCGCAAGCTGATTTCTTGCGCAAAGACTATTCTTACCTCTTCGAACGATTCTTCTACTTTCTAGAGAGCCAGTCCGGAGAGAATATAGGTTTGGTTATCTTTGACGAACTAGAGCGGGTGCAATGCCATATCCTACTTAACCAGATGAGTCATTATTTCCGCGAAACACTCAAAGGTAGAACGCGATCCGCTAAGGTGATTCCCGAGCCTTTTTTTGTCCACAGCCACCTGACCACAGCAATTCAAATAGCGGATCTCATCGCCTACATCATTTCGTGGGGAGTCCGATTTGGTCCTATGAATCAGCCTTATAGGATTGAGCTGGCTCCTTTGGCGAAGCAAGTGATGGCGCTCAGGCGTAAGATGGAGATCCAAGGTGATGATGGGCAGAATCATCTCCTCTGGACGTTTACCGTCATCGATGATCTTCGACCAAGAGAAGAGAGGCGTGAGGAGGAAATGAAGCAGTGCTGAAAACTAAAAAGGCAATGCCAACTTTCGCTAGCAAAGCCTCCGTGTGTAATCATACGGTTCTTATTACACCTGTCAAGTACTATCCCTCCTTTAGTCATGAAACAAAATAGCAGCTTTACCGAATCTATCCTTGAAGAAGCCGTTCTCTCCTGGCTGGAAAGTCTGGGCTACGCCGTGTAGCACGGTTCCGGGATTTCAAGATAGGTTCGGAACGCTTCTGCTGATTTGGCCAAGGCCTTGTCCCGAACGAACCTGATTGGAAACCCAGATCGCAGCACGCTACAATAATGGTATCGACCATATAAGGTGGTGATAGGGGCGATGGAACAAAGCAAGGACTCGAAAAAGAAAGCAGCAACCCAGAGGACGACCAAAGCCGTCCCATTGAAGTTCGTAGAAACAGACGGCCTACAGACAATCTATGCCAACAATTTGTTAGTGAGTCACGGTCATGGAGAGTTTTACCTGACCTTTTGTGCCTTTCCTCATGGAAGGTGACGCTCAAGCCTTGGAGCGGATCGAACATGTGGAAGCTAATATGGTGGCCCGCATCGTTGTTCCGGCTACTCGAATGAAAGGTTTCGTCGAAGCGCTACAGCGAAACCTTGATCAATATGGAACTGGAGAGGAGCAGCAGGAATGAGTTCGATCGCATTGGAAGCGATCTCGTTGCTGAATTGTGCCTGGAACACGTTGCAATTGAATCCGCTGTCCCAAAATCGCTCGTTTCCTTATCTTGATCAAATCGTTTCACTATCGCATCCGCGCTATCGTTTGGCCAAGTCGATTCCCGTGGAAGTTCGCCAGGAAGAGAATTCAATCTATGTCGTCGACCGTTTTTTTCATGTTTGGGGTTGTGGGGAATCCGTCGAAGAGGCCAAGCTGGATTACGGTGCGAATTTAGTGGAGCAATTGCAGGATCTCCTGAACCACCGCAACGCGCTTTCGCCCCTGGCAAAATCCAGGTTTGTTTTGATCCGGCAATATGTGAAAACGATTTAGGAGATGCGCCTGGCCAGGGAGGAGGTGCTGCAGGGCTTTCGGAAACTACAGGGGCAGTCGGAACAAGGAAGTAAACACTTTAAGATTCGGCTCTCCGTGGAAGGTCAGCATATATGTACGATTCCTATCCCTCGCTCTGATACTTTTAGTGAGGATCTGATCTCCTTGGTAGCCGAACCGATCGGTCTCCAAAATGCCGATTTTGTGTCCATCTGCAAATGCTTTAAAGACTTGGATTGGTACAAACGCTATTTGGTTCAAAATGGCGGTCTAGACTCCCGCAGATTTGGAAAACGGAAGTGACCCATTTCGCCGAATTATCCTTGAAGAAGCCGCCCTCTCCTGGCTGGCAGAGCTGGGCTATGCGATCAAGAGCGGCCCTCTCATCGCCCCCGGTGAATTATTTAGCGAGCGGGAGAGCTATCAGCAGGTTCTCCTGAGGCAACGGCTGCGCGATGCCCTGGCTCGACTGAACCCCACGCTGCCGGCTGAGGCGATCGAGGAAGCCTTCCGCAAGATCGTCCACCTGAACGCTCCTTCCTTGTTGCAAGCGAATCGTGCCTTCCACCGAATGCTGGTGGATGGCGTCGAGGTGGAGTTCCAGGCCGACGGGCGAATCGTGCATGACAAAGCCTGGCTGGTAGATTTCCAGGAACCCGACTGGAACGACTGGTTGGCGGTGAACCAGTTTACGGTAGTGGAGGGGCACACCGAGCGAAGGCCGGATGTAGTGCTGTTCCTGAATGGTCTGCCGGTGGGTGTGATCGAGCTGAAGAACCCCGCTGACGAGAACGCCACCATCTGGACCGCCTTCCATCAACTGGAGACCTATAAGCTGCAGATCTCCTCCCTATTCGCTACTAACGAAGCCAACGTCATCTCGGACGGCCTGGAGGCCCGCTTTGGCTCCTTGACCGCTAACCGCGAATGGTTCCTGCCCTGGCGCACGATCGAAGGAGAGACGCTGGCTCCCAGTGCCCTGCCCCAACTGGAGCTGCTGATCAAAGGTCTCTTCGAGAGAAAGCGCTTCCTAGCCTTCCTGCGTTCCTTCATCGTCTTCGAGCAGGACCAGGGCGGCGTGGCCGGCAAGAAGCTGGCCGGCTATCACCAGTTCCACGCCGTCAACGTGGCGGTGGAGGAGACCTTACGTGCCGCTGCTTTCACCAAAAAGGCAGGGTCGCTGCGAGAACCCGGCGTGTTCTTCACCCGCTCACCTGGAGGGGCGCCGGGCGATCGGCGGGTCGGCGTGGTTTGGCACACCCAAGAGCCTGCCTCATAAACCTCTCTCATCTTACCGCCACGATCCATTTTCCGTCCATGTTCACCCCCAAGCACGCCACCGATGTTCACCCCAGATGAGCCACTCGTCTTCACCCGGAGTAGACTGCCCCGATCAGATCAGGA
>JAPLHV010000247.1 GCA_026389455.1 Coprothermobacterota bacterium
CAGCCGTCTCGCCACCGCTTCGCTTTGGTGAGCGGTTGCTGTCTGCCATTAGCGGCAACAAAGAGACAGGAAGGAATTGCTGAATGATAAAAAAGCCGGATCTTCAGGAAGAAATGTACTCGCAAATCCAGGGTAGGGAACTTTTCGAGCAGGTAAAATCCTATGCGTATGCATACATGGATGAGGTATACGGGCGAAATGTTTTTCCAACAGATGAGGCCATTAAGAATCTGGACATTTTTGATGAACCTTTCCCAAGAGCAACGGGCAATCCCGCTCTAATTCTTAGGATGTTGCATGAATATGGATCCCCTGCAACCGTTGCTCAAACGGGCGGAAGGTACTTTGGCTTTGTCACTGGAAGCTCAGTTCCCACTGCTCTGGCAGCCGGATGGTTGTCGGATGTGTGGGATCAAAATGCAGCCTTGTATGTTCTATCCCCGATTATCTCCCAGTTGGAAGCCACCTGTGAAAAATGGCTGGTTGATCTGCTTGAATTGCCCGCTGGATCAGTAGCAGGCTTTGTGAGCGGTACTTCTACAGCTACTTTGTGCGGGCTTGCGGCTGGACGCAACGAATTGCTCAGGCGCCAGGGATGGGACGTACACTTGGAAGGTCTGTTTGGCGCCCCAAACCTGCGCGTGATCCTTGGCGAGCAGGTGCATGCCACAGTGCCGAAAGTCCTTGCATTGTTAGGCCTTGGCAGGGGATGCGTTGAAATCGTTCCCACTGACAAACAAGGACGGATGGTTGCAGAGAAAATGCCCGAGTTGGATGGTCATTGCCTTGTCATCGCTCAGGCGGGAAACGTCAACACGGGTTCTTTTGACCCATTCGATGAGATAGGTGATCGCGCTGGGCTTGTGAATGCATGGGTTCACATTGACGGCGCCTTCGGTCTTTGGGCAGCCGGGTCACGAACGAAGAAACTCCTTACATACGGCATCGAAAAGGCTGACTCGTGGTCCGTCGATGCTCACAAAACTCTCAATGCCCCCTATGATTCCGGCATTATTCTATGCGGCATGAATTACACGCCAGAAATGTCGCGGCGCGCGCGAGTCGTTGAACTTTGGGCAACGCTAAAATCCCTTGGTAAAGATGGGGTAGAGGAGCTGGTTGATCGCCTTTGCGATCACGCCAGGAGGTTTGCCGAGAATTTGCAGGCCAAGGGGTTTCGAATCCTGAATGAGGTAGTCTTCAATCAAGTTCTTGTTGCCTGCGATACGCCAGAACAGACGAAGGCGACGCTTGAGAATATCCAAAAGTCGGGGGAATGCTGGTGCGGTGGAGCTGTCTGGAATGGCGAGCCGGTCATTCGAATCAGTGTATGCTCCTGGGCAACGACAGTGGCTGATGTGGAACGCTCCGTCGTTGCTTTCGTAAAAGCTCGGAATACGGTTGATTCCTCCAAAAACGTGGAAACCAAACGAACATAAATTGCCCCACAATCGCTTCCAGCCGGCTGGTAACGCCATCGGAGATGGGCAGCTCGCCGAAAGCCCGTGGGCAATCCACCTCACAGAGCGGGAGGAGTTTTAGGGTTCTTTTTCAAAATGAGTGGGTAAGGCAGTCTGAAGGTAACAAGATTCCTGGGATCATTGGCTTTCCTGGGATAGGACCGAAAAGACTCTTTAAGACCATCATCGCTATGATGTCAGGGAAGCTGGATTAGACATGCAGCCGCAGGCTGGTAGGTTACCTACTTGAAATGAGAAGGAACCAGTTTTAGCCACCCTCGTTAGGGGTAGTCGAAACCCTAGAGAGATGAGCCAGGGCAGCCACTGCCTAGCCGTCGCAGAGAAGCTTGCATTTCTTCCGTTACTTTTTCCCGAGGGGAGAGCCGGGGGGAATCTCCTTGAGCCGGCTCCTTTGGATGAAGCGTTGGGTGACATTTTAGGCGCAACGAGGCCCGGCTTGGGTGAGATCTAAGGCGGTTGACGACGCTATTCCGCTTTCAAGACCATAATGTTCTATACTCATGTCTTGAACCCCGGGCGCCGGCTGGCGTTCGCAGTCCAGTGGACAGACTTTGAGCCGATCAAGTTGGTTGTATTGTGCCGATCCGCAGAAAATGCCGTGATAAACCACTGAACAGGCAGCAAGCAATTGAAAGCGAAGAGAACAACGCGCCTTCTGGAATAATCATAAGGCGCGCTATACGGGCAAGAAACCAGAGCTCTGTATCTTATGCGGATTTATCTAATTAATGCTAGCTGTAACGAAGGAGGTCAAGGATATGAATCACTACTTCACTAAGATTGCATCACTCGGATATGAACAGGCTTTCGTGAGGGTGAAGGCGTTGGCTGGTGAAATGGCTTCGGTTTCCGGGGTTTTGCATATTCAGCGACGCGCGAGTGGGTTATGCCCAATGTTGGGCTGTTTAGCTCGATTCAATCACA
>JAPLHV010000082.1 GCA_026389455.1 Coprothermobacterota bacterium
AAAACGTTCAGGAGAATATCTTCGTTCCCTTCTCCACCACCAAGGAGTCGGGCTCCGGATTGGGGCTGGTCTTCTGCCAACGCATCGTCGAGGAGCACGGCGGACGGCTGACCTTCCAGAGTGAAGCAGAGGGGGAAGGCCGCGGAACTGCCTTCCAGATCGCCCTGCCCCTCTCCCGGCCGGCCCTGGAAAGACGGGACGGTGATAATGGGTAAGACCAGACGATGATAATGGGGCAGCGATGAACGAGGAACACGGACCATCTGAGCAGCCTGCGCAGGGCAAAGGGCGGAGGAGGCGCTGTTGAGGATCAGCGAAGGGCAAAAAGACGCCATCCTGAACGGCATCACCGCTAACATTGCCTTTGTAGACAAAGATTTAAGGCTCCTCTGGGTGAACGTGGCCGCTGCCGATTCTGTGAATAAGTCGCAGGCTGAAATGATCGGCCAGACCTGCCACGCCTTCTGGGCGGATCCGGCCAAGCCTTGCGAAAACTGCCCGACAGTAAAGGCCTTCCAGACAAAACAGACGGAACATACCCTTATCTACACCCCCGACGGCAGGGTTTGGGACGAAAGAGGCGAGCCGCTATTCGATGAAAGAGGAAATGTGATCGGTGTCGTGGAAATCGCCCAGGACATCACCGAGCGCGCGTGGGCCGAGGATGCCCTGCGGAAGAGCGAGGAGAAGTACCGGGCGCTGGTGGAGACTGCCAACGAAGCGATCATCGTTACCCAGGATGGAGCGCTGAAGTTCGCCAACTCCAAGGCAAGCAAGCTGTTCGGTTATTCCCTCGAGGAGGGGGTCGGCCGACCCTTTGTTGAATTCATCCACCCCGATGACCGATTGCTGGTGACTGAGCGCTACCGAAAACGGCTGGGTGGCGAGGTTTCTACGGTTGTCTATCCATTCCGCACGATCCACAAGGATGGCTCGATCCGCTGGGCAGAGATCAACTCGGTGCGGATCGCCTGGGAAGACAGACCGGCCATCATGAGCTATCTAAGCGACATCACCGAACGCAAGCGGGTGGAGGAGGCGCTGTCTGAATCTGAGGAATGGCATAGAGCGCTGGTAGAAACAACCGGGCATGCCGGGATAGGCATAGTGGTTTTACAGACCATCCAGGACCGGCAGGCCGCAATCGTCTTCGTCAACGAGGCGGCTGGCGCTATGTCCGGGTATTCGCAAGAAGAGTTGCAGAAGATGTCTCTTGAAGACTTGATACCCCCCGATATTGCAACACAGCTCATGTTGAGGTACAGGGACAGACAGGAGGGCAAACCTGCGCCTAACTACTATGAAGCAGCCATTGTGAATAGAGATCAAGTCAGGATTCCCGTGATTGCCAGCGCTGCAACGCTGAAGTTCCATGGGCAAGCAGCGACGGTCGTATATGTCAGGGACATCACCGACCTCAAGCAGGCAGAGGAGACGCTGCGGGAGAGCGAGGTGAAGTACCGTTCGGTATTCAACAACTTCACTGACCTCTACTACCAGACCGATATGCAGGGGCTCATCACCAATCTCTCCCCCTCCTCTTTCATTCTATCCGGTTGGAAGCCCGAAGAGCTGATTGGGCGCCAGGTCCTGGAAATCTACCCCGACCCGGAACAGCGAAAGGCCCTCCTGGAGAAACTCCGCAGAGAGGGCGCGGTTTCCGACTATGAAATTACCCTGTTGCATCGGGATGGAAGACAGGTGCCGGTTTCAGTCTCCAGCCATCTGATCCGGGACAAGCAGAAGAACCCCAAATACGTGGAAGGGACGATCCGCGACATCACCGACCGCAAGCAGGCAGAGGAGGCGCTGCGGATAAAGGATCGGGCCATCGAATCGGCCATAGATGCCATTGCCATCTCCGACCTGGAGGGAGTCCTAACTTTTGTGAACCCCGCGTTTCTCAAACTGTGGGGATATAGCTCCATGGCAGATGTGCTGGGGAAACCGGTTACTGGATTCTGGCAGATGGGTGAAAAAGCGGTAGAGGTCATTGAGGCATTGCGCGCTCGGGGGGGCTGGATTGGGGAATTGGCAGCCCAGCGTAAGGATGGCTCACTCTTCGCTGTCCAAGTTGCAGCAAGCCTAGTCGTGGATGCTGCTGGCCAACCCATCCGCATGCTGGCATCGTTTGCAGACATCACCGAGCGCAAGCGGGCGGAGGAGGCTTTGCAGGAGAGCGAGGAGAAGTACCGCCGGATTGTAGACACGGCCAACGAGGGGATCCTGGTGTCGGACGAAACCCACCGCACCACCTTTGCCAATCGACGCATGGCGGAGCTGTTGGGCTATACCCGCGAGGAGCTGATCGGGCGATCGATAGAGGAGTTCACTTTTCCCGAGGAGCTGGCCGATCACCGGCAGCGGATGAGCAACCGTCGCCAAGGGATCGGTGAGCAATACGAGCGACGCCTCTGTCGCCGGGATGGGAGCATACTTTGGACCAACGTCTCCGCCGCGCCCATCCTGGAGAACGGCCAATTTCGCGGTTCGATCGGGCTGTCTACCGACATCACCGAGCGCAAGCAACTGGAAGAGCGCATCCACCAGGTCCGCAGCGACCTCCTCTTTGCCGTCTCCCACGATCTGAAGTCTCCCCTCCAAGCCCTGCGCCAAACCCAGGAGATGCTCGGCGAGCTCCCCCCGGCGGAAGCCCTAGCCCGTTTCCAGGAGTACGGCGAGATCTGGAGGCGCAACCTGGAGCGCCTGGAGCGGATGATTAACAACCTGATGGACAGCCAGCGCGGCGAGGAAGACCGCTTCCCCCTCCTCCTGGCCCCCTGCAATCCGACGGAACTAGTCAAGCGGGCGGCGGAGGATCTGACCGGCTACGCGCTTTCCTCCCAAGTGACCTTCGACCTCAATCTGCAACCAGTGCCGGAAGACGCCTGCGACGAGGAAGCCCTCGGCCGGGTGGTGGAGAACCTCCTCACCAACGCCGTCAAGTTCTCGCCTAAAGGAGGAAAGGTCGAGGTAAGGTTGGAAATGGAGGGCGACGCCCTCCTCCTGGAGGTGGAGGATCACGGCCTCGGCATCCCTGCCAACGAGATTCCGCAGCTCTTCCAGCCCTTCCAGCGGGGTCGCTCGGCTGAACAGCGAAAAGTGCCTGGAACAGGCTTGGGTCTCTACGTCTGCCGCCGGATTATGGAAGCGCACGGCGGTTCGATCTCCCTGACCAGCGAGGAAGGAAAGGGAACCAGGGTGACCGTGCGATTGCCCTGGGGGAATGCAGGAAATGGCTGAGGAATCATCCCTTGGGCCAAGTCTTTACATTTAGCCTTTTCAGCCGTATCCTCTGAAGAATCATGGTCAGAACATTACGAATCGAATACGAAGGCGCAGTCTACCACGTCACCTCGCGGGGCGACAAAGGAAAAGAGATCTTTCGCCATGCCGAAGACGGGGAGTCCTTTCTCGCCCTCCTCCAGCAAACAAACCGGCGATACCAATGGCTCTGTCATGCCTATTGCTTGATGGAGAACCACTACCACTTGCTGATCGAGACCCCGGAGGGCAACCTATCTCAGGGGATGCGACAGCTCAATGGAGTCTACACGCAGGGATTCAACCGACGGCACGACCATCCCGGGCACCTCTTCCAGGGACGCTTTCGAGCCATCGTGGTAGAGAAAGAGAGCTACCTGCTGGAGCTTTGCCGGTATGTGGCGCTGAACCCGATTCGAGCCAAGCTGGTCGATCAGCCGGGGAAATGGCCTTGGAGCAGCTATGGGGGGACAGCAGGGTTGGAAGTCGCCCATCCGTGCCTGACGGTGGATTGGCTGCTGGGACGTTTCGCTGCCGAGCAAAGCGAAGCGCAGAGGATGTATCAGGCCTTCGTGGAGGAGGGGATCCAGCAGGCCGGTCCCTGGGAAGGGGTTCGCGGGCGGATCATCCTGGGCGACGAGGAGTTCGCCGCGAGGATGCAGACGCTGATGGAGAACCGCAAAGAGCTCGCTGAAATGGCCAAAGAACGACGGTTTCTCCGTCAGCCGAGCCTGGAGCAGCTATTGCCCCTGGATGCAAGCCTCGGTAAGACAGCCAGAAATGAGAAGATCCGCGAGGCCGTGGAGCGCTATGGATACAGCCAACATGCGGTAGCCCAACACACCGGCCTGCACTTCACGACCATTAGCCGGATCCTGCTGATGAAGAACTAGCCTGTGGAGTCAGGTCTTTATATTTAGCATTCCTGCCGTGGTCGGTGAGACCAAGGAACCTGATAAGGAAGGTTAGTATGGATCGTGACCAGCATCAGGGAGCAGGATCTAGCTTTCGGTCTTCTTCTCCCACTGTTCTCTGATTTTCTTGAAGTAGTCAATTCGTTCGCCGATCTTGTTAATCTCATGAGGGTGGAACTCGAAAAGCGTATCGCATAGCTCCAGCATCCATTTCTTCCGGGAATAGTCAGGCGCCACGACGATACGATCCGAATTCGCAATCTGTATCTGTCCCCATCCGAGCGCGCCAATGGTAAGGCATTTCCATGACAGGAACTCAATCGGGACAAAGTGTATGTCTTCCGCTAATACTTTCGTTCCGTCTATTCTGTAACTGACCGTGAGAACGACAAAGCAGTTCATGTCGTCTTCGTAGAACCGCGCAAGACGCTCAACCGAGGTCAGATTCGGCATGTGGAATCCTTCTTCTTTCCTGTGAGTCTTCACGTCAACGACGCAGTAGATGTTGTCCATATCTTTGAAAGCCAAGTCAGCCATGGCGCGACGAGCAAAATCTGCCGAATGCTCCTGACAGATGCCGCCCAACAACGCTTGAAACTTGTCTGCAAGAATCTCCTGAATTGCATCGCCGGTTGCCCTCGTGCTGGATGCGGTTCTTACACTCCAGAACTCGGGTTGCGAGTTCAACAGTATCTTGATCTCAGACTCAATACGGCGGTATTCGCCGCTGTGAAATAGTTTACTTCGCATACCTGTCCATTTCCTCGCGCAAGCTTAGGTCTAACTGGTCTGTGGCTACGTTGCCGGTTCTTGCATTTCCATTCTGATAGGCGAGGGAATTCCGTTCCCAGAACACTCCTTCTGAGTATCCTTGAATCGTGTTGTCGGCCTCGGCGATGGCCAGCCTTTTCTCGGCAAGGCAGCAGTATTCGGCATCAATCTCAACGCCGCAATAGAGCCGGCCTAGTTTACGGGCGACAACAGAGGTCGTTCCTGACCCGAGAAAAGGGTCGAATACAAAATCGCCTTCGCGGGAACTCGCCAAAATCACCTTCGCAAGCAGTTTCTCGGGTTTCTGTGTCGGATGATCCGTGTTCTCCGCCATTGACCAGAATGGCACGGTCAAGTCCGTCCAAAGATTCGAGGGACAGGTCAACCGAAAATCGCCGTTCTTCGTCTGGTCCCAATCCTTGGGTTTGCCGCTTGCATCCTTATATGGAGCAATGACCCGTCGTTTCAGACTCACTGCATCGGCGTTGAAAAAGAAATCCTTGGAGACCGTGCAGAACCAGATGTCCTCCGAACAGTTCTTCCAGTTGCGTTTTGCACCCCGGCCCTTTTCTCTCTCCCAGGTGATCCGGTTCTGAATCACCAAATGTCTTTCTAATATGGACTGAATCACCCCCGATGACCGCCAATCGCCGCAGATGTAAACTGAAGCGGCGGGCTTGAGAATGGGCAGAAGCCGCGGGAGCCAAGAGGAAACCCACGATGCGTATTCCTCGGAACTCATCTCTTTGAATGACGTGGTCCCGAAATCCTTGGTGAGATTATAGGGGGGGTCTATGAAGAGAAGGTCAACGAACCGGGCGGGCAGATGGTCAAGAATTTAAAAGAGGTCTTGATTGATTGTCGTGTTAGCAAGTTTCTCGCTATCAACCCGTCCGGCGAGCCGAAGAAGTTTGTGGGAGTATCGCTCCCGCTCCTCGCCTGACAGAGTTATTGTTCGATTTCGTGGCGCTCGTTCTTTGTCTTCCCGTTCGTCCATGTATGTCACCAGCCCCTATGGTACGCCATGTACCGTTTCGTTGCCATTATGAAATCCACTCACTTCTGATACCAGTGCCATGTTCCACAAACTGCCCTGCCGTAGGCTGGACGGATTCTCCAGCGAGAACCGGCAATCGTGAAAGTATGCCTTTCTCAATGCCGTCCCACCCTTGAACGCCAAGCTTTCGCGTAAGTCCGGATCCTGATAGATGGACGCTAAGATTTGCCCCAGTGAGTAATCCACCTCTACGATGTGTTGCGGCAAGTGCGCGGCCTTTGTCGCTTCGCTGAGCCGCAAACGAAGGGGTTTCAGGAAATCTTCCCGGGGAGGTTCACCTGGATTTTCCAACGCTTATCGTACGGACCTCGCGGGGCGGATCCGGATCCAGCAAGCTGAAGCGAACAGCAGAGATCCTGCGCAAACGACTCGTCCGCCGGTCCGACACGCCCGTCTCTTGCAAGCACCGCCCCTGACGCTTGGAGACGGAGGTCACACCGCATTGGAGCGCATCATCGACTTGGGGAGGCGGTGTACAGAACAAGATGTCAGTTCCTTCACTTACAATCCTCTCACTTCCAAGTGTCGAGCCCTCTTGCAGCGAGCGTAGGAACCGTGACCACTCTATCGTTGCAGCTCCTTTCCTTCAATCAGAAAAAGCTTGTGAACAGGTAATGAGCTTCCGCACCTGCCGGCTGGAGGAGTTCGCTGCGCTCGTCTCAGCTACAAGATGGTTGGCAGAATAATGCTAAAATGTTAAGAAGAAAGACTTGACCCGTGGTCAGGCTTGTCCCATCAGCCGCCAGAGGAAGACGGCAGTCTGGGCGCGGGTGGCGGGCGTATTGAAAGCGACGGACAGCTCGCCTGAGCCGGCCCCTTCCGTGGCGAGATGGGGATCCTCCGGGTAGAGCAGCAAGTGGTGCGTGAAAGCGGCGCCCACGGTTTGATAGAACCAGTCTGCCGAGCTGAGGTTGCGCACGGCGCCGTCCGGCTCCTTCACCAAAAAGGTGGGGGGCGGCGTTGGGTTGACCTTTTCCCACTGGGCGGCTCGAACCAGGATAGTCAGGATTTCAGCAATGGTTATGTAGCCCTCCGGTCGGAAAGAGCCATCCGGGTAGCCTATCGCCAACCCTTCCTTGAAGGCGGTCTCCACGTAGGCATACGCCCAATGGTCGGGTGGCGCGTCTGGAAAAGTGGGAGATGCCGAAACGCCGAGGGGATAGGACAAGCCAAGCAGAATCATCTTGCAGAACTCGGCCCGGGTGACCGCCTTCTCCGCTCTGAAGGCGCCGTCCGGGTAGCCGTTCAGCACGCCGTAATCCACCAGTTTCTTGATGGAATCTAAAGCCCAGTAGTCGGATGGCAGGTCTGAGAACAGGGGTGGTTCGGTGGGAGAAGGGCTGGGAGTGGGACTTGGGGCGCCCTGGGTGATCGCCAGCAGCTCGTTGCCGGCCGCCAGGTAGAGCGTGTTGCGCCAAAAGGCCAGGTCCGGCGCATAGCCGAAGCGGGAAACGGGAGCACAGGGAGAGGCCAACTGGTGAGAGAAGTGCCACTTCTCGCTGCCATCGGGCTGAATGGCAAAGACGTCGCAGCGAGTGGTCTGGGCCGCGTAGTCGAAACTTAACCGGGTGGTGGCAAAGTAGATCGTGCCAGCGCCATCCACCACCGGGCGCACATCGGCCATGCCGAAAGCGTAGGAAATCCCCCAAAGAATGTTCCCTGTCTGATTAATGGCCATCAGCGAACCACTGCCGTCGGGCAGGTTGACGCCTACATAGATGGTCCCATCCGCAGACACAGCGGGAGATCCGTTCCAGACGGTCGCTCCCCCCAAACCCAAGCTGGGTGAACCGGAGTAGGCGCCCCCATCGCTGTAAACCTCCAGGGCGCCGCTCGCTGTCGCAGCGTAGATGGTGCGGTCCTGGCCGACAGCCGGCGTGCCTTCCAATCCAAGGCCCATCGGATTGTAGACAGCGATTGAACCATCCTCCCGAAAGCGCCAAAGGCCGCCCAGTTCGCTGTTGGGGCCCGCTGCTGTGCCAAGTAGAATCTGGGTTGTGGCATCAGCGCCCCGCCACAAGGCCGGCGCCAAGCTGGGAAGCCCTCCTGGTTGGCCGCCCCACTCCAGAGGGGTTGACCAGAGGGTTTGACCATCCAGATCCACCGCCACCAGGCTGGTGTGCGTTGTACCAGAGGACTGATCGACGAGGCCGAAATAGATAGTGATCCCATCTACCAGCGGAGCAGTCATGATCTTACCCGCCGGCGGCGTGTAGGTCCACCCGGCTCCTCCTGGCCGGTACGCTTCCAGGTAAGTTGGCCCCGGGCCATCCGGATTGCCACTCACATAGACCATTCCCTGCGAGGTTAAGACGGGTGAGTAGAAGACGGGACCCAGCGCCTGGTTGCTGAAGGCGATGCTCCCGTCGGCATGGAGGCCGGTCACGGAGCCGTCTTCCGCGCCCACGTAGACTTCTCCGTCCTCTCCTACAATGGGTATCCCCAAGCGGGCGCCGGGAGCCCAGCTCCAGGCAAGCACGGGGTTATCCGGGCCAAGGATATCGTTGGGAGTTTGACCGGTGCGGAAGCTGTTGCCGCGGAACTCGGGCCAGGCATAGGTGTAGGCAAGAGCGGGAGAAGCGATTCCCGCCACCAGCACTATCACCAGGAACATCGAAAC
Organism: Coprothermobacterota bacterium; assembly: GCA_026389455.1. GTDB lineage: Bacteria > Caldisericota > JANLFM01 > JANLFM01 > JANLFM01 > JAPLHV01. The sequence goes on from JAPLHV010000082.1 coordinate 8,627, forward strand.
GATTTTACGCAATTCCAAATCCTCCTTTTGACAGAGAACACGCTACCGCGGGCTATCATGCTGCCAATCCTATCGTATCATTCCCCAGCGGGTTTCCGGATCTTTCCAGCCGGAGGTTCACTATTCTCCCAGGGGCTCAGAACCCCCGGAGCCATTCTTCGTTGGTTCAAGAGGCAGAATGCCGCCGGAGGAGGCCTAGGGAGCTGACCCGCTGATCCGTTGCAGGGTGCGGCGAGCCACCAAGGTCAACCAACGGGAAGGGCTCTTCTTCTGGCCGAACTCCCACCCCTTCCAGGCTAACCATACCGACTCGCCGGTGAATCGGCCCTGGCCGTCGGCCTTTCCCCGCAGGATTCCGGACATCTCGGCCAAGCGTGAGTCCTGGGCAAGGAAGGGGAAACGTGAGAGCACTTCCACCAGGTGAAGCAGATCATACCAGACTAAAGGAGCTTTCAGCTTGCAGAAATCGGTTCCCATGTAGAAGAGGTAGGGGTGGCGGGTTTGTCGCTGTGTCCAAAGGCCGAGCAGGCTCTCCGCACCACTGCGGGCAGCGGACGATTGCCGCCCCTGCGGATCCAGGGAGAGGGCTTTCAACATGGCTAATGTGGCATAGGGGCAGGGATCATCGCGGCGCCCAGGCCCCCGGAAAGACCCCAACTGGGGGGAGACAGCGCAAGGCCAGCCGTTCTCCCGGACCAGGCCGGCGAGATATTCCAAAGCCTCCTTCACCCCTGGGTCATCGCCAAGACCAAAGAGTGACAGGGCATAAAGCAGCAGGGGCGCATCGCAGAGAGCCCAGGCCCACTGGTCCTCCCCGCTTCCCCCGTAGGCGCGTGGAATGTTCATCAGCACTTGAAAAGGCCCCTCTCCGGAGCGATGTGCCAGCACCCGATCGGTCACGGCGGCCATCCCTGGATCGCTTCCCCGAAAGCCCAGGTCGGCCAGGAAGACCAGCTTGTGAAGCGTGTGCCCGGCGCTCTTGTGGCTGTTCAAGACCATTCCCGGCCAATCGGTCAGTTCGCGGATCAAGGAAAGAAGGGCAGGATCGCTGCTCATCCCCCGGCGGGCTTGAACAACCGCGAGCTCCTCCTCGCTCTCGCCAAGCAGGTCCCGGCGGGTTCGGTATTGCACCCAGGACGGCCCCTCCAGCAACCACAGCTCAGTCTCGTCCATGGCTTCCTCCTTTTCTTTCATCAATGAGACATTCTATATGACGCGTAACCTCCTGGGCAGCAGGATACAGCCGTAGAGG
>JAPLHV010000052.1 GCA_026389455.1 Coprothermobacterota bacterium
AAAACGTTCAGGAGAATATCTTCGTTCCCTTCTCCACCACCAAGGAGTCGGGCTCCGGATTGGGGCTGGTCTTCTGCCAACGCATCGTCGAGGAGCACGGCGGACGGCTGACCTTCCAGAGTGAAGCAGAGGGGGAAGGCCACGGAACTGCCTTCCAGATCGCCCTGCCCCTCTCCCGGCCGGCCCTGGAAAGACGGGACGGCGATAATGGGTAAGACCAGACGATGATAATGGGACAGCGATGAACGAGGAACACGGACCATCTGAGCAGCCTGGCGAGGGGAAGCGAGCGGAGGAGGCGCTAACAGAGAGAGAGAGAGAGAGAGAGAGAGAGAGACTTTTCGACCCTGGTTGAACATGCCACCGACATGATCGTGCGTTTCGACGCCGACCTGCGCCATATCTACTGCAATCCGGCAGTCGAACGCCAACTCGGAGCGCCGGCCCATGCGTTTATCGGAAAAACGCCTCTGGAGATCGGAGGACTGCGCGCACAGGCCGAATTTATGGAGCTCTCGTTGAGGAAAGCCCTGGAAACGGGCGAGGAACAGGAAGTTGAGCAGAGTTTCCCGTTGCCCTCAGGTCTAAAGCGCTTTCTGACCCGCATCGTACCGGAACGCGACGAGCAGGGGAGAATACAATCCTTATTGGCCATCACCCGCGACATCACTGACCGCAAGCAGGCGGAGGAAGAGGCTAATAGTCAAAAAGAAATACTGGAAAGAGTGTTTGACAGTATTCCGATGATGATTACCTACTTCGATAAAACCGGGAAAATCAAAATGGTCAATCGCGAGCTTGTTGAAAAATTAGGATGGACTTTTGATGATTGGAAAACCGAAAACATTTTAGCAAAAAGTTATCCTGATCCAGATGATTTCAAAGAAGCGCTTGATTTTATGATTAATAAACCAATGGGTTGGAGAGATTTCAAGACTACAACAAAATACGGCACTGTAATAGATACAACATGGACAAATCTCTCTTTCCCGGATGGTGTTTCAATAGGAATTGGGCAAGATATTACCGCGCGCAAGAAGGCCGAGGAAGTGCTGCAGCAGAGCCACGAACGTTTCCGATTAGCCAATCTCGCCACCTTTAACGCAATCTGGGACTGGAACCTCCAGACCGATGCCCTCTGGTGGAACGAGAACTTCAAAGCGCTCTTTGGTTATCCAGCGGAGGAGATCGAGCCGGGCATCGAGGCGTGGATAAACCGAATCCACCCCGAAGACGTCGACCGCATCAAGGTGAGCATTCACACAGCCATCGACTCGGGCCAGCAGTCCTGGTCCGGCCACTATCGCTTCCACCGCAAGGATGGTTCCTATGCGGAGGTTGAAGACCGGGGCTACATCAGCCGGGAAGCGAATGGCAAACCGGTGCGGATGATCGGCGCGATGCAGGACATCACCGAACGCAAACGCCTGGAGCAGGAGGCAACCAAGGCCCGGGCCGACTTCCTCTTCGCCGTCAGCCACGAGCTGAAGACCCCTCTCTTCCTGATGGCCTCGGCCCAGGAGCTGCTGGAGAGTTTGCCCGAAGAGCAGCGAGCGGGACGTTTCCTGGAGTACGGAGAGATCTGGAACCGCAACCTGCACCGCCTGCGCCACCTCATCGAGAACCTGGTAGACAGCCAGCGCAGCGAAGGGATGGGCCAGAAGATCACTCCCGTCCCCACCGACATCAGCGAG
>JAPLHV010000193.1 GCA_026389455.1 Coprothermobacterota bacterium
GACATGCGCGCCGTGAAGCTCCAAAGCATAATCGCAGCTATGCTTCCCGCCAAGAAAACTGGTTTTCACGCTAATCAGCCGGAAATCGGCCTGGAAGGAGCTTAGGACGGCGTTGACCTTTTCTTGAAATTGCGCGAACCAACGCTTGTTGAAACCTACTAAATATCTTTGCGAGAGGTCTTGTTGCTGTTTGACAGTTTCTTCTTGGCGAAGCAGCTTCTGGTATTCCTGGCAGTACTGGTCGGTTATCGGCTTTCCACGGGCCTCTAGCTCCCTGAGTTCCGACAATTCCTTTCTTAAGACCTCTATACTTCCTCTGGCTAATGTCTGCTGAAATGCCTGGATCTCTGCGTTGATCGCCTGAACCTGCTCGTTGTAGGCAGCGGCAACCGCTTGCAATCCCAGATAGGAACGGATACTGCCCTCCAGTTCCGGTGATAAACCTCTTTCGGGGGACGGTTGCAACGATACAGCCTGCGGCAGCAAGTCTAGGGCTAGCTCTTGCTGGAGAGCCTGGCGTAGACAGATCCAAGTTTCTTCGAGCTCGGCATGAGGGAAAGAAGGGACTTCGAAGGAGATATGCTCGCCCCAAAAAGCCAGTTGCCCTCGATTCCCAGCCAGAATCCGTTGCAAGTCCAGCAGAACTTTCTCTGTAAGTATGGCGCTAAATCGTTGACCCAGCGTTTCCAACTCTCGCTCTAAGGAACTCCACTCCGGTAGAAGCGCTTCCCGATAAGCTTGCACGTGAGGGTTCGCTTGCACTGGCGTCCTACAGAAAGGGCACTTGCCGCTTGGCTCATGATCTAACCCATAACGGATCCAGTTGGCCCCCTGTGGGCCCAGCCGTCCCTGGATCTCTTCCAAGGTGCGCTGGATAGGCGCAGAGCGAGCCCTCTCATTCGGGCGGGAGAGGAGAGAACGCAGCTCTCTCAGAGGCATTGCTGGGATGATCAGGCATTGAAGAAGGGGTTGGCTGGTTAAAGCGTGCTGCCGCAGATTCTCTTGTTGTAGAGAGGCAATCTCTTTTTCTTTCCTAACGATGCGCTCATAGCAAGCCGGATCGGGCGTCAACATCACGAATTGCTCTGGTTCCAGATGACCAGGGCTGGCCAGCCTGAGGCACTCTTCGAGATGGCGCTTTTGCTTGCGGGTCTCGCGCAGTTCGCCGTCCAAGCGATCGGCTGCCTGAGCTAGGCGGACCCCCTCTTCGCCCAGAACGAATCCATACAAGGCGCGCTTATTCTCATGTTCGACCAGATCCCCGGTATACACATTCCCGTTGATGAAGGTCGTATCGAAGATCTCAAGGGTAGAAACGCGGCAATCCCAGCGCTGATTGCGAAAGGTGGCTACTTCCTCCTCCAAGGCCAGCTCCACAACAGGAGAAGCTGAGGATGCGCCTCCGGAGGATGAGAGATGCCGGCGAGCCAGCAACGGCGCAGGGTCGTTTTCTTGAAGAGAGCGAAACGCTTGACAAAGCGTACTTTTCCCGCTGGCATTCTCGCCGTATACCAAGGTTACGCGCCCTAAACAAGCTCTCCCCTGCGACTGGTATGCACGAAAGTTCCCCAGTCCATGAATTGAAATGATTTCGCGGATCATGCCCTTACCCGTCCTCCAAATCTTACAGAGTGAGCTTCGCCGTGGAATTATTCCTACGCCCATCCACGGATCGCCCTCTTCCTCCTGGCGGCCATTGTAACACACCAGCCTCCAGCGGCATCTGCAGAAGCGGGTTTGAAGCCCGCCCTTGCGAGGAGCCGAACTTCGCCCCCCTCAGTTGGTCTCTCAACGTACACGCCCTTCGCTTCGATCGAAGGCAGGCTTATAATCGGGAAAACAGGCGAGGAGGAATCACACAAGCGATGGAACACTATCAGCAACTAAAGGAACGGCTGGCCGAGGTGGCGGACATTGATGCGACGGTTTCCGTGCTGGTCTGGGATATGCGCACTTACATGCCGCCCGGTGGAGCCGAGGGACGAGCCGAGCAATTGGCCACGTTGGAGAAGATCGCCCACCAGAAGTTCACTTCACCGGAAATAGGAGATTTAATCGAGAAAGCCCGCGAGGAGACCGCCTCTTTGCCGGAGGAAGCGGAGGAAGCCGCCCTGGTGAGGATGGCCCGCCGTGAATATGACCAGCAGACCAAGCTCCCCAGCGACCTGGTGGAACGCCTAGCCCGCACCACCAGCCTAGCCAACCAGACTTGGGTGAAAGCCAAGGCCGCCGCGGACTTCTCTCTCTTCGCCCCGGCCTTGCAGGAGATTGTCGACCTGCAGATCGAAAAGGCCAACGCCCTAGGCTACCGGGATTGCCCCTACGACGCGCTCCTCGATCTCTACGAGGCGGAGATGAAGACCAGCCAGGTGCGCACCCTCTTCGCCCAATTGCGGGAGGGATTGGTGCCGATCGTGCGGGCTATTGCCGATTCTGGTACACAAATCGAGACAGCTTTCCTGGAGCAAGAGTACGAGATCTCCAAACAGGAAGCCTTCACGCGGGAGCTGTTGCAAGCAATTGGCTATGATTTCGCGCGCGGCCGCCAGGATGCCACCGCCCACCCCTTCACCACCTCCTTCTCCCCGGGCGACGTGCGCGTCACCAACCGCTTCCTGCCCAATCGGCCGACCGGCGCTATCTTCGCCGCTCTTCACGAAGGGGGGCACGCCCTCTACGAGCAAGGTCTGCCCGAGCGCTTCCAGCGCACCCCCCTGGGACGCGTCCCCTCCTTGGGGCTGCA
>JAPLHV010000164.1 GCA_026389455.1 Coprothermobacterota bacterium
AAGAGATTGGTGGGCAGACTGGAGCATCTGGGATACCGGGTGACGCTTACCCCGCTGGCTCTGCCCGAAGTGGTCCTTGCCCCGCTGGTCCTTGCCCCGCTGGTTCAAACCATGTGAGGAGAGGGGGTTTTTTCATAGGAGGAGAGATTGCTGACCAATACGAAACGGCAGAAAGGATAACTTTAGTGATGGATAATCTGAACACGCACAACCCTGGGTCTCTTTATGAATCGTTTCCTCCAGACAAGGCAAAAGCGTTGTGGGACAGGTTTTGTTTTGTGTATACCCCAAAGCATGGAAGCTGGTTGAATATGGCCGAGATAGAGCTGAATGCGCTAACGGGCCAGTGCCTGAAAAGAAGGATTGGCAATATCGACATTGTTAAGAAAGAAACAACGGCATGGCAGAAATCCAGAAACAACAAAACCGCCAAAGTTAACTGGCAATTCACTGCGGAGGATGCCAGGATAAAACTACGCCGTCTCTACCCGACACTAGATAGTTGACGAGACCCTAGGCACTCTAAACATCGTCGGTATGTAGATTCAAGCAGGCGTATCGCCCAGGCGGCAACCTCAGTATACTTAGCGGACAGGGCTGGTTACCGGCTCACGGAGGGTACAGCGATGGGAAAAAGCAGGAACAGGCAAATGGGATGATGATCCCTTTCAGTTTTGCACACACGGCTGATCTTCATCTGGGGACCCCTTTCCAGGGGATCTCCGGCGCCAGCGAGGCAGTTCAGAAGAAGCTGACTGCAGCGACCTACCGGGCTTTCGAGAACATCGTCTCCTATGCCCTGGAGAACAAGGTTGATTTCATGCTGGTGGCCGGTGACATCTTCAATAGCACGGATCGCAGCCTTCACGCCCAACTGGTTTTCCTGCAAGGCATGAAGCGCTTGGACCAGGCCGGCATCCCAGTGTATATCGCTCATGGCAACCATGATCCCCTGGATGGCTGGTCCGCTGCCCTGGACTGGCCGGGAAATACCCATTTATTCGGAGGCAAGGCGGTGGAACGAGAGGTCTTCATCAAAGAGAGCCGGGCGACCGCTGAGATCCTGGGAATCAGCTTTTCCCGGCGCGACATCACCGATAACCTGGCCATCCTCTTCCCCGCCCCAACGGCCGGTCTCTTCTCCATCGGTCTGCTGCACTGCAACGTGGGCGCCACCGGTTACGAGAACTACGCTCCCTGCGGGTTGCAGGATCTTCTTGTCTCCGGCTTGGACTACTGGGCACTGGGGCACGTCCACACCCGCGCCTGCCTGCACGAAGGGCGCCCCCTGGTGGCCTACCCGGGCAATCCACAAGGCCTCCATGCCAAAGAGACCGGCGCCCGGGGCTTCCTGCACGTCTCGGTCGATGAGGACGGGGACGCTTCACCCCGGTTCATCCCAAGTGATTCTGTTCGATGGACCCAGATCGCTCTTTCCATCGATGGGATGACGCGTGATGAGGACTTGCAGGAGGCTCAGAAGCAGGCACTGGAAGGAATTCGCCAGGAAAACGGGGAACGCCCAACCATCTGCCGCCTGGCTCTGAAGGGGCGGGGACCGCTCCACGCCAACCTGGCGCGAGCCAACTACATCCGGGACATGCTGCAAAACTGCCGGGAGGCGGAAGAGCAGGAAGAGACTTTCGTGTGGGTGGAGGAGATCGAGGACCAAACCCGTCCCTCCCTGGATCGGAGCGCCTTGCTGGCACAGGGGGACTTTACCGGCGAACTGCTGCGCCTGATCGATGACACTGTGGCCAGGGAAGAGGGGTGGGCAGAGCTGACGGAAGCCTTGAAGCCAGTCTACCAGGAAGCCAAGCTATGCAAGCTGCTGGAGCCTCTTGAGGAAGAAGACCTGAAGGAAATCTGCGGCCTGGCCGAGACGATTTGCCTGGACCGCCTGTTGCAGGGGGTTGGCGATGCGGATTGAACGCTTCACCATCGATGGTTTCGGCATCTTTCGGGATTTCCACCAGGATGGGCTGGAGGTTGGGACTTCCATCTTCCTTGGGGCAAACGAGGCCGGTAAATCGACCCTGATGGCCTTCTTCCGGCGCATGCTTTTCGGTTGGAAGGACAAAAAGAACAACCCCAACCCCTACCAACCCTTGTGCGGGGGGAACTACGGCGGAGAGCTGACTCTTCTGGCTGCTGACGGAAGCCACACTCGCATTGCACGCAGTGGAGCAGACCTGAAGAACCTGAAGGTGACACTGGCCGACGGCAGTCGTGGATCCGAGATAGACCTGGCTCGACTCTTCGGCCCGGTCAACGAGCAAGTCTACCAGAGCGTCTACGCCTTCGGCCTGCACGAGCTGCAAAGCATGAACGCGCTGGACAAGGCGGGCATCCGTGAACGGATCTACAGCGCAGGCGCCGGCCTGGGCGGGGTATCCCTGCAAGCGGTTCGCAACGTTTTCCAAGGAGAGGCGAAAAAGCTCTTCCTCCCTTCCGGTTCCAACCCGGAGATGAACAGACTATTGGGGGAGATCAAGGAGATTGACCAGTCCTTGAAGGGGATCGCCCAGGGAGTGGCAGCCTACGACCAGTACAGAGGAGAGCTGCAGGAAACCGAGGCGACCCTGGCTCAGCTATCGAAGGATCGAGAGGATGTCGCTGAAAGGCTGCGATCGGTAGAGAGCCTGCTTCTTGCCTGGGGGGATTGGGTTGATATGCAGGAGGCGCGCCGAGAACTGGAAAAGACCCCGGTTCTTGAAAACTTCCCGGAGGGTGGGTTCTTGCGGCTGGAAAACCTGCTGGCTGCATGTGAAGAGCTAAGGATCGGCTGCGATGAATTGACCGAATCCATCCAGAAACGGAAGGCTCAAGTTGATGCCATTGCGTTGGATGCGTCGCTCCTCGTTGTCCGCGAGGAGATCTCCAGGCTGGAAAGGGAGTGCGAGAAGTACCGCTCGGCATGGGAGGACTCGAAACAGAAAGAAGCCTTGCGTGCTCAGCATGCGGAAGGGTTAATCCGCACCTTGAAGGAGATCAGCCCAGCCTGGCGGGAAGAGGACCTGGAGAGTTTCGATATCTCCATCGCTGCTGGAGAAAAGCTTAAAACCGCGGGCAAAGAACTGAGCCTGGCTGAAAAGGATGTGGAGCGCCAGGAGGATTTGCTGAAAGGGATCGCCTCCCGAGCAGCTGAAACCAGGGCAGCCTTTGAGGAAGGCAAGCAGAACGAGCAGGCTCGGAGTCAGGCTTTAGGCGGCCGGGGGGAAGCCCAAATCCTGGAGCGCAAGCAGGTTCTCCATCGGATCCGCGCCGGCAAAGCCAGGCAGGCTGAATTGGAAAACCGGCACGAAGCAAACCAGCGCGCCCTGGCCCAAGCTCACGCTGCCCAGGCTCCATGGTGGCCGGCTTTGGCTTTTTTCACCTTTGCCATCCTGATGGGCGTCCTCTTCCTGGCTGTCTATTCCCTTCCCTGGCTGGCGGTGGTTGGCTTCTTGGTCTTTGCAGCCAGCGGGGGGTTATACCTCTTTACCCTGCGCAGGAGGCCTCTCTCGAAAGACAGTGGTCCATTAGAAGGAGACTTGTTGACGCAAGATCAAGCGCTCTTTGGTGAATTGCGCAGGGTCCAGGCGCAACTATTGGCCGATTTGCAGGGATGCGGCCTGGAACAAACTTCCGACGCCTTCCAGGTAGAGGAAGAGATCCAGGCCGCCGAGGACTTGCTAAGCCTGTTGAAGCAAGCCAACCAGGAAAAGCTGGCCCTGGCAAGGTTGCAGCAAAAGCTGGACCGGGAGGAGGCCGAGAGGCTCGGACGGGAAGGGCAGCGGGACCAGACCAGGGAAACGCTGCGACAGAAGCAGGCAGCCTGGCAGGCTTTCCTGCAAAGCGCGCATCTGGAATTGACCCTTTCCCCGGAGGGCGCCCTGGCTGCTTTCACTAAAGCGGAGATCGCCCGGGAGAAACAGCGAGCCATCCTACAACTTGATCTCGATCTGGCGCGCATGGCTAGCGCCATTTCCTCATTTCAAGCAAGCCTGGCAGATGTCCTGGAGGCTTGCCATCGATCCGGACAAAGAGGCGATCCCTTGCTCCAGGTCTCATCCCTGGCCAGGGAACTGGCGCTGGAGATCGACAAGGAGCGGCAACAGAAAGATCTCCGGAGCGGGGTCGAGAAAGACTTGCCACAGTTGGATGAAATGAAGAGAAAGCTGGAAGCCAGGGAGGGTGAGCTGAAAGCCTTTCTTCTTCTGGGTTCTGCCACCGACCCGGAACAGTTCCGGTCGAACCAGGCCAACTGGATCAAGCGGCGCGCGCTGGAAGAGACGATCCGCCAGTCTGAGAGGAATTTGCGCAGGATTAGGGGGGAAGGTGCAGCGTTTGAAAGCTTCCTGACCGCCCTTGCTGTCGCCTTACCGCAAGATCTGCAGGGCAGCAAAGAGCAGTTGGCGGACGCGCAGCGGCGACTGGAAGAGGAAGCCCAGACCATGGCCGAAAAGAAAGGCGGGCTCTTGGGGAGCATCCAGGAGCTGGAAAGGACGGACGAGGGAGAGGTCCTCCGCGCGAGGAGAATAGACCGCATCGACCAGCTTGCCCATGCCGCCCGGCGCTGGGCTGTCCTCACCCTGGCGGACACGTTCCTGGGCAAGGCCATGCGCAAGTTCGAGCAGGAGCGCCAGCCCGAGGTGTTGAGGGTCGCCCAGGAGTTTTTCGCCCGCCTGACCGGGGGGCGCTATACAGCGATCGTCCGTCCGATGGACGAGGAAAAGCTCTATGTGATGGACCGTGACGGGAGCCGTAAAGCCCTGGATGAGTTGAGCACGGGAACCGCCGAGCAGCTTTACCTGGCCCTCCGTTTTGGCTTCATCAGCGAGTTCGAACGTGGCAACGAGCCGCTGCCGATCATCCTGGATGATGTCTTCGTGAACTTCGACCCGGAACGGTTCCAAGCAGCCTGCGGCGCTGTTGGGAAGCTGGCCGAGACGCACCAAGTGTTCACCTTCACCTGCCACCCGCAGATAGCTGAAAAGATGGCCCAGATGATGCCTTCCAGCCGGGTGATCCAGTTGCCCGCGCTGGCCTAGACCTAGGCGCTCGTTCTCCAGTCGAAGGAAAAGCAAACTGAGCCTGCCGTGAAGGCAGGCTCAGGAAAGCTGGTCATTCAAGTTCAGGAGAGGTTGTCGATCAGGGTATCACCACCACCGGGATCGATGTTGGCTGGGCGATGGGGGTGCCGCCGGAGCCAGTCCAGACGAAGCTCTGGTAGCTGTAGGAGCCAGCCGGCAGGGAGCCGCCCATCAGGGTCAAGGTGACGGACTGGCCGGGAGCCATGCCTTGCACCTCAGCGGCATTGAGGAAACGGCCGGAGAGCATCAGGGGGACGAAGGCTTTGGGAAGTGTGGCGTTGGAGATGTTGCGCACTTCCAGGGTGAGGTAGAAAGCTTCTCCCGCCTTGGGGGAAGTGATCTCGGCGCCTAGACCGTTAAGGAAGTGCCAGCCGGTCACCTTCAAGGGGAAATTGTAGAGGGAGAAGGAGACGCTGGCTGACTGGCTGCCACTTCCA
>JAPLHV010000107.1 GCA_026389455.1 Coprothermobacterota bacterium
GGCTCATCCCCGGTGAAACGAAATTGGATCTCCGCTTTCAGTTTTCCAGCGAGGGTTGGAGTGAATAGATCCGGCAAGGAAGCGATCGACTCGCGGCAGGTCGTGGCTTGGTACTCCATCGTCATTTGTTCTCCTTTAGTGAGTTTAACTTCAGTGGTGCATTGTGTTTGCTTCTTCCCATCGTACCCATGTAAATAGCCCAAATGGTCAAGGCTGCTCCAAACCCTTCCACAATGGTGGTCGGCCTTTGGAAGAAGAGGATGTCCCAGAGGAAAGCCAAGGCCGGTTGCAGCAATAATAGGAGGCCGGCCCGGGAAGCGTCGAGGGTAGGCAACCCACGTGAGATCAACCACCAACCGATCACCTGGCTCCCGGTGGCATAAGCCAGCAATAGCCCTCCGCAGGATGGGGATGGTGATCCAGCAGATGATGGTCAGGTTTGCCAGCGGGCTGAGGGCTCCGGCACGGGCTTGGGGCCGCCCCATTAATAGCAGATAAGTTGCGTAACAGAAGGCGCCGCCCAAACTGAGCCAGATGCCGATCTTGAACTGTGCGGAGAGCCCTTGCCAATCCCCCCCCACGATCAGGAAAATCCCCACCACCGCCAGGGGCAAGGAGAGCAGGTAGAGCCAGCCAGGACGTTCCCGGTAGACGAGAATCCCAAAAGCAGCCAGGAAAAAGACCTGGCAGTTCCCCAAGAGAGTGGAGAGGCCGGGCCCAACATAGAGGATGCTCTGGTGGAAGAGTGACAAGTCCAGAGCGAAGAAAATTCCTGCCACAAGAGCCAATCCGAGGGCTCCCCACCCTGCCCAAACCCGCTCGCGACGGACCAAGAGGATAGCCAAGAGGATAATCCCACCGAAGAACATGCGATAGAACGCTGCTGTCGCCGGTCCAACCTGGACGAGCTTGACGAAGACCGGGGAGAAGCTGATCAACGTAGCCCCTAAAGTAACCTGGAGCATCGCCATGCGGCGCCTGCGAGTCTCAGTGTCTGTCTGCATCTGGCCTTTTCTACCATGAGCCGGAGCGCTTGACCAGTCTGTTCTTGAAGACTTGCTGCCGCAAGCTATTTACTTGCTGCCGCAAGCTCTTTCAGTCCAAAGTCCTAAGTCTCTGGTCCAAAGTTTTCTTGACCCAGGACTATGGAACTTGGACAATGGACCGCATCTCAGATATGCCCCCGTAGGCTGTCTAGACGGATCCACGGTGTGGACGCCCCTTGTGCCTTTCGCTATTCTAGACATGCTGCGACAGGCTGTTCCGTGACGTACTGCAGCAGGCTGCATAGATAAGGAGAAGTTCCCATGACAGAGTTGATCTACCAGTTGGATAGCGCATGCCGGCATTTCAAAGCTATCGTGTTGGCAGAGGATCTCTCCGCTCACGCTGTGGCCCTGGATCGTACCTCTTTCTACTCAGGGGGCGGCGGTCAGCCTGCTGATCGAGGCTGGCTGCGATGGAGCGGCGGGGAAGCGATCTTGGGCTCGACCCAAAAGCGCGATGAGAACCTCTGGCACTGCTTGGAAGGGCTACTCCCACAGGTGGGGACGGAAGTGGAGGGGATTCTGGATTGGCCGAGACGCTATGCCTTGATGAGGACTCACAGCGCTTTGCACATCCTTTGCGGCGTAGTTTGGAGGGATTACGGCGCTCAAGTCACGGGGGGGAGCATGGAACCCCTGGAAGGCCGGATGGATTTCGAGTTCGAGACCATGCGGCATGAGCTGGTTGCCGAGATCGAGCTGCGGATCAATGCTGAGGTGGCAGCAGCACGAGCCGTGCATGTACAAATTCTCCCACGCGATGAAGCTTTCCAGATCCCGGACCTGATCCGCACCAAGGTCAATCTCTTGCCGGAAGGGATTCCATTCGTGCGGACAGTGGAGATCCTCGGGTTGGACCTTCAAGCGGACGGAGGGACCCATGTGGCCAATACCCGGGAGGTTGGGCCGATCCGCGTGGTGGAGTACAAGAGCAAGGGAAAAATCAACAAGCGAATCTACATCCGCCTGGAGCCGAACACAGCGGAGGCGGCGGAGCAGGGGGAATGAGGAAGCGCTCTTGGACCATCCGCCCAGCCCGCAAAGAAGATATCCCGCGCATCGTGGCCATCTCCGGCCGGATCTGGGAAGGAGAAGACTATGTGCCCGACGTGATCGGAGAGTGGCTGGAAGAGGAGCCAGGCGAGGTACTCGTGGCGGAGGGAGACGGATTGGTAGTGGCGTTCGCCCATCTTTTCCGTCTTTTCCCAGACCTGGTTTGGTTGGAGGGATTCCGCACTGATCCAGCCTGGCAAGGCCAGGGCGCCGGCCGCGCCTTGGCTGAATATACCATAGAGAAGGCTCGGTCTAGCGGGATCAGGACAGCGGCATTCTCTACCTATATTGAGAACTACGCCTCCCTTCACATCCTCGGTGGACTTGGTTTTACCAAGGTGGCGGAATGGATCGTGTTGAGTGAAGACTTGCTGCCGCAGGCTAGAAAGTTGAAGCAGGCTGCTGCGTCGACTTCCTGGGGACCGGAGACGATTACCCCTCGTCCCGATGAAATGGAAGAATTCCTGCGGCGTTCTCCCGCATTGGCCGGGAGTGCCGGCTGGTTGGCTGACGGATGGCGTTTTTTCCCCTTCTTTCGCGATTCGCAGCGAGCCTTATCGCACTATTGTTGGCGGTTGGCCACGCGTCGCGGCGGGCGACTAGGCGCACTGCTCTTGGCTGGCAAGGGGCATGAGGGAACCAGCATCAACTTCATGGAAGGCGAGCCGGAGGCAATGCGCCAACTGCTCGGTACGTTCCTATCGATGCGACCCGAGGGTGACTTGACAGCCCCCGGCAAGATCACAGCCCCCGGCAGGGCGTTCTGTGTCATGATCCCGGCCGGTGGAGATCCCTCTCAGGCGTTATCTCTTCTTGCCGACGCCGGTTTCGAAACATGGAACGGAGGAAAGCCGGACGTCTTCCTCTACGCCTTGTCGCTCGAGGCCCAGGCTGATCGTTCCTGTGATTAAGCCAACTCGGCGAGAGATCCTTCCAGCCTACCGCGGTCGAATGTTTGCCGCGTCAGAGGCTCGCCTCGCATTCTTGGAGCTTGTTCCTCCAGGGTGA
>JAPLHV010000159.1 GCA_026389455.1 Coprothermobacterota bacterium
GCATATCATTTCTCTTTAGATGAAGAAGTGGGAGCTGCCAAAGCGGAAGTGGATTCCGGCGAAGCGGCGGAGTCCGCCGGCGGCTCCTTGGGACGGAACTGCGGCGAATCCGGTTCCGGATGTACGACCAAATCAATGGTAGGAAGCTGCAGGTGAACCGTTTTCTCGATCGCTTCAGTGATGGTGTGGACCTCGTCTAATTTCAACCCGCCTTCCACCAGCACATGAATATCGGCGAAGCTGTAGGCGCCGGCATAGCGGACCCGGACATGATGGCAATTCTTCACCCCCGGCACTGCTTCCACGATCCGACGGATTTGATCGGCCACTCCCTTGGGGGCGGTATCGACCAAAGCCAGCACGGTGCGCTTGCCCAATTGCAAGCTGACGTAGATCACGATCGCCGCAACCATAAGCGCTGCCATCGCATCGGCCTGCCGCAGAAAGCTCAGCGCGGGGAACTGGTTGGCCAAGACGAGGCCTAAAAGACCCAGGATGACCACGCTGGAGCTCCAGACATCGGTGCTGAAATGCAGCCCATCGGCTTCCAGCGCTTGACTATTGTGCTTGCGGGCGACCCTGTAGAGCATCCGCGAGCGGGAGATATCCACGCCGATGGAAATCGCCATGGTAAGGAAGGCCCACATTGAGGGATCAACATCCGCTGGGCGGAAGAAGAGCCGTTGCACGGCCTCGTAGATAATCCAGACACAGGTGAGCAAGAGCAACAGGGTCTCGAAGAGGGCAGAGATGTTCTCTACCTTGCCGTGGCCGTAGAGATGATCCTGATCAGCCGGCCGGTCCGAGATGCGGACGGCCACAAGGGTGACAATGGCTGCCACCAAATCCAAGCCGGAGTGAGCCGCTTCGGCCAAGATCCCCAAACTGTTGGTCATCAGGCCGACCGCCAACTTCATCACGGTGAGCAACACCGCTGCCAGCACTGAGCTTAGGGCAGCCCAGACTTTCTCTCGATTGGCTATATTGTCGTATCTTATTTCCATCTGAGGTTCATCCTGTTCTCATCATCTTCTTTGCCTTTGCTGAGGGTCTTCGTTGGGGTGGGAATGCGGACCAAAAAAAGGGATTAGTTGGGGATTATAGGCCGCGGGGCATGGGGGCGCAAGAGCGCGCCGGAGTATGACTGACGAGCTCTTCCCGGGCTTCAGTGAGAGCCCTAGAATTGAGCAACTTGAGCAACCCTGGCCTGATCGGAGGAGATGAGATCGCTGCAAAGGTTCATCATGAAGCCTCTTCCTGCTCCACGAATTGGAAGAGGAGTTGGTGAAGGAACAGGCCGGTTAGGGGACGTTGTTGGATAGTTGACTGGCTATCCCGCTTGAGATTGAGAATTAATCAGTGGCTGTCACCCATTAAGAGTTGATGGTTTGCTGGAATTGCGCTATTAGTCTAGTGTTTATGATACTGAAACCACCGCATGACTGATTTGGGTTATCCAATGATTCGACGACAATATCTCTTCAGAATGGAGAAAAAGTGAAATTGGCAGCAAGAAGATGGTACATGGTGGCAGCTTTCTTAGGGATCCTTGTTTTGCTGGCGGGATGTGCAGGAACAAATACTGCGCCGTCTCTTCAGCTCGTAACAGAGAACTATCCCCCTATTACCTTCATGAAAGACGGAAAGGCGACCGGCTTTGCCACCGAGGTTGTTCAGGAGATCCTCAAACGTCTGAATCAGCCTGACAATATCAAGATGATGGCCTGGGACGACGCGTACAATCTGGCCCTCAAAGAGAAGAATGTCCTCCTCTTCAGCACCACGCGCACGGAACAACGGGAAACGCTCTTCAAGTGGGTAGGGCCTATCGGCAGTTACAATGACATCCTTTACGCGAAAAGTGGCGCCGGCATCGTCATCAACAACCTCGAAGAGGCCAAGAAAGTTGGGAAAATCGGCGTTGTGGACGGCTGGTTCTCAACAGAGTTTCTGACAGGCCTCGATTTTAAGAACCTGGAAAGCACAAGACTTCCTGCGGATAACGCCAAGAAACTGGTGGAGGGAAAGGTGGATCTCTGTGCTTTCACAGACACAACAGCTCCTGAGATCCTCAAAGAAGCCGGCTACAGCATGGACGAGATCGTTCCGGCCTACGTCATCAAGACCTACGAGTTTTACATCGCCTTCTCCAAGGATACCGCCGATGACATCGTCAACGAATGGCGCCGGAGCTTCGAGGAGATGAAGACAGACGGAACGTTTGGCAAGATATCCGCGAAGTGGGTTTCCAGCGGAGCGCCTGCAACCCCGTGAGAATTGGGGACAGCCGCTGATTTCCTTTTAGAATTGGGGACAGCGTCCCATTCATGAAATGAGCGGTCCTCATTTTTGTCTTTTTTTGCCGATGACGAAACACAAGACTGCAAATCAGAGAAAACAGAGCGAGGAAGAGATGCCGATAGAGTGCAAAATTGCCCGAATGGCCGGACTCTCAACGGAACCAGTCGCCATCGTTTGGACTGACGAAAAACCCGCAGGCACCATAGAACTCAAGCCAGGCCTATGGAACTGCGTTATGCGATTGTACGCAAAAGTTGCTGACGAAGGACGGATCGCCGTGTTTAGCCGGGAAACGGTCGGTTGCGCTGGAGCGGCAATGGGACTCGGGTTCGGACGGCCGTTCGAAGAGCACATTGCTCGAACCGAGGAGGGTTTTTGCTGTTTTCTCTCCAACGGGATCGATGCAGCAGCGAGCCGAGAGGAATACGCAGCAATTGCGGAACGTGTCCCGGACCTTCATCACAAGAAGATGCTGCGGGATGGGGAACGCCTGATGAAGAACCCGGCGGTCGTTCGGAGATTCCTGGAGAACTTGCCCCTCTACGATGTGAAGGAAAAGTATATCGTGATGAAGCCCTTGTCTTCGATCCAAGAAGGTGAAATGGTCCGGAGCGTTGTATTCCTGGCCGACGCAGACCAGATCTCCGCTCTCTCCATTCTTGCGAACTACCATACCGGAAGGATCCGGGATGGGATCATCGTCGCAGCCGGGGCAGCCGGATGTCAGGCGATGGGAGTATGCACCTATGCGGAAAGCGGTTCAGAGACTCCCCGAGCAGTAATCGGTCTGACCGATATCATGGCTCGGGAAGCCGTAAGGAAGCAACTGGGGAAAGACAAACTGACATTTTCCGTCCCATTCAGCCTGTACCGGGAGATGGAAGCGAATGTCCACGGAAGTTTCCTGGAAAAAGATGAATGGAAGGAACTCAGTTGAATCGAGATCGGCTAACGACCCATGAAATGAGTGGCTGTCCCTAATTCATTCAGATCACCTTCCACCAAGGCGCCGCCATCACCCGGCGAGTAAGGGGGAAGGTCTCCTGACCACTGTACAAAAGCAAGGCTCCGTCGGCTAGATCAGGGTAGTCGTCAAGGAAGGCCTCCAGCCCTTTGGCATCAGCCGTTGTGACACGAGCAGAGGCTTTGACCTCGATCGGCAGAAGCCGGTTCGCGGTCTCGATGACAAAATCCACCTCTAACCCCGTGGCCGTACGCCAGTAGAGCACCTCGGGGCGTTGTGGCTGGAGGTCGCGCCAGGCCAGCAGATCGGTGAGAATCAAGTTCTCCAGGTGCGCTCCTCGTGGTTCATTCTCCCCAGCCAGAAAGAGGGCAAGCCCGGTATCGCTCCAATAGAGTTTGGGCGACTGGATCAGCCTGCGAGTTCGGTTGACGGCATAAGCGGATAGGCGAACGGCCTGATAGCTCGCTTCCATGAGGTTGAGGAAGCGGTGGACTTGTGGCTGGGCGATCCCCACATCGCGCCCCAGTTCCGTTTGATTGACAAGATTGCCGATGCGCAGACAAGCTGCCCGCATCAGGCGACGGAAATCGGCGAGGTTCTCAACCGCGCGCAGGGCTTGCAAGTCTCGCTCCAGATAAGTCTGTACATACCCGGAGAACCACAGCGCCCGGTCCTCGCTAGTAACAAGGCGATAAGACGGGACGGGCAACCCTCCCAAGGAAGCAGCGGTTCGCCATTCCTCGAAAGAACCTCCGTACGCCGCCAACGTCTCGCGCCAAACACAAGACGGGGCTGCCAGAAGCTCGCTCCAAATCCCTGTGCGCCTCAACCCTAGGCGTTCACGCCGGGTGAAAGGCCAGAGCGTAACGTAGATGGCGCGGCCGGCCAAGGTCTCGCCGATCCGTTCCATCATCAGTAGATTGGCCGAACCGGTCAGCACGAAGCGACCCGGCGTGTGAGCCTGGTCAGCATCGACAGCGCGCTTGACGGCAATCAACAGATCACGGGAGCGCTGCACCTCATCGAGAATCAGGCTGGGCGCCCTGGCTACGACGGCTTCCGGTTCCGTTTCCGCTTGGACGCGCAAATCGAAGTCGTCGAGGGTGAGGTAGGGTCGCCCCTTCAAAAAGGGTAACGCGCGCAGCAGCGTAGTCTTACCTGTTTGACGAGCTCCCAGCAGCACCACGACCGGGGCGATGCGCGCTGCCCTGACGACAGCGGCAGCAGCAGCGCGCGGCAGAAGGGAATCTTGGGCGGTGGTTGTCATGTCTGTATGATAATCATACTTCCACAGTATAGTCAACCCCCTCAGGGACGTTGTTCAATTGTCAACTAACCTGCAAAATCCCTCACTCATCTGGCGTCTCTTGGCAGGAGCCTGCTCTCTACCATGTACTATGAGGAGCACTGCGTAGAAAAAAGCGTTCTGCCTCCCGATTTCGTGAAGAAAAAAGGTTCTTTCTCAAAATGAGTGGGTAACCTACAGCCCTGCAGTAGCATGTCTAATCCAGCTTCCCTGTCATCGTGGCGATGATGATCTTAAAGAGTCTTGTCGGCCCTGGGATGGGACCGTGGCGCCCCAGTGCGGTTCTTGTTCTCGTGGATCCACCGCGCCATATCGTTCTTCCACGATAATGCGATTTTCCCCGAAGAGAACCATTCAAACGGTTTAATCATGACAGTAGAAGACCTGCTGCGGCAGGCTGTTCCGAGTTGAATAGTCCCCCGGCAGGGTGTTCTGTGTCGAAGGGGGGCAGATAGCCACGGGTGTACTGCCTTCGGGAGTGGTTGCTCCTTAGAGCGGTTGGCTTTCGTCTGATTACTGCTGATGCCGCACTGGGGCGCCGCGGTCCCAGGGGTATGGTTTACGCCGGAGCGATCCTCGTAGGGGCGGGTTTGAAACCCGCCCACGCACGGGATGTCTCGGCATAGAGATGCCTCATTCTCCAGGACACCCTGCCGGGGGCTATCGACCTGCCGGGGGCTATCGACCTGCCGGGGGCTATCGACCTGCCGGGGGCTATCGACCTGCCGGGGGCTATCGACCTGCCGCAAGTTGATTTGTTGTCGTCAGCCTTGATGATCCCAGAGACATTGTTTACCATCAGATGGCCTTACCCGCTCAGTTTGAGAAAGAACCTGAGATATGGGCTTGCCTCAGGTGGAGTGGATATCGACTTTACTGCCCAAAAGCAGGTCTTGCCCCAAAGCATTGAGGACAAAGTGATGGCAGTTCGTCAGCAGATTATTGAAGGCGCAATGAAAGTAGAGATCTATCAAGGCGAGTAGTGACCGCTATTGGTAGAATTGCCGATACAAGAAGGGATGGTGCGATATCCGAGAACCAGAAGGTCAGATGATCAAGATAAAACGAGCAGACGCTTTGATTGTCGTGGATGTTCAAAACGATTTCTGTCCGGGTGGGGCCTTGCCGGTGGAGGAGGGCCACCGCATCGTGCCGGCGATCAACCGGATCTTCCCGCTGTTCAGCCATGTGCTGATGACGCGCGACTGGCATCCGCAGGACCATTGCTCTTTCGCCGACCCGCCGGGGTTTGTGGATGGAAGCTGGCCGGCGCATTGCGTGCAAAACACCCCCGGCGCCCAGTTCCACGGCGATCTGCAGATTCCCGTAGATGCGGTGATCATCGATACGGCCACGGATCCGGAAGAGGAGGGGTACAGCGGCTTCAGCAATCCGGAGCTGACAGACCATTTGCGGCGGTGGGGCGCGCAGCGCATCTTCATCTGTGGCTTGGCGACGGACTACTGCGTCAAACACACCGTGCTGGATGGCCTGCGGGAAGGATTCCACGTCTTTCTGGTGGAAGATGCCTGCCGCGGCATCGACTTTCCCCCTGGACTGACCGCGCAGGCGGTCGAAGAAATAAGGCAAGCCGGGGGACGCGTGTGCCGGTCGAGAGACCTTCAATGACGGACGACAGGCAGGCTTGGGTTCGGCGTGAGGGGCTGGCCTTGCTTACCGATTTCTATGAACTGACGATGATGGCGGGCTACTTGAAAGAAGGCCGCGCCGATCAGCAAGCCTGCTTCGAGTACTTCTTCCGCAGCCTCCCCCCAAACAACGGATTCGCCCTGGCGGCGGGCCTCGAACCCTTCCTCGACTATCTCCAGCGGCTCCGTTTTTATCCCGACGATATTGACTACTTGCGCTCTCTGGCGCTCTTCGATGAATCCTTCCTGGGCTGCTTGTCGAGCTTCCAGCCGCGCTGCACCGTACAGGCCATCCCGGAGGGAACGCTGGTCTTCCCGCATGAACCCATCGCTCAGCTCTCGGGCTCGATCTTCGAACTCCAATTGCTGGAAACCGCCTTGCTGAACATGTTGAATTTCCAGATTCTGATCGCCACCAAAGCTGCCCGTGTTTGTTTGGCCGCTGACGGCGACGCGGTGATGGAATTCGGCCTGCGGCGCGCGCATGGGCCGGATGGCGGCCTGAGCGGCTCACGCGCGGCCTATATCGGCGGCTGTGCCTCGACGTCCAATGTGCTGGCGGGAAAAGTATACGACCTGCCCGTCTCGGGAACGC
>JAPLHV010000101.1 GCA_026389455.1 Coprothermobacterota bacterium
CAGGGGCACATCGCCACGAAGACCCTGGACTTCCGAAAGACCGTCTCCCTCACCCTGGGGCTTCCCTTTCTGCGCACCTCGGTGGATCATGGCACAGCCTTCGACATCGCCGGAAGAGGCCTGGCCGACGACCTGAGCATGACCGAGGCCATCTCTAGAGCGGCCATCGATTCCTCCCTTTACAATCCGGCAGCATTCCACTGAGGGGAAGCTAGGGTTTGGGCTGACGATCCTCCAGCTTGGCCAGGAAGCGGGCTAGATTGACGATGGCTCGTTCGTGGATCCCGTCCCCGATCAACTCCACCTCGTCGAAAGCCACCACCTGGAAGACCAATCGCCGGCCGTCCACCTCCATCAGTTCCGAGCGGGCAGTTATCCATGAACCGCGTGGGGAAGCGGCCCGGTGGCTGATCTGGAGGTGCGTTCCCACTGTGATCGAACCATGCGGAAGATACGGCTTTACGCAGTTCAGGGAGGCCTGCTCCATCAGCAGTACCATCTGCGGGGTGGAGAAGACCGGCGCCTCCTGGCTGACGATGTTCGCCTCGGTCACTTCTATACTCATCTCGTGTACCAGGCCGGGTTTCAGTGATTCGGGCATCGCGCCTCCTTTTGATGAGAACAGGGACAATATGGGGACAGATTTGAGAAAAAATGGGGACAGATTTCAAATCTGTCCCCATTTTGGATCGGGTGAAGGACGAAGGTAAATTTTGGCTGCCTGGCGAGGACTCGAACCTCGAACATGCTGGTTAACAGCCAGCCGCTCTGCCAATTGAGCTACCAGGCAACCTTAGCGACAAAGTGTATCACCCATGCTGCTAGATTGACAACTTTCCTCGGCCCGCTATAATTATTACTTACAAAAGGCCGTGAAGGGAAGTAGTAGGCGGAAGCCGAACTCGTCCCGGAGCCTGGCAGGTGAACAGAGTAGCTTGCCGCGGGTGCGCCCGTTACCGCGCAAAGAGCAATTGGCGTGGGGCTGTAGCGCAGAGGGAGCGCGCTTCCTTGGCATGGAAGAGGTCACGGGTTCAAGTCCCGTCAGCTCCACCAAATTGAAAGCAGGGTGGTACCGCGGAAGGGAGTCCTTTCGCCCCTCGGGGCGTGAAGGGCTTTTTTATTTTCCAGGATCTGCCCTCCGTCCTCCTCTCGTCATCCCGAAGAGCGGGGAAAGCGGGGGGAAAACGCAGACCCCATCAGTGAGGAGAGAGCATGAGCACGGAGCGTTACAACTTCAAAGAGATCGAACCGAAATGGCAGAAGCAGTGGGCCGAAGAACCTGCCCGTGGGGAGGAGGGGCGCCCCAAGTTCTACAACCTGGTGATGTTTCCCTACCCATCCGGAGGCGGCTTGCACATGGGGCATGCGCGCACCTACACCATCGGCGACGTGATCGCCCGTTTCAAGCGGATGAGGGGATTCAATGTGCTCCACCCGATGGGGTGGGACGCCTTCGGCATGCCGGCCGAGAACGCCGCCATTCAGCGTGGCCTGCACCCAGGCTTCTGGACCAACCAGGCTATCGAAGAGATC
The DNA here is from genome assembly GCA_026389455.1 of Coprothermobacterota bacterium. GTDB lineage: Bacteria > Caldisericota > JANLFM01 > JANLFM01 > JANLFM01 > JAPLHV01. The sequence continues at coordinate 1,534 of JAPLHV010000101.1, forward strand.
GAGCGGCAGCAAAAAACCCTGGCCATCTCCTACGACTGGGACCGCCGCTTTGCCAGTTGCCAGCCGGACTACTACCGCTGGACGCAGTGGCTCTTCATCCAGTTCTTCAAGCGCGGCCTGGCCTACAAGAAGAAAGCGCCGGTGAATTGGTGCCCGGCCTGCCGGACTGTGCTGGCCAACGAGCAGGTGGAGGAGGGCGGCTGCTGGCGTTGCCAGACCCCGGTGGTGAAGAAAGACCTGGAGCAGTGGTTCTTCCGCATCACTGCCTACGCCGACCGCCTGCTGGCTGATCTTGATTTATTGGAGGAATGGCCGGAGCGGGTGAAGACGATGCAGCGCAACTGGATCGGCAAGTCCCAGGGCGCTCTTGTCGATTTTCCTGTGGATACGCCTGTGGAGACGCCTTCACCTGTGGAAGCCGGGGGTGAGATCAACCCCCCCGAGAAGATCACCGTTTTCACCACCCGTCCGGACACGCTCTGGGGAGCCACCTTCATGGTCTTGGCCCCGGAACATCCCCTGGTGGCCAAGCTCACCTCACCCGAGCGCCAGTCGGAGGTAGAGGCTTACATCGAGCAAGCCCGCCGCCAGACCGACGTGGAGCGTCAATCAACGGAGAAGGAGAAGACCGGGGTTTGGATCGGGGCTTACGCAGTCAACCCGGTCAATGGAGAGAAGATCCCCATTTGGATCGCCGATTACGTCTTGGTAACTTACGGCACTGGAGCAATCATGGCCGTTCCCGCCCATGACGAGCGCGACTTCACTTTCGCTTTGAAGTATGGCTTGCCGATACTCCCGGTGATCGAGCGAAACGACGGCCTCGCCAAAAGCTTGGTCTGGCCGGGGTCCATGGAAGAGGGGTTCCGCTCATCGCTGGAAGGAGAGGGTTTTCAATTCCAGGCCGGGCCGGTAGGGGAGGCCGGCGAGGGCTTTTTCGTCACCCTGCACGGCCACGAGCAGATCGACCGTTACCTGGAGTTGGTCCGCCAACACCTGCGCCCGGGCAACTGGAACGAAGCGCTGGGCGCTCGCTGGGTGATCGTCTTCCCGGATGAGGTCTGCCCTCTTGACTCGATTGCCGCTGATGGCCGCATCCTGGCCCGCTGCAAAGCGCTTTGCCCCGATGTCGAGGCGAACCGCACGGTGATGGAGATGGTCTCTCATCATCCCTTCTACCAAGATATCCTCCTTCATGCTGACCACGGCCCTATGATCTCCTCTGCTGAGCTGACCGGCACAAGCGGGGAAGATGCCTACGCCAAGGTTACGCACTGGTTGGCCGAGCGCGGTATCGGCAAAGCTTCCACCAATTACCGCCTGCGTGACTGGTTGATCTCTCGCCAGCGCTATTGGGGAGCGCCGATCCCGATCGTCTATTGCCCGCTCTGCGGCATCGTCCCGGTGCCGGAGGAACAATTGCCGGTGCTCTTGCCGGAGGATGCCCCCCTCACCGGCGAAGGCGGCTCTCCACTGGAGAAGGTTCCCTCCTTCGTTCAGGCGACCTGTCCGCGTTGTAGCGGCCCGGCTCGCCGCGAGACGGACACCATGGATACCTTCGTCGATTCCTCCTGGTACTACTTGCGCTACACCTCCCCCAATGCCCTCGCCAACCCCTCCGACCGGCCTTTCGACAGCCAGGCCGCCAATCACTGGCTCCCGGTGGATCTCTACATCGGCGGCATCGAACATGCCATCCTCCACCTGCTTTACTCCCGCTTCTTTACCAAAGTGCTGGCCGACCTGGGCCTGGTGGACTTCCAAGAGCCCTTCACCAAGCTCTTCACGCACGGCATGGTCACCCTGGGTGGGAGCGCTATGTCCAAGTCCAGGGGAAATGTGGTCTCGCCCAATGAGACCATCGAGAAATATGGCGCCGATGCGGCTCGTCTCTATCCTCTCTTCATCTCCCCTCCCGAGATGGACGCCGAGTGGAGCGAACGTGGCTTGGAGGGCATCTTCCGTTTTCTGAACAAGGTCTGGCGGCAGAGCCTGGACTTCCTGGAAATTCAAGCGGCCTTGAGCAACCCTTGGGGTCCGCGTGAGCAGGCTTTGCGGGCCAAGACCCACGATACCATCCGGCGCGTCAGCTTGGACATCGAGGAGCGTTTCCGCCTGAATACGGCCATCTCCGCGATGATGGAGCTAGTCAACGCCTGGGGGGACTACCAAGCTGTGACCCCCTCAGAACGCAACCAAGCCGTGGAGATGGAAGCGCTGGAGACCCTCTCACTGCTCCTGGCCCCCTTCGCGCCGCACATTGCCTCCGAGCTGTGGGAGCGGGCCGGAAAACCCGGCGACGTACACCGAGCCTCCTGGCCGTCATGGGATGAAGCGATCCTGAAGATGGAGAAGGCTACACTGGTGATTCAGATCAACGGCAAGCTGCGCGATCGCCTGGAGGTGCAGAAAGGCCTCACCGCCGAGGAGACCGAGCGCCTGATCCTGGATTCCCCACTGGTGCAGAAGTTCCTGGAGGGAAAGCAGGTGCGGAAGGTGATCGTGGTTCCGGACAAGATCGCCAATATCGTCGTCTAATGCCCTGAACTTACCGAATGAAAGTCAACGTACACCCAGGCACTAGCACTTTCACCCAGTAGCCGGCTTTGGGTTGAAAGGCGCCGCCGCTAACCAGCCCGGCGTAGGTGGAACCGGTCCACCGGTAGAAGGGACTCTTGATCCAGCCAGCGCTGATAGCGTCGTTGAGGTCCTTGAGAACCAAAGCCTTGTGTACGCGTACAGTGCTCCAACCGATCGCTGCCTCGTAGGGCGTGCCGATCAAGTTCCATCCCTGCGACAATGAAATCGTAAAGGAGCTTTCCATGTTGGGTTGCCCGGTGATAGAGAGGTTATAAGCGGTTGGCGCTTTCAGCCAGTAGCCCTTCCCGATGGCCAGGGTGATCTGGCTTCTCCCCAGGTAGGTATTTGCCACAGCATTCCACGAATAGAGTGGCCAGCCTGCCGGGAAGACGGCTTCGGGGCTGGGATTCGCCAGCGCCAGGGGTACGCTGATCATGTTCCAACCCGAGAAAAGCCCATACTCCAGCGTGACATCATCGGGAGGCAGAGTGAAAGCCCAGGTGTCATCGAGGTCGCCGCCGCTGCCACTTCCCCCGTAGAGAATTACCTTGCCGTTCTGGCTGTCGTAGGCCATGGCGTGGCTAAATCGCGCCAACGGTGAGCTGATGGGGCTGCGGTTGGTCCAGGCGTTGGAGGCGTACTCGTAAGTCCAGGTGTCATTGAGACGAACAAAACTGCTGTCATCCCCTCCGAAGAGGATCACCTTGCCGTTCTGGCTGTCGTAGGCCATGGCGTGGCTATACCGCGCAGGGGGTGAGCTGACGGGGCTGCGGTTGGTCCAGGTATTGGCAGCGTAATCATAGGCCCAAGTATCGTTGAGGAAGCTACTGCCATCCCCCCCGAAGAGGATCACCTTGCCATTCTGACTGTCGTAGGCCATGGCGTGACTAAACCGCGCCGGGGGTGAGCTGGCGGGGCTGCGGTTGGTCCAGGTGTTAGCGGCGTAATCATAGGCCCAAGTATCGTAGAGGAATTTACTGCTGACACCTCCGAAGAGGATCACCTTGCCGTTCTGACTGTCGTAGGCCATGGCGTGGTTAGACCGCGCCGGGGGTGAGCTGACGGGGTTGCGGTTGGTCCAAGTGTCGGCGGCATAGTCGTAAGCCCATGTGTCGTTGAGGTCGCCTTCGCTGCCACTTCCCCCAAAGAGGATCACCTTGCCGTTCTGGCTGTCGTAGGCCATGGCATTGTTATAGCGCGCCGGGGGTTCGCTCCAGGAGCTGCGGTTGATCCAGGTGTTACTGGCAAAATCGTAGGCCCTGGTGTCGACGATAATAGCACTGCCGTTCCATCCCCCAAAGAGGATCACCTTGCCATTCTGGCTGTCATAGGCCACGGCATGGTCCTTACGCGCCATGGGTGGGCTGGCTGGGTTGCGGTTGACCCACGTAGGGCCGGAGCCGCCGCTTGGGGCGATGCCGGCCACGCTGGTCTGGTTCTCCAGGCTCGCTTTGGCTGAAGTAAGCGCTTTCTCAGCGACTGGGTCTGCAGGCGCAGCCTGGTCGCCCACCGAAGATTTCTCCAAGCTGCCCCCCTGGGTTCCCGCGGCG
>JAPLHV010000151.1 GCA_026389455.1 Coprothermobacterota bacterium
AGGACGGGAAGTGGCCCGAGTGCCCAACTTGGACGCCCTCTCTGCAGTGGTGGAGAGCCTGCCCGAGGAGACCCTCTGCCGCTATTTCCAAGAGGGGCAGTTGCGTCGCTGGCTGTGGACCCGCACCGAATTCTCCCTGGCCCGGCGCCTGGAAGTGGAGGGCTTCTCCACCCCGGACCCCGTCCAGTTGCGACGCTTGATCCACCAGGCTATTGAAGAAGAGCAAGAGCGGTCTCGTCGGGGCAGCGTAGTAACCTACTCGCGCCGCTTTCACCCCGAGCATTGGCATCTCGCCCAAATCGGCGGCGGCTCACTGGGTGGGAAAGGCCGCGGCCTGGCCTTCTTCGATAAGGTGATGGCGGAAAACTTGGACCCTGCTCGCTGGCCCGGCGTCAAGGTTGGGATCCCCCGGACGCTGATCCTGCGCACCGAGGTCTTCGAGGAGTTTGTGCGTCGCAATGACTTGCTGGAGTGGGCGATCGTTTCCTGCAATCGGAGCTGCCGCCAACCTTGGTGGGAGACATCCGCGATTTTATCCGCCAAATACGTTGTCCCTTGGCTGTCCGTTCTTCCTCCCTCTTGGAAGACGCGCTTTACCAGCCCTTCGCCGGTATTTACCTGACCAAGATGATCCCCAACAACCAACCCGATCTGGATACTCGTTTTCTGAACCTGACCAACGCCATCAAACTGGTCTTCGCCTCTACCTTCTACCGCCAAGCGAAATCTTACATCGAAGCGACTGGCCACCGCGCCGAGGAGGAGCAGATGGCAGTGATCATCCAGGAGGTGGTGGGAGCGCCGCACAACGCCCGTTTCTACCCTGACTTCTCCGGGGTGGCGCGCTCCTGGAATTATTATCCAGTAGGGAACGCCACGCCTGCCGACGGGGTGGTCAATGTGGCCCTCGGGTTGGGCAAGACAGTCGTCGATGGAGGGGTCTCCCTTCGATTCTGTCCAGTCTTCCCGCGCGTCCTGCCGCAGCTTGATGGCCCGCGGCAGCGTGCTCTGGCTCATTCCCAGCGCGCCTTTTACGCCATCAACATGAAGCCGACCTATAGCCAAGCCTATGCTGAAGAGGATGAGTTTCTGCTGAACTTATCGCTGGCGGAAGCGGAGTTGGACGGGACACTGACCTGGCTGGGTTCCACCTACTCCCGCGAGGATGACCGTTTGCTGGATGGATTGCGGCCGGGAGGGCCGCGTGCGGTCACTTTCGCTCATCTGTTGAAGAACGAGGTCTTTCCCTTGGCGCCGCTTGTGCGCGAATTGCTGTCCCTGGCTGAAGAGGCTATGCGCTGCCCGGTGGAGATGGAGTTCGCCGCCACGCTGGACCCTGAGCAAGCCTTGCCGGCCACCTTCGGCTTTCTCCAAGTGCGTCCCCTGGTGGTAGGAGACCAGTTGGTGACGGTCGAGTTGGGCCCCATCGAGCCTTCCCAGGCTCTATGCCTTAGCCGGCAGGCGCTGGGCAACGGCATCCTGGAAAATCTCACCGACATCCTCTATGTGCAACCTGGCCTCTTCGATCCCGGCCAAAGCCCGCAAACGGCTGCAGCGGTGGGGCGGCTGAACGCGCGCTTGAAGGAGGTGCAGCGACCCTACTTGTTGGTTGGTCCCGGGCGATGGGGCTCTTCTGATCCCTGGCTGGGGATCCCGGTCAGTTGGGAGCAGATCAGCGAGGCGCGCACGATCGTGGAGGCGAGCTTACCCAATCTGAACGTCGATCCGTCCCAGGGTTCCCATTTTTTCCAAAACATCACCTCGCTGCGCATCGGCTACTTCACTGTTCCCCTCCGCGATTCCCGCCAAAGCGGAGGTTCCGATCACGCCTTCCTGGACTGGGACTGGTTGGAGGAGCAAGAGCCGCAGGCGCAGGACGGCGCCGTGCGCTGGCTGCGTCTCTCCTCGCCGTTGCGGATTGAGATCGACGGGAGAAGCGGGAACGGGGTCATTTACAAGACAAGCTTCCACGATGTTATGGGGACAGATTTCAAATCTGTCCCCATAACATCTGATAGTACCCGGCAGGGCGTTCCAGTTCGATGGAGGATCGGATGAATATGCAGAAAGCGGAATGGCAGGTCATTGTCGATCTCCTGCGCGACACCAACCCTGAACTGTTAGGGCGCATCGGCCGGCGCATGATGAATTACCTCTTCAAGCGCAACATCTCTCAGATCGATCAACTGATGAAGCGCCTGGAGTCCTCGGCCACCGAGGAGAACGAGACCGGCTACTGGAGCGAGAATCAGCCGATCCCCCGGGTCAATCAATTGTTCCTGGAGCAGATCGTCGAGGAAGTCTTCAAGGTGGCGGCCCAAGAGCTCTCAGCGGAAACCATCAACAGCATGGTCGGCATCTGGCTGAAGAACGAGCAGGCTCGTTTCTTGACCCTGGCTGCAGAGAAGCGGGACATACCCTTGGCGGAGATCTCCAACGCTGTCCGCCGTTTCGCCAAGATGCCCGAGGCGCAGAAGAACCTTTCCCCGGAAGAGGCCATCAGCACGAAGGTGGCCCTCATCCGCCGCTTCTTCAGCGAGGACCTGGACTATATTAATGTCACCAAGCGCTATTCCACTGTGCTGGATTTCGTCGAGGTGCTGACCCACACGGTCGGCCCGGGAAGCGGAAACGGCACCTTGGGAGGGAAAGCCTCCGGCCTCTTTCGCGCCGAGAAGATCCTCCAGGCTGCCAAACGCGATCTTATCTCGCTGCGCAATTTGGCCATCCCCAAGACCTGGTACATCACCTCGGACGGGATTATCGATTTCCTCCACTTCAACGCTCTTGAAGAGATCCCCACCATCAAATACCGCGACCCCCAAGAGATTCGCCAGGAGTTTCCCTACCTGGAACAGCTCTTCAAGAACTCGGTCCTCTCCCCGGGCATCGTCGCCGGCTTGAGCTTGGCCCTGGACGATTTCGGCGACCGGCCGGTGGTGGTTCGATCCTCTTCCCGCCTGGAAGATACCCTGGGAGCAGCCTTCGCCGGAAAATACAAGAGCCTCTTCCTGGCCAACCAAGGGAGCAAGCGCGAGCGCCTGGAAGCGTTGATGGACGCGGTCACCGAGATCTACGCTTCGGTCTTTGGCCCGGACCCGATCGAGTATCGGCGCGAGCGCGGCCTGCTCGATTTCAATGAAGAGATGGCCATCATGCTTCAGGAAGTGGTGGGGCGGCGGGCGGGGAAATACTTCTTCCCAGCCTACGCCGGAGTGGCCTTCAGCTCCAACGAGTTTCGCTGGTCGCCGCGGATCAAAAGGGAGGACGGCATTGTGCGCATGGTGGCCGGCTTGGGTACGAGGGCAGTGGATCGGATAGGCGACGACTACCCGGTGCTGGTCTGCCCGGGACAGCCGGGGTTGAGGGTAAACGTCGGGTCGGAAGAGATCCTTTGGTACGCCCAAAAGAAGATGGATGTGATCAACCTGGAGACCCGCCGTTTCGAAACGATCTCCAGCGAGCGGCTGATCCGCGAGGTCGGCTTCGAGATCCCGGCCCTCTCTCAGATTATTTCCGTCTTCCAGGACGGCCAGCTCTTCTCGCCCACCAGCAATTGGATCAACTTAAGCGAGGGACAACCTGTCATCACCTTCGCCAAGCTTCTCTCCAGCGGCCCCTTCATCCCGATGGTCCGCGACATCCTGCGCGTCTTGGCCGAGACCTTGGGCTGGCCGGTAGATATCGAGTTCGCCTGCGACGGCGACATCCACAAGCTTTACTTGCTGCAGTGCCGTCCCCAGAGCCAGGTTATCGGGGTGACTCGAGCGCCGATCCCGGAAGAGATCCCTGCCGAGAATATCCTCTTCTCGGCCAACCGCTTCGTCACCACCGCCCAAGTGCGGGGGATCGAGTACATCGTCTACGTCGACCCCGATGCCTACGACGAGGTGGGCGCCCTGGAGGAGCTGGTGCAGATCGGCCGGGCAGTCGGCGAGTTGAACGGCAAGCTCCCAAGAGGCCGTTTCATCCTGATCGGACCCGGGCGCTGGGGAAGCCGCGGCGACATCAAGCTGGGAGTGCGGGTGGGCTATTCGGACATCAACAATACGGCCATGCTGATCGAAGTAGCCAAGCGTAAAAGAGACTATGTGCCGGAGGTTTCCTTCGGCACCCACTTCTTCCAAGACCTAGTGGAAGCTCAAATCCGCTACCTGCCCCTCTTTCCGGACGAAGACGGGGTCCTCTTCAATGAGGCTTTCTTCCTAGAATCCCCCAACGTCTTGCGCCGATGGCTGCCGAGCGCCCGCAACCTGGAGCATGTCTTGCGGTTGATCCATGTTCCAAAAGTGGCCGACGGCGCTACCGCCACCGTGATCATGGACGGGGAGAGCGACAAAGCCCTGGCCTTCCTGGAGAGAAAGCGCAAATAAAAACGAGCCGGACGCGCAGTATGGGGACAGATTTAAATCGGCTCTTTCTCATCCCGAGTGGGTAAGGCAGTCTGAAGGTCAACAAGTTTTCTGGGATCATCGCTTTTCCTGAGACTGTCGCCTTTCCTGGGACCGCCGCCTTTCCTGGAACTGTCGCCTTTCCTGGGACCGCCGCACCCCAGTGCGGCATCAGCAGTGATCAGACGGAAGCCAACCGCTCTGAAGAGCTGCCTTTCCTGGGACTGTCAGCTCTCCTGAGATTGTCGCCTTTCCTGGGACTGTCAGCTCTCCTGAGATTGTCGCCTTTCCTGGGACTGTCAGCTCTCCTGAGATTGTCGCCTTTCCTGGGACCGCCGCACCCCAGTGCGGCATCAGCAGTGATCAGACGGAAGCCAACCGCTCTAGGGAGCAACCAACCTGGAGGTGGTTCTCTCGCGGCTATCTGCCCCACTTCAACACAGGACACCCTGCCGGGGGCTATCGAGCTGCCGGGGGCTGTCTCGTCGAACCGCTTGAAGGGTTCTCTTGGGGGAAGATTGTATTATCTTGGAAGAACGATGCGGCTCGGTGGATCAAAAGAATAGGAGCCGCACTGGGGCGCCGCGGTCCCAGGGCTGACAAGACTCTTTAAGATCATCATCGTCATGACGACAGGGAAGCTGGACTGAACAGCCTGCGGCAGCGCGTCCTGCTATAATCTCGGTTGGTGGATCCTACAAAATGGTTCACCTCTTGAAAATTCAGCTAGGAGGCACAATCGATGGATTACGTAGAACGAGTTTTTGAGGCTGTCAAGAAGCGGAATCCTGGGGAAGCGGAGTTCCACCAGGCTGTCAATGAAGTGTTGAACTCATTGCGTCCGGTGATCGCCAAGCACCCGGAGTACGAGAAAGCCGGCCTCATCGAACGCCTCGTGGAGCCGGAGCGGCAGATCATCTTCCGTATCCCTTGGCAGGACGACCAGGGCAAGGTGCATGTCAACCGGGGCTTCCGCGTTCAGTTCAACTCGGCAATTGGGCCTTACAAGGGCGGGATCCGCTTCCATCCCTCGGTCTACCTGGGGATCATCAAGTTCCTGGGATTCGAGCAGGTCTTCAAGAACTCACTCACCGGCCTGATGATGGGCGGTGGAAAGGGCGGCTCGGATTTCGACCCGAAGGGCAAGTCCGATTCCGAGATCATGCGTTTCTGTCAGCAGTTCATGAACGAGCTGTTCCGCCACATCGGCGCTGATACCGACGTGCCGGCCGGCGACATCGGCGTGGGGGGGCGAGAAGTAGGCTACATGTTCGGGCAATGGAAGAAGCTGACCAACCTCTTCAACGGCGTCCTCACCGGCAAAGGACTCAGTTTCGGCGGCTCTTTGGCTCGCACCCAAGCCACTGGTTACGGTTGCGTCTATTTTGCCGACGAGATGCTGAAGGATCTCAAGACCTCCTTCGACGGGAAGTCGGTGGTGATCTCCGGCTCGGGCAACGTGGCCATTTACGCCCACGAGAAGGTCACCCAGTTGGGCGGCAAGGTAGTGGCCATGTCCGATTCCAACGGCTTCGTCCATGACCCCGAAGGGATCGATTTGGCGACGGTCAAGCGGCTCAAAGAGGTGGAGTTCAAGCGCATCAAGGAATATGTCTCCGCTTTCCCCCGGGCCACCTACACAGAGGGTTGCTTCGGCATCTGGAACACGAAGTGCGACGTAGCTCTTCCCTGCGCCACACAGAACGAGCTGGAGGGAATGGCCGCCGAGACGCTGGTAAAGAACGGATGCATCGCCGTTGCCGAAGGGGCCAACATGCCCAGCACGCCGGAAGCGGTGGAGATCTTCCTTGCAGCCGGCGTCTCTTTCGGGCCGGGCAAGGCCGCCAATGCCGGCGGAGTGTCCACCTCCGGTTTGGAGATGGCGCAGGATTCCCAGCGCGAGAGCTGGACCTTCGAGGAAGTGGATATGAAACTGCACCGTATCATGGTGAACATCCACTCGGCAGCCAAGAACGCAGCAGCGGAGTATGGCACCCCGGGAAACCTGGTGAATGGGGCCAACATCGCCGGCTTCATCAAAGTGGCTTCAGCCATGATGGCGCAAGGGCTGGTCTAGAGAAGAAGCAATAGCAACGAATGACAAGCCTGGTGACTGAGAAGCCGCCGGGCTTGTTGCAATCTCACCCTCGATCGGAAGGGCTTGTGTAGATCTTCATTTTCCAGCTCGGAGCGGTAGCGGTAGCCATATCCATTTCATAGGACATCTCTTGTCAGGCCGGAACGGTCAGGGCTGGCTTGGCGCCCCAGCCGAAAGTGGGCAAGACCATCAGTGGCGAGTCACCCCGAGGCAGATCTGCTTCCTTAAGAAATCCGCCATAATGAACGCGTTTTCGCAAGACATCGGAGAGATCCGGCAGAGAAAGGCCCGGTCTATTTGCGCCAACCATAGGCGTATCACTGTTTACAGGAGGTCCAATGTGAAATGACGAGGGGCGATGGTTCTAACCATGCTCTGTATCCTGGCCTTATTGCTGGCAGGAAGCGGTTGTTCCAGCGGAGGGGGAGAGATCAACTCTTCCGGGAGCAGAGACATCACGACCGTTTCGAAAGCCTTCCAGGGGCATTGGCTTCTGACCTGGTCCCCAACGCGAACCTCAGATTGGTATGTCGGCTCCGATACGTTGATGATTCTTTTTTCGGTGACTGGGGAGCCGTTTTCTCACCCCTATCGTATCTTGGCACAAGACGAAGGAAAGAATTCCCTCCGAATAACCTCTCAATATGAAGCTATGGGTACAAGGTATGATGAGTATTACAATGTTGAGTTCGAAAACAGGGATAGAGATACTGCAGAATTAGCAATCACGAATTCAGTAAATATCGAATTGGGGAAGAACAACCCATGAAATACGTGGACAATCAAACGACCCTAACGCCCTAACGCCGTAAGCCGCAAAGCATCCTCGGAATTAGGCTCGACTTTCCGGCTTTCGATTTATCCAGTAATTTTGGGAAAACCCCAGCGCAGGAGGGCAGTCAGTGAGATAATTACAAAAGCAGTGGATCTTTTAGGCCAAGCGGAGGGAAAGGATGTGAGGTTGATCAGCTTGCCTTCACTGGTTGTCAGATGGGCGAGAAAGGAATGCTAAATCTAAAGACCTGACCCTAGAAAGGAATGAAGACGATGCGGAGAAGAAAAGGAACGTATTGGGTGAAAGCGGCGATCATGATCGTCTGCAGTTTGACATTGGTTTGGCTTGGGCCGGCCGGCATTGTCGGTCAAGAGCAGGAAAGGGCGCCGAGGCAGGCTTCCACACCGCTGTCCTCATCAGCGAGTTCAGTTTCGTCCTTGTCGGCGGCTGGGGAGCTTGCAGCGGGAGGGCAATGGGCGCCGTTGCCTCTCTATGGAGAGATCATGTCGCTGGCCATAGATCCCTCGAATGCCTTGGCGCTCTACGCCGGCACTCGTGGCAATGGAGTTTACAAGAGCAGCGACGGCGGGGCGAGCTGGGCCGCTTCCTCCAGCGGGCTGCCGAGCGGCGCTTCGCCGAACGGTGATGCGCGATGTTTGGTTATCGTCCCCTCCAATCCCCAGACTCTCTACGTCGGCACCTATAGCGGGGTCTTCAAGAGCGCCAACGGCGGAACCAATTGGGCTGCTTCTTCCTCCGGGTTGACGAACACCAATGTGTGGTGTTTGGCTATCGACCCTTCCAATCCCCAGACTCTCTATGCCGGCACCTATGGGATCGGCGGCGGTGTCTTCAAGAGCAGCAACGGCGGGACAAGCTGGGCCTTATCCTCCACGGGGCTGGCATATAGCGGGCTGGCATACAGCGATGTGCCATGCTTGGCTATCAACCCCATCACTCCTCAGATACTCTACGCCGGCACTTATGGCGGCTGGCTCTTCAAGAGCGCCAATGGCGGGGCCAACTGGGCGTCTTCCTCCACCGGACTGACGAGCAGCCGTGTGATGTGCCTGGCTCTCGATCCCTCCACCCCCCAGACTCTCTACGCCGGCACCGATGGCGTCGGAGCGTGCAAGAGCGCTAATGGCGGGGCCAACTGGGCTGCTTCCTCTACCGGACTGACGAACAACTTTATACAGTGCCTGGCCATCGATCCCTCCACCCCCCAGAACATCTATGCCGGCACCTGGGAAGGAGGGGTCTGCAAGAGCGCTAATGGCGGGGCCAACTGGACCGCTTTCTCCAGCGGCTTGACAAGCCTTAATGTTCAAGCGCTGGCCATTGACCCTTCCAACCCCCAGATCCTCTACGCCGGCGCCAATGGCGGAGTGTTCAAATACACGCCCCCCACGATCACCCTCACCTACAACCTTTCCGCCGGGTGGAACATGATCTCGGTTCCCTTGGTCCTGCCCGATCCTCTCTCGAAGTGGTACATCCCGGAAGGCTGGCCGATCTACTCCTGGGATGCCGCCAACGCCAGGTACTCCAGTCTGCGCTACATCCCCCTGCTAGTGGGCGTAGGCTACTGGCTGAAGGCGCCTTTTGCCCAGCCCTTGACCATCACTGGGCCACCCTACACGGGAGATACCATCGCCATTTCGCTATCGCATGGTTGGAATATGATTGGAACTCCTTACACCCAGCCGGTCTCCTACAGCAACAAGGTGGTGGCGAAGAACGGCAGCGATGTCAGAACCTTGGACCAGGCCGTGACTGCTGGTTGGATCCAGGCGCCTCTCTATCGTTGGACCGGTTCTGCTTACGAAGGACTGACCAGCAGTGGATCCTTCCAGCCGTTGGCCGGCTACTGGGTCAAGGTGCTCCTGAGGTCTGGTTGCTCGATGATCTTCACCAAGCCATAGGAAATTGGGGGCAGCCACTGATTTATTTAAACGGTGGCTGTCCCCAATTAATTCGTCCGCGCGCGGATACAACGCCACGGTTGCTGTCTGATAAAAGCATTGGTCTTTCATAGTTTGATACGTCGTCTACGGTTCCTTTCAAAGACATGAGTAAGTGTAACGATGGCCTTTCAAAGATCTGAACTGGTTAATTTCTATTCCCATTTGCTGGGAGCAGTGGCGTCGCTGGCTGGCTATATCATTCTGCTGTGCAATTCCTCCGGCTCGATAGCAAAGATCGTTCTATCCAGCATATATAGCCTCTGTGCTGTCTTTCTCTTTACCTGCAGCGCCATTTATCACGGGCAGAAAGCCGGTGAAGATGAACAAAACACCTGGCGCAGGCTGGACCATATAGCCATTTTCTTCATGATTGCCGGCACCTATACACCCATTAGCTATATCTACCTGGATGGCTGGTGGCGCTGGGGCATAATCGGTGCGCAGTGGCTGCTGGTCATTCTCGGGTTGATCTTCACGCTTGTTTATCTACAAAGCCCGCGCTGGCTGACCTCGGTGATCTATGTCCTGATGGGCTGGATGCTGCTTATCCCTTTGAACCAACTGCTGGCAACGATGCCCTTATACTCGATACTGCTGCTCTTTGGCGGCGGCCTTGCCTATACGCTGGGGGCGGTGTTTTACGCGATCAAGAAGCCCAACCCCTTCCCGGGCGTCTTCGGTTTCCACGAGATCTTCCACCTGCTGGTACTAATTGGAGCGGCCTTGCATTACCTGGCGATCTATTCTGCCATCAAAACCGTTTAGGGACGTTGTTCAATTGTCAACTTAGTTTCCAAAGCGCTATGTGGTTAGATGGGCTGAGAGGCTTAAACCCGCCACGTGACGAATCGCTCCTGCTTCACCCAGACCGGCTTTACTTTCCCGGTCTTTTTATCCAAGATAGACCGGGACTATTCTTGAATGAACTGCTCCCGATCTGCATCGTCGAGAAAGATATCTCGTTTCTCGATGCTTCGCTCCATCGCAAGCTGGAGAAGTCCAGGCAGATCCAGCCCGGCGAGTTTTGGAAGGGGATCGATGCAAGAGCGTCTGCATGAGTTAGTCAACAATTGACCAACGTCCATGAAACACCCGAAAATATTTATCAGGCGCTTCTTGCGATTTATGAGAAGCATCGTCGCAGATATAGGAATAATCCTGACTCAAAACAAATTTGTTGCATGTGGTCAACAAGCAGTCCGCCTGATACATTAGAGAAGACTAGTCAAATTCGCGACATCGAAAAAGCTTTTGACATATTCATTGATGAAGATAGTGCAGTTGAAATATATGACATGGATCTCGACGAAGCAACGAGAAAGATTATGGAAATGCAAGAAGGAAAATGCTAATTCAATTACATTTTAAAATGACACTAATCCTAGGACAGTTGTAAGTTGCCGGGTTGCTAACTTATTTGCCGACATCTCTGCCAAGCCAGATTCGGCATGATTAGCGAAGTAGTTGCGTCTGAGTATGTTTCATATTTGCTCGGTCTTGGGGACAGCAGCCAAAAGAAGAATATGGATGGATCGGGATTGCCTTGAACGAGGCAACTCGTTCTGGCTTAACTCTCTTGGAACGATGACGGATCGTGACGGCTTGTGACACCTGTGAATAACCATCAAAGCGGCTCCTGACTTGGGTTTGTGACGGGTCGAGCATTTAGTGACGGCTATTCCCCATTGTTGTGTATATACAGAGGAGAAAGAGGAGAAAGAGGGGAAAGAGCGTATGAACAACTATAGGAAAAAGGCGTCACACCCGTCACACCCGTCACTGTGTCATAGATGGGGGAACGGCGGAAAAGAGAGCTGTGGGATCCCAAATCCTGCTATCATCAAGTTTGAGGAGAAATTAATGAGTACGAGAGTAAAAGGGAAGCGTTTAGGAACGTTGTTCAATTGTCAACTTGGCTCCCAACACGCGGTATGAATGGATGGGCCGAGAGGCTTCAGCCCGCCACGTGACGAATCGCTCCCGCTCCACCTAGACCAGCTTTACGTTCCCGGCCTTTTTATCCAAGATAGATAGGGATTATTCTTGAATGAACTGCTCCCGATCTGCATCGTCGAGAAAGATATCTCGTTTCTCGATGCTTCGCTCCATCGCAAGCTGGAGAAGTCCAGGCAGATCCAGCTTGGCGAGTTTTGGAAGGAATCGATGCAAGAGCGTCTGCGTGAGTCAGTCAACAATTGAACAACGTCCCTGAGAATTCCTAAGAAAGAGCGTAAATTACAATGGCAAGACTGAGAATCGGTTTACTGAGCAAGAAACGAGGAAATTTTGCAATGCAAGAAAAGTTCGTTGGCGCCGTTAATGTCGTTGATGAGACGGACGCCGAGGTAGAACATCACCAACGGGCGCTGACCGAAGCTGGTTATAGCATCCGCCAGATTCGATGGGGCTCAAATTTCATCGACGATCTACAGGCTTCCCAAGTTGATCTTGTCTTCAACGTTTCCAGCCTGGTAGAAGCGGCGATCCTTGAAGAATTGGAGATCCCCTATGTGGGATCCGATACGTTCACCATAGCTATCAGCAGCGATAAATCGCTGTCGAAAAGGCTCTGGCAGCAGGCGGGCCTGCCGACATCTCCTTTCTGTGTGGCCGGATCAGAGAAAGACTGCGAGGTGTTTCGGGACGTTCCGCCGTTCGAGTATCCGCTTTTCATCAAGCCAGTCGCCGGCCGAGGAAGCGCAGGGATCAACGACGCGTCCATCATCCACAGCTACGACCAACTGGTCAGCGGAGTCGTGGAAAGGCTTGAGACGATCGGTCAACCAGTCCTCATCGAGAAGTTCCTGCGAGGAAGAGAAATCACCCTGGGCGTACTGGGAAATGAGGACGCAAGAGCCCTTCCTCCGTTAGAAATTGTGTATAGTGAAGAGCATAACACCCTAACTTTCAAGAGAAAAGAGCTAGACAACAGTACCTTCCTTTGTCCTGCTCCACTGACCGCTGAAGAGACTTGCATGATGCAGCAATTGGCGCTCCAGGCCTACCATGTGTTGGGTTTCAAGGACTTTGGTGGCTCGCGCGGAGGGAAAGAACAGCAAAGATCTGCTGGATGAGATCATCAAGATCGCTATCAGGAGACTCGAATTAATTGGGGACAGCCACTGATTTTTTAATCAGTGGCTGTCCCCAATTATCCAATTATCAATTTTCGCAAGAGCGTCTGCATGAGTTAGTCAACAATTGAACAACGTCCCTGAGGATCCCCATTCGATGATGAACTCTGCAGCAATTCGATCAGCGTCGAAGAGCACGTTGACCGGTTTTAGCGCCTCCCGAATGCCTTTGTGGCCAGTCGTCCAGAATTCGACTATGGCGTCCCTGCCCTTGAAGGCCCCTTTGAAGGGGTGCTCGAAGAGGGCGTTGGGATCGTAATAGCGGTCAAAGACATCCGCCTTTCCCCTGCTGGAGTTGAAATGTTCGCAGTATGCGTCATATTCCTGTCTCGTCATGATGATTGTCTATCCCTTCCGTTCTTCACCTGAGACGATAATGATCTGCTTTTCATCCAGTTTCCGGATTTCTTCGCCGGTGTAACCAAGAGATTCCAAGATCGAAGCAGTATGCTCTCCCAACTCGGGCCCGATGGTAAAGTCGGCAAACCGCTTTCCATCAAAGCTGAAGGGAGGAGCGATGAACTCAACCTCCCTTCGTTTCGGGCTTCTGTCGTAAGGAATGGAGATGATCTTTCCGGAGTTTCGGACAAAGGGGTTCTCGAAGGCTTGGCGTACATCGCAGACGGGGGCGCAGGGGACCGTTCCCGAGAGGAGATCCGCCCATTCACCGGTAGACTTGTCCGACAGGATCCCATCGAGGAGATCTGTCAAGTCCCGGCGATGCTCCAGCCTGTCTTCATTGGTGATAAAGCGTGCGTCCTTAATCCAGTCGCTACAATTGATTTTCTCGCAAAACAGTTCCCAGAACTTCTGGGTGAGACATGCGATGTAAATCCAGCCATCGGAGGTCCTGTAGAGTTGCGAGGGGACCTCGGTCGTATGGGCCGAGCGGGGCTGCTTGCCGGCAATGAACCCGTCGTTCAAAAACCACAATCCCTGGTAGCACATGCAGTTGAGCGCTATATCGAAGAGGTTCGTGTCCGCATCGCCGCCTTTTCCTGTTCTCTCCGCCCGATATAGGGCTGCTACGGTACCAAGGGCGGCATATACGCTTCCCAGGAGATCCACCACGGAGACTCCCACCTTCGTTGGGATGCTGCCCGGTTCTCCGGTAACGGACATCCATCCGGTCTCCGCCTGCATCAGGAAATCGTATCCCGGCCAGCCCGCCCGTTCGTTGTACCTTCCATACCCGGAAAGGTGTGAGCAAACAAGCTTTTCGTTATAAGGCGCGAGAGCCTTATAGGTGATGCCGAGTTCTTCAGGAAGGGTACCGCGGAAGTTGTTGATCACCGCGTCGGATATGGCCACAAGCCTGTGCAGGACATCCTGACCCGCCTCTGTCCTTATATCAAGAGCCAGGCTTTTCTTGTTGTGAAGACAGAACTGGTTTCCCTCATTGTCTTTCTTTTCCTCGTCCAGATAGAGTGATCCCATCCGGCGCAAGGGATTGCCCCGCTGCGCGGGATCCTCCACGTTGATGACCTCCGCGCTCATCAGCGCCAGCAATTCTCCGTGGAAGGCGCCAGACCCCCAGGTCTCGAAGGAGAGGATTCTCTTATCCTCAAGTGGAAACATGACTACCTCCTATTTGGTGAAGATTTGGTTGAAGTTTTCCCGCCACAGGCCGTGCTCGTATTTCTCCAGGGTCTTGTTGGGTAAGAAGAGGGCGCCGGAATAATCGTCTGCTGTATCCGGGTAGGAAGGATCACCAAGAAAGCGCTTTGGGCGCCCGATTCCTTCATGCATGGGGCAGAGCCCGAGACGGCTGCACCAAGCCTGCTGAACATTACGTTCCATGGCGAAAGTGACATAACGCTTTGCCCAATAGCTGACGGACTCAGGTAGACCGGAGGGGACAATGAGTGCGTCGTCGCCAACGGAAATGCCCTCCTCGGGAACATGCCATGATACCTCATAACCCTGGTCTTTCCATTCCATGACATTCGTGAGCACCGTGCAGTGCACGTCAATTTCACCCTTGCGGACGTATTCTGTCATTTTCCTATTGAACTCGAGTATCCTGATTTGTGGGCGCAATAGGGTTAAGAATTGCCAGCAGGCATCCATGTTGGCCGGTATGTCCTCGATGGCGCCACCCCCGGCAACCTGGGCGATGGGGAAAAACCCTTTTCCTCCAGGATTTAGGGAAACGCGCCCCTTTAAGGCAGGATCAAGCATCACCTTCCAACTCGGCGGTGGGCCATCGGGAAAGGCTGCCTCACGATACATCATCACGTACCGCACGTCGTAAGCGATCACGAAGGGCCAGCCCGAAAGTCCTTCGGCAACGGGTTGTGATCGGCGACTAAGCTTCCCAAGGACCGGGAATTCTTCACAGCTTAGGCAATCGGTGAAACCGGATCTGGCCATACGAATCGCCGGAACGGTATTGCAGTACAGGACATCGCAGGGAGGGCGCTTGCCCTTCTCGCAGGCTCTGAGCAGTTCAGGCGGAGTGTCCACGCCGGTATGTTCCACGTGCCTTACAGGGATTCCCGTGGAAAACGTGAAGAGATCCGAAACGCATTCTTTCAGCGCCTTCCCCCAAAGGGAGTTCAGGGGCCAGGTCATGACGGTGAGCGCATCAGGTTTTTTGAGGTCAGCCTGCCCGACAGGATGCATGTTCTCTCAGTGCCTCCATGATTTCCTCGGTTGTGCTGACATCCCCGAAAAAGAGCATGGTATTCCTGATGGCGCTCTCGAGGAGGGTTTTGTCGAAGGTGGTGATGCCGTCCGAGACCAACGTCACCTCATAGTCCAACTGCATGGCATCCCTCACCGTTGACTCGACACAGACGTTCGCGGCGATCCCGGCGACAATCAGTTGAGTTCTTTTCAGAGAATCAAGCTTCTCTTGAAGCTTGAAAAAATCTCCGTTCCTTTGCTCTCGTTGCATAGGTTTTCCAAACGGCTCCTATCATGAAAAGCCGTATACAGACCAGCGTTGTCGCCGGTTGCATCCAAGGTAATGTTCTGTACCCATATTACGGGGACGCGCGCGGTGCGACAAAAATCAGCGAGCCTGTTGATCTGCATGATGACCTCGTCGATGCAAAGCAAAGCTCAATTCGAAGGAGCGCAGGAGAAATTCTGCATGTCGATAATCACGAAGGCAGCTTTTGCAGCGCTTAAGACAAACAGCTTTTTAGGGACGTTGTTCAATTGTCAACTTAGCTCCTAACGCGCTCTATGGGTGGATGGGCTGAGAGGCTTAAGCCCGCCATGTTGCGAATCGCTCCCGCTCCAGCCAGACTGGCTTCACGTTCCAGGTCTTTATCCAAGATAGATCGAGGCTATTCTTTCCAGCCCGGCGAGTCTTGGAAGGGGATCAGTGCAAGAGCGTCTGCATGAGTTAGTCAACAATTGAACAACGTCCCTGAGGATCCTCCTTTTTGGTTAAGGCCTCAAATGCTGCGTAAAGAATCGCACGATAGCATTATAGCAGCGTACTTTATTCTCGAACTTGATCACATCATGCCCCTCGTTTTCGAAGACCAGGAACTCCACTTGCTTCCCTTGCGCCCGCAGATCTTCTACCAGATCCCGCGATTCCACCTCTCGTACGCGAGGGTCGTGGGCGCCCTGGATCACTAACAGAGGGCACGACAGTTGATGCAGGTAGGTTTTGGGCGACCGTTCGATGAGGAAGTTCCGCTCTTCTTCCGGGTGACCCAGGGTCAGGTAGAAAAATGTTTTCCAGGTCTCCGGCAAACGATCCAGGAAGGTTAACAGGTCGTAGGGACCGAACAGATCGCAGGCTGCTTTCCACAGCTCCGGATGACGTCCGGCCAGGGTCAGGGTCATGAAACCGCCGTATGAACGACCGGTTACGCCGGCTCGATCCAGGTCGAGACGTTGGTCCGCGCGCAGTTGCTGGAAAGCTTCGATCTGGTCCAGGCGGTCCATCCCGCCCCAGTCATGTTCTACTTGCTTCATGTAGTTCAATCCATAACCGCTGCTGCCGCGGGCGTTGGGTACAAACACAGCGATCCCGCTCAAGGCGAAGAACTGGATCAATGGCATGGAAAACCAGGCGAAATCCGGCCGCTCCTGATCCTGCGGACCGCCATGGATGTAAAACACAACCGGCCGTTTCCCCTGGTACCCCAATTCCGCTGCAGGAAGGTACAGCCGGGCGGATACCCGCAATCCGTCGTGACTAATGAAGGAAGCATTCTCCCCCATTGACAGAAGGTTCTGGGGAATGCCCAAGGTCCGCTCCCGGGTGAGTGGCGCGATCTGCCGGTCTGTCTTTTCCAAGGTATAAAGCTGTGTCGGCGACGTGGCGGTGGAGTAGGAGAGGGCGTAGCTACCGCTGGCTTTCTCGTAATAAATCGATTGAAGCACCCCATTTTGCAGTGTCCCCTGCCCGCAGATCACCCGATCTGCGCGCAATTGCAGCACTGCTTCGTGGAAGGCGCCTTCATAAATCCAGGTGCAACCGTCGATGTTATAAAACAAGAGGTACCGGTTTCCAGTTAAATGCTTCAAGCCGGTCAGTTCCCCCTCGCCCTGGTGAACGGTGTCAAGAATCTCCACCGATAGGACTTGTTGGGGGTCAGCCAATGAAAGGTATCCCAATCCGTAGCGGTCGTTGCAGAGGGAGGTGTAGAACAGCGCGCCTTGGCCGCCGGCTACGAATTGGCAGTCAGAGATCGAGTTCAACGGCACGGACTCGCCCGGCTGCCGCTGTTCCATGGGCTTGCCGCATAGCAAAGTCCGTTCCTCTTTCCCCTTCTCCCACAGGTAGAGAACCTGGTCTCCTGCGCTGTACTCATCAGCCAAAGCGATTTGGGAATAGTCCTCGTTGGCGCCCGCGAACCAATTACCGTAAGGGCTAGATCCCAGGTTAGTCACTTCACCTGTCTCCAGATTCCACAACCAAGTCTGGTACTCTGGGCTATTCCGGGGATCGACCTGGAGACAGGCTAGGTTGCGCTCGATATCACAATGCGAGCAGTTCACCTGTTGATTGGCAAAACGCTCTCCGGCGAGCAATTCCGGCTCGCCACCGTCCAATGGAACCCATATAGGTTGGTAGTTCTCGTCGCCATCCTTGTCGATCATCACCAGGATCTTGCCCAATTTGGGAAAAACAAAGAACGATTCGCCACCCATCTGGAATGGGTTTTGCAGAGCGATGTCCCGCGGCAGAAGCGGCTCTGGCACGCTGCCTCCCTTATCCATAACATAGAGACTAATGCGCCCGGAAAGATCGCTTAAAAAGTAGATCCGCTCTCCCACAAGTTGGGGGCTGAGGAATAGGCGCGCCGAAAGCAAGGATTCAATTCGAAACGGTCGTGGCATCTTCAAGTATTCAGGGACGTTGTTCAATTGTCAAGTTAGCTCCTAACGCGATCTATGGGTGGATGGGCTGAGATGCCTAAGCCCGATGAAATGCTCCCGATCCGCAACGTCGAGAAAGATAACCGCTTCTCGATGCCTCGCGCCATACCATGCTGGAGAAGTCCAGGCAGATCCAGCCTGGCGAGTCTTGGAACGGGATCAGTGCAAGAGCGTCTGCATGAGTTAGTCAACAATTGAACAACGTCCCTGAGGATTCCTTAAGTCTTGACGAAGATCATCGAGCAACCCAATCTGAGGAGTGCCTTGACCCAGTAGCCGGCCAACGGCTGGAAGGATCCGCCGCTGGCTAGTACAGCATAGGTGGAACCGGTCCAACGATAGAGAGGCGCCTGGATCCAACCAGCAGTCACGGCCTGGTCCAAGGTCCTGACATCGCTGCCGTTCTTCACCACCACCTTGTTGTTGTAGGAGACCGGCTGGTTGTAGGGAGTTCCAATCATATTCCAACCAAAGGCCAGTGGAATGGCAATGGAGTCTCCCGTGTAGAGTGGCCCGGCGATGGTCAAGGGTTGGGCGGAAGGCGCTTTCAGCCAGTAGCCTGCGCCTACCACCAGGTTGGGGTAGCGCAAATCAGAGTACCTGGCGTTGGCGGCATCCCAGGAGTAGATCGGCCAGCCCTCCGGGATGTGCCACTTCGAGCTGGGGTTGGGCAGGACGAGGGGAACCGAGATCATGTTCCAGCCGGCTGAGAGATAGTAGGTGAGGGTGACTGCTGTCTGGAAGGTCAGAGCCCAGGTGTCGTTGAGCAGATTAGTGCCATTGGTGTTTACTCCTCCGAAGAGGATCGCCTTCCCGTTCTGGCTGTCGTAGGCTAGCGCAAGGCGCCAGCGCCCCGGCGGCAGGTTGCTCGGGTTGCAGTTGGTCCAACCGTTGGTGGCGTAGTCGTATGCCCAGGTGTCGTTGAGGCCGATGTATTTACCATCATCTCCTCCGAAGAGGATTACTTGACCGATTTGGCCGTCGTAAGTCATGGCGTGACTTGCGCGCAAGGGTGGCGGATTGGATGGATTGCGGTTGGTCCAGGTATTACTGGCATAGTTATAAGCCCAAGTGTCGTTGAGGAGGCCGCTAACGCCGTATCCTCCGAAGAGGATCACCTTGCCGCTCTGGCTGTCATAGGCCATGGCGTGGTTGTAGCGCAAGGGAGGCGGGTTGACCGGATTGCGGTTGGTCCAGGTGTTACCAGCATAGTCGTAAGCCCAGGTATCGTTATAGAAAGTAGAAGCGGTGGGACCATTTCCTCCGAAGAGGATCACCTTGCCGCTCTGGCTGTCGTAGGCCATGGCGTGAATGTAGCGCATGGGTGGCGGGTTGGCCGGATTGCGGTTGGTCCAGGTATTACTCGCGCAGTCATACGCCCAAGTGTCGTTGAGGTAGCCGGTGCCATTGATATTCACTCCCCCGTAGAGGATCACTTTACCGCTCTGGCTGTCAAAAGCCATGGCGTAAGCGGAGCGCGCTGGCGGCGAGTTGCTCGGGCTGCGGTTGGTCCAGGTGTTACCGGCTGGGTCGTATGCCCAAGTGTCGTTCAGTCCACTGCCGCTGGTGTTGCTCCCTCCGAAGAGGATCACCTTGCCGCTCTGGCTGTCGTAAGCCATGTCGTGACCGTAGCGCGTGGACGGTTGGTTAGACGGATTGAGGTTGGTCCACGAAGCGAGGGGGAGGCCGGCCAGAGCAATAGAAGGTTCACCCACTGTTGCCAGGTCACCAACTTGGATTCCCGCGGTGTCTGCCGCCTCTTCCCGGGCTAGAGCGCCTCCCGGCAGGCAAAGCACACATACCAGACAAAACGCCCACGCCAATATACTGATTTGCTTAATCAAGCTCTTTATCATTTCATCCCTCCTTCAATTAAAGTATTTAGGGACGTTGTTCAATTGTCAAGTTAGCTTCCAACACGCTCTATGGGTGGATGGGCTGAAATG
Source organism: Coprothermobacterota bacterium (assembly GCA_026389455.1). Lineage (GTDB taxonomy): Bacteria > Caldisericota > JANLFM01 > JANLFM01 > JANLFM01 > JAPLHV01. The sequence continues at coordinate 19,661 of JAPLHV010000151.1, forward strand.
CTTAAACTCGCTCCGTTGTGAATAGCTCCCGTTTCACCAAGATTGGCTTCACGTTCCCTGCCTTTATCCAAGATAGATCGAGACTATTCTTGAATGAAATGCTCCCGATCCGCAACATCGAGAAAGAGAACCGCCTTTCGATGCCTCGCGTCATACCATGCTGGAGAAGTCCGGGCAGATCCAGCCCGGCGAGTCTTGGAATGGGATCAATGCAAGAGCGTCTGAATGAGTTAGTCAACAATTGAACAACGTCCCTGAGGATTCTCCTGGCGAGTCTTGGAACGGGATCAATGCAAGAGCGTCTGTATGAGTTGGTCAACAATTGAACAACGTCCCTGAACTACGCTGAGCTACGGCATCAATTGGGAGAGGGGGACCATCTGGAGCCCCTCCGCTTGCCAGGCGATGACCGCCTCGCGGATCAGATCGGCCAGGTGATCGGTGCGGGTATGACCGATAGCCACGGCAGAACCGTCGCGCAAGACAATGTCATGCAGCACAGCCAACTGACCGCGAACGTAAGAGGGGTCGTTCTCATTGTCCAGGAAGACCTTGTTGGCAAGGGCGCGAGCGCCAACCTGGGCCGCCATTTCGAGAACCACCGAGTCGCGGGTGGTGCGCGAATCGAAGAAGAAGAGATTCCGGGATTTTACATAGGTCAAGACAAAACGCATGGTGCGCTCATCCGCCGTGGCTATGGAACCCATGTGGTTACTGACCCCAACCGCTCCCGGCGTATCCAGCAAGTTCTTCTCCAACCGCTGCGCCACTTCCTCTTCGTTCATCGAAGTGAGGACTGTCTCATTCACGCCAAGGGCATTCTCCATCGGACAATGCAGGATGACTTCTTTTCCCTTGGCGATGGCCTGGTTAGAGATTTCAGAGCTATGGCGCACACCGGGAAGAACAGCGATGGTGATTGGATCCGGCGAGTTGAGAAAGGGTTCTGCTTCGAACATGTTGTAGCCGAAATCGTCAATGACGATGGCGAAGCGGAAAGAAGTTGGAATGGCTGCGGGAGAGGGGGTGGGGGGCTCCTCGGGGGGGTCGGACGGGGTCGGGGTCGGGGATTCGCTGGGAGAGGGTGTCGGCGGGGGCGGCGGGGGCGGCGGAGCCCAGAAACCGGTCTTCCCTTGCCGTGCTTCCTGCTCCAGGACGAGCATTTCCTGCGCATAAAGGGTATCGGGCGACTGGGTGGCGGCCAGTGCCTCTCCTTGGCGCACCATCATTCCGTTTACCGTCTCATCGCCCAGGAAAGCCCAACGAAGCAGACGCCCTTCCGGGTCGTTGAGGGTGGTGTCCTTCTCTAAAAAAACAACCTTTCCTTCCACCAGCGCTTTCATCGCGGCAAGAGATTCGGCGTAGTGTTCCTCGCCAGGCTCGGGCGGCCGAATTCCCAGCAAGCGCACTGTGAAGGGACCGTCCGGCAACTGCGCCTGGAAGGTGCGGGGATCGTCCACTTGGGTGACCAGCCCCAGCTCTCCCGGGAAAGAGAGGGTCACCGAGCGGTTTGTCTCAGACCAAGTCACCTCCGCATCCAGCGCCTCGCTGATGAAGCGCACCGGCGCCCACGTCCGATCGTAGCGAAGGAAAGGAGCGACATCCATCATCCAGCTTTGCTGGGGCGATCCGAGATTCCCTTGGATAACCAGCTCGTTGGAGCCGATGGCGATGCGCAGCCGACGACCGCGCTGGGTGATAGTGATGGTTTGGGTGGCGTCATCCCAGTCGACCTGGGCTGCCAACGATTCGCTGACGAAGCGCAACGGCGCCCAAGTGCGGCCGTTCTCGATGAAGGGCGCCGAGTCCAGGGGACGGACCAAGCCGTTGATGACGATGGAGGGGGTGTCGACAAGGAGCTGTATGGTAGAGCGGGGACCGGCCGAAGTGGCCGGCAAGGTGATCCACAAGACCACCCCAGCTACGACCAGCAAAGCGAGAAAAGCCCACAGAAACCTCCGGTTGCTCCAGAGGTTCTCATACCAATACAGACGCCGCGGCTTGCGAGGCGGTCGAGCCTGCGTGGTAGAAATAGGCATTTGACTCATCTTCTGTGCTATCGTAAGCGAATCTAACAGGAGCCACAAGTGATGAACCGTCAAGTCGTTTTATCGGAGGGTTCGGTGTACCCCGAGGAAGGGGAGGCAACGCCATGCCGGTGATCCAGTTCTATGCCGAGGAAAATCGCAACCTGGTGAAAAGCGTCCTGTTGATTGGGCTCTTCGTCGTCCTGATGGGGGCCTTCGGGCTTCTTGTAGATACCCTTTTCGGGATCACGCCCTGGGCTACCTCCATTTTCCTCGGCATCGCCCTCTTGCAGGTCTTGGTTGGGCTGCTCTCCGGCCCCTCTCTGGTGCTCTCCTCGATGGGAGCCCAGCCGATCCGTCCCGAGCAAGAACTAGAGCACCGTGAACTGGCGCACATCGTGGAAGAGATGACTATTGCCTCCGGATTGCCCGCGCCGAAGCTCTACTATTTGCCTGGGGAGATGGGCGTCAACGCTTTTGCCACTGGTCTGCGCCGGGAGAGTGCGTTCGTCTGTGTCACCCAAGGTTTGCTGGACCGCCTTGACCGTGAGGAGATGCTCTATATGACCCTCTTGTCCGCTATCCTGGGAGCGATGGTGATCGTCCAGGCGCTAACCTTCACCGGCCTGCGGGGTGTCTTAAGCTTCAGCGACTCGGATAACCTCGGCGGTTGCTTGGCCGCATCCCTCTTTCTTTTAGTGATTGGGGTTCTCTCTACCCTTTTCTCGCTGGTCGGGCGGCTGCTGGTGTTGGCTGTCTC
>JAPLHV010000181.1 GCA_026389455.1 Coprothermobacterota bacterium
ACAAGTCCTTCAACTGCTCTCTTTTCTGAAGGATGTCGCGGATCGAGAAACGCTGCAACGCGACTTGGGCTTAAAGGCCATCAAGAACTTCCGCTTTCTGTACTTGGTCCCCTCTTTGGATGCCGGTTTCATTGAGATGACGATCCCCGATAAACCACAAAGCAGCAAGCAGAAATACCGATTGACGGAACGAGGTAAATTGATTCTAACAAAATCGTGATATTCAGCAGAGGTGGTGTGATGGCGAAAATTGCGGATGCTGTGAAGCTCAAATCCGGTTACGCCAACTTCGTGGAGCTGAAGAGCGCTTTTAAGGCAAACTAGGAGATCGCGGACCGGATGGTCATGTACCAGCCGGCCAAAGCGCACCGCGCGGCGTTCGAGCGTATTTGCCGGGGGTGTGAACGCTCATCATTAAATTGACCACCGCGGCAAGGAGAGACGCGAGCAGCTTGCGGATCTCAGGCGGGGGATTCTCAGGGACGTTGTTCAATTGTTGACTAACTCATGCAGATGCTCTCGCACTGATCCCCTTCCAAGACTCGCCAAGCCATATCTACCCAGACTTCTCCAGCATGGCATGAAGTGAGGCATCGAGAAGCGAGATATCTTTCTCTACGATGCGGATCGGGAGTATTTCCTTCAAGAATAGTCCCTATCTGTCCTGGATAAAAGCCGAGAACGGGAAGCCGGTCTTGGTGGAACGGGAGCGATTCGTAACGCGGCGAGCTTAAGCCTCTCAGTCCATCCACCCGCATAGCATGTTGGGAGCTAAGTTGACAATTGAACAACGTCCCTAAACGTTTCCCGGAGTGTCGCCAACGCCTCGGCGACTTCCCGCCCCTTGGCTTCGATAATGTCCATTAGCTCCTCGGGTGTCCGTTCATCCACATCCGGCTTCTTGTGCGGATTGACAGCCTTCAAGTCGTAGACGGCGTCATCGATCTCCTTCGCCTTGGCAGCCAGATCGCGCGCCTCGCGGGTCAGTTCCGCCACCTTCGCCTCGGCTGCTTCGATGGATTGGTCATCGCGCGGCTGAACCTTCTTCAAGTCGGCGACACGCTGTGACCATTGCGCGGCCTGCCGGACCTTGGCGGTGGACTGCTCTTTGAGCGGCCGGGCTTCATCGGCAGCGATCCGCTTGCGCTCGTCCATATCCACGGTCCAGGAGAGATCGCTGTCAGGGCGACTCGGAAGCAATCGCAGGAAGTCCTCAAAGTGTTTTAGCGTGAGTGGGGTCTTTTTGCGCACCTTGACGTCTGTCAAGTCGTAATACCAGATTTTTCGCGTCGGCCGGCCCTTGGTGAAGAAAAACAGGTTCGTCTTGACACCCGCGCCGGCGGCCGTGAAGACGCCGCCAGGCAGGCTCACTATGCACCACAGATCGCAGTCGTCGAGCAGTTTGCGCTTGGTCTTGACAAAGGCATCCTCGTTGGTGCGGAAGAGCAATCCCTCGTCGAGCACGATGCCGCACCGCCCGCCCTCGCGCAGGCTGCGGATGACGTGCTGAAGGAATAGCACCTGCGTGGCTCCTGTCTTGTAGTCGAAGTTGGTTTGGGCTTCCTTGCCCTCTCTGCCGCCGAAGGGCGGGTTGGTCAGGATCACATCGAAAGTTTGCGGCGCTCCCTCGAACAGTCCCCCATAGATTTCCTGGCCGGTCAGCGTATTGCCGTGCCAGAGGTTCGGCTTGTCGATCCCGTGCAGGACGAGGTTAGCCAGAGCGACGGGATAGATGAGGTTTTCCTTTTCCCGGCCCCAGAAGGTCCGCTGTTTGAGCGTTTCCAGTTGTTCTGCGGTCTGAACCTTTTCGTTGTTGGTTCCGGCCATGTGTTCGTAGGATTGCGCCAAGAATCCGCCCGTGCCGCAGCCAGGGTCATAGACCGTTTCATCCACGTGCGGGTTGATCGCTTGCACCATCGCCTTGATGACCTGGCGCGGGGTAAAGAACTGCCCGCCGTCGTTGCCCTTCTCGCCCATCTTCAGAAGCAGCCCTTCATAGACTTGCGAGAGGGTGAAAACATGCGTGGGGTCCACTGCCTCCACGGTTAGCTGATGTACCTTGTCCAGCACATCCAGGAAGTTGCGCTCGGTATCGATGCGCACCCGCTCGACGCCGGTCATGATCTCGCTGATGACCTTCTGGCGCGGCGAGGCGTTGGGCTGGTTCTTCAGCGCTTTCAGACGTGGCAGCAACTCCGTGTTGACGAAGCTGAAGAAGGCGTTCTGCGGCGCGTTCTGAAGTTCGTTGCGCTTATTGGTCTGACCTGCGGGAAGGGTTTCCGGCGGCGCGCCCCAGTCGCGCCAGCGATAGGGGGTTTCCAGCGAGGGCTGAAAGGCTACGCCCAGAGCCTCGGCTTCCTGCTCTTCGCGGTATTCCTTCTCGTCGAGGATGCGCAGGAAGAGAATCCAGGTCAGCTCAGGAACATACTGCATCGCCCCGGCGCAGTTGCCACGGCGCATGATATCGCAGATGCTCTTGACCGCCTGGTCTACCGATTGCTGGGTGACCAGCCGCCGGCCGTTTCCGTTTCCATTGTTCTTTTTCCTATTTGCCATCCGTCACTGCCCGTCTTTGATCAGATTCACGACTACCTTGGTCAGAATATCTTTCTGGTTTGGATTGCTTTCCGCAATCATCAGCGTGATAGCGACCAGCGCGTTATCGGCGACGTGCCGGGCGCCGTCGGCCCGATAGAGGATGCCGTTCTTCTCCATGAACCAGAGAAAGAGGGCAGCGGCAATGCGCTTGTTGCCGTCCACGAAGCTATGATCCTTCACCAGAAAATAGAGAAGGTGGGCGGCCTTTTCCTCCAGACTCGGATACAGATCTTTGCCGTCGAAGGATTGCATTATTGCTCCAAGGGATCCGCGCAAGCTCTGGTCCTTCTCTCTTCCGAAGAGATCTGACCCACCGAACTTGCGACGCAACTCCCCGATGACGGTCATCGCCTCATCGTAGTCAATGCCCTTGGCTTCCGCCCATTCTAGATGGGCGACGGAAACCCGCTGGTGATCGTAATCGTCCAGCAAATCAAGGGCGGAGGCATAATCCGTCACGACCCGAAGGATCGCCCGGGCCTGGTCCGATGTCACGTCGTACCGCTCTAGGACTTTCCCGACCAGCTTCAAGGACTGCTGGAGCTCTTCTAAGCGCTTTGAATTGACCGAGTACCCTTTGATCAGGTGATCCCGCAGCACCTGGGTTGCCCAGATGCGAAACTGCGTGCCGCGTATAGAATTGACGCGATAGCCGACCCCAATGATCACGTCAAGGTTGTGCAAATCCATCTGGCGCAACTTTCCATCTGCCGCAACCTGTGCACTTTTTGCACGGGTTGAAGTTGGATCCAATTCGCCGGTCGCATATATCTTGTTAATATGGCGTACGATCACAGATCGGTCTCTGCCAAAGAGCTGGGCCATATGATGGGCATCCATCCATAGCGTTTCTTTTTCAAGACGGACATCGATACTGATGCTGCCGTCAGGCGTTTGATAAAGCACGACCGCGCTGTTTTCATAGCCGGCCGGTTCTTCGCGCACCATCTGCCTATTCTTCCTCATTTTGCTGTCTTCCTTCATGATTCACCCGCAAACGCCCGGCTCAGCAGGGCTGCCGGCAGGGTGTTGATCATGTTCAGTTCTTCCTCCACCGCCGCACGAGTCTTCTCCGCTGCCGCCATTTGCTCGCGCAAGACTCCCGCAATCCGCCGCTGCTCAGAAAGAGGCGGAAAAGGAATGGCAAGGGCTAGGATCTGAGTCCTTGTAATCTTTTTCATTGAACCACTGGCCCCACCAGCTTGCTCGCGCCAATAGCCGCTGAGAAAAAGAGCTGACAAGTATTTGGCTAGGAAATATGGCTGGAGATCACCATGTGTCTGTATTCGAATTGTCAAATCCGAAGCCACAACCTGCTCTGGGATGCCATCGAATATGCACGCCCTACCGACAAGCTCGGACGTATTACTGCGTGCAACAAGAACTTCACCAGCGGTGATCATACAATTCTGAACATCGCGACTCCACATTCGGGCAGGCTTGATTCCAGCTGGATTGAATCCGGATTCGGTTAGGCACGCCGTTGTGATGG
>JAPLHV010000092.1 GCA_026389455.1 Coprothermobacterota bacterium
AGGGACGAAGAAGAGCGCCTTGCCGCCTTCGGCCACTTTTATCCCAAAGCTGTAGACCCGTTCTGCCCGGAAATCGCGCAGGTCGGGGAGGGCTGCCAGGTTGGCGCGGTAGCCCGGCGCCACCGCCCCCAGGCCCTCGAGACGGTAGTGACGGGCCGGGTAGAGAGTGGCCATGCGGACAGCGGTGATCGGATCCAATCCCAAGCGAACCGCTTTCCGCAAGGCCAGATCAATGTGCCCCTCGTCTCGCAGGTCGAGGGGGTTGCGATCGTCGCTGCAAAAGCTGGTGAAGGGGGCGGTCGAAGCCGTGACCAACGGCAGCAGGTCGGCCAAGTTATGGGCCGCTGACCCCTCGCGCAGGAAGATGTGGATCCCCAAGCGCAACTTTTCCTGGGCTTCAGCTAGGGTGGTGCATTCGTGCTCGGAGGAGATCCCAGCAGCGGCATAGGCTTCCAGGTCGCGGCCACTCAACCCCGGCGCGTGTCCGTCCACTGGCCGACTCCCCACTGCCTCCAGTTTAGCCAGCAAGGAGAGGTCGCGATGGATCACGCCGGCGAAGTTCATCACCTCGGCCAGCCCGATCACCTTCGGGTAGGCCAGCAGTGGCGGGAAGTCGGCAGCCTCCAAGCGTGCGCCGGCCGTCCCCATCTCCGTCGCCGGGACGCAGGAGGGGACCATAAAAAAGACCTGAAGGGGCAACCCCTCGGTCATTGCCAGCATCGCCCGGATCCCCTTCGCCCCCAGCACGTTGGCGATCTCGTGGGGATCGGCCACCACCGTTGTGGTGCCGCGCGGCATCACCGCCCTGGCGAATTCCGAGGGTGTCACCAGGCTGCTCTCCAGGTGGAAGTGGGGGTCGATGAAGCCAGGGCAGAGGATGAGGCCGTCCATGTCTTCCACTGCCGCGGCCTCCCCGCCGCGCAAGCTGGCCACCCTTCCATCGCGGATCAACACGTCGGCTGGTTCTATCTGTCCAGAGAAGACATTGACCACCCTCGCGTGGGTCAAGAGCAGATCCCCCGGCTCGTCGCCGCGGGCGGCGGCAATTAGCCGGCTCTGCATCAGATGCTCTCTCCCCCGCGGGTTGAACTCAGTCTGGGGATGACCAGGCTGTGCTCTTCACGACTCTTTTCACCGGAAGATCCGGAAACAAAAGGATGCATTTTCCCTGACATTGTAGGGGAGAGGCGGGGACTTGGCCAGGAGGACCCGAGAGCCTGACGTTCGTCAGCGGGCTGCTGCGCTCACCACAGGTTTCGTTGCAGCGCCATTCCGCTCAGCTCGCCCAGGAAGCGGGAGGCCTGGTTCCGGCAGGTCACCAGGTAGAGCATCTCGGCGGCGCGGGTCATAGCCACGTAGAGCAGGATGCGGTCCTGCTCCAGGGCGATGGCTGCCTCCTCCTCATCAAGCTCCCCGCGGTGGGAACGGGGGAGGCGCCCCTCGGTGAGGCCCACCACGAAGACCACCGGGAACTCCAATCCCTTGGCCGAGTGGATAGTGAGGATCTTCACCCGCGCCTCCAGAATATCGAAGTCAGCGTCGGTATGCACCGCGCTCTGCAGGTCGCGCGCGTTCAAGTACTGCTGGAACTGCTTGCTCATCTCGTTGGTGGGGCAGATCACAGCGCAGTCGCCTACCTGGAAGAGCCCCTCCTCGCTGAGGCGGAGGATCTCCTCATAGACCGCCCCCTTGCAGGCGTCCTCATCCGAACAGGAAAGCACCAATGGCGGGTTGCCCTGGCGGGCGGAGAATTCCGGCTCTACATACTCGCCGGAATCCCTCAGGATCAGGTTGCACTCCCCCAGTTGCTTGGCGGCTTGGGCAATCTGCACCGTATTTCGGTAGTTGCGTCTCAGGCTGCGGCTGCGCCCCTTCACTTCCAGCCCCGCCTGCCGCCAAGTGAAACCGCGCGAGTAGATGGTCTGACCAAGATCGCCGACCAGGAAGAGGGAACGATTCCCCCCCTCCCGGGCCAGTCGCTGTACAACTTTCAGCGCCAAGAGGGTGAAGTCCTGGGCCTCGTCCACCAATACCGCATCGAAGCGGGGCGATTGGGGGTGCTGGTCCAGGTAACGCAACGCCAGCAGCGAAAGGTCCGGCCAATCCAACAGGTCCTCACCGGCCAAGATCTTTTGGTAAGCCAGGTAGACCGACCAGATGGAGCGGCGCAACCCTTCCCGCAGAGGCCGTTTCCGTCCGAAGCGGGGGAAGGCCAGGTATTCTTCCCAGCTCTCTAGGCCGTTGCTCTTGATCACGCGCACGATCTCGTTTTGCAGATTGGCCTCGCTCAGACCTTTAAAAGCGGCTCCCGCGCCTTGAGTGCCTCCTGAGGAAGGTAGAGCCATCCACTCGAAGCGCTGCTGGCCGTCCGCTTCCGCTCGCGCGCGCTCCAAGGCAGACCTGATGAAATCGCGATGCTGTCCGGACTGGACCATCCGCCGGTGTAAGTTCGGGACGACATCTCCCAACAATCGCATCAGGTAAGCGTCTAGATTTTGGATCACAAGATTCGGCGGCAAGGGGCCAACCTGGCTCTCTACCAGCGTGCGCATGGCCTGGGCAAGGGTGCGGTTATAGGTCAGCAACAACACCTGGTCGCCGCGCTCGGCAAGGCGAATGGCCCGGTAAACGAGGATGGTGGTCTTGCCGGAGCCGGCTGCTCCCCGCAGCAACGTGTCGCCTCGTGCTTCCATCTCTACGATGCGGCGCTGTTCCTCGGAAAGGTTTAGCATCAGGTCTTTGATGTGGCCTTGCACATACCCTTCCAATCGTTCCAGGGTGGTGCGGTAGAAGAGCTCATCCGGGTTGCGCAGGATCGGCGCCAACCGGCTGCTGGTGGCGATGTCCAGCAGAGTTTGCTGGGCGCTGGGGGGCAGCGGCAGTTCTTCCAGAAGTTCCAGCGAAGGGAGGTGGCGGACGGCCTTGGCCATGCTCTCCGGCACTCCAAGGATGCGCAGGTGGGTGGTGCGGAATTGAGCGAAGGGGTAGTCCTTCTCCACCCCATCCTGCGGGCTGTACCAGGAGGAAGGGATTTGGAATCCTTCATCCTCCGACTTCTCTTCGCCTTGGGGGAAGAGCAACTGGAAGACTGCCGGCGGAGCCAACTCACCCCGGAAGCGGTCGACAATGGAGTGCGGGCCCAAATCCCATAGGCGAATGTCCCGGCCGATCGGCTGGTAGATCAAGCGGTAGTTGTCGCTGATGTAGCATTCCCATAGACCGTCGCCGCTGCGGTGCAGAGAGTGGGCATTCAACGAGGGGTGTCGGGGATTGCCGGCTAACAGCTCAATCTTCCGCAGGAAGGTCCGACCCAGGTCTCTCGGCAGACCCTCCAACTTTACTTTGCACCCTGGGCTGACCAAGATCTCAGTTGGTATCATCGCTTCCATTCACCCCTGCGCAGATTCCACCATCTATTAGCTAGTATAGCACGGTTCCCCCATCGCACCGCCGGTTCTGATCGCCGCGATCGTTTCCGTTTGTCGAATGGGCTTCTGCAGTTTAAGGACAGCAGCGCCCGGTTTGGGGACAGTGATTGAGGGCTTAACTTGGTGCTAATCACCACTATTGGAGAGGAAGCCAAACCGCGCGATTTGTTTCCCTGATCGGTACGAGCCTCCCGAAAGCAGCTACCGAGGCAAAGACAATCTGTGCCAGGGCTGGCGCCTTCCATTCTTCACTAGGGAAGGTAGATTCCCACTACCGGGTACTTGGCAATGGCACGAACGGCGTGGCGCAGATAGAAAGCGTTCGTCAGTTCTTGGCCGGCCTGGTGGGAGAAATGGCCGCCGCTGAGGAAGACACGACTTAGGTCGTAGACCAAGCCGTCAACTGCCAAATAGGCCGGGTTGCCGTTGCGGCCGTTGTACTGGGCTAGCTCGGCTTGGGTGAAGGTGCGCTCCGCTGCTGTGTTTTCTGAGGCCGGTTGGGAGGTAGGCGCTTCGACCTGAGTGGCCGGTTGGAAGGTTCCCGCCTCGGCCAGCGTAACCGGTTCCGAGGAGGGGCTGGGGTTGGGAGCCGAAATCGGCAGGGTAGGGGATACCGCCGTTGTCTCCACCACTGCCGTTGGACTTGTGCTGAAAGCTGGGATGCGGTAGATGCGATCTAGAAAGAGCGAGGCAAAGAGAAAGAGGATCAGGAAGGCCGCCCATGCGATCTGACCCGGCCATCGCCATGCTTTCCAGCGCATCAAGGCCAAGCGGGTGGCATACCCCACATGAATCAGGAAGGCCAGGACAATCGGCAGAGGGAGGATATCGGTGTGCAGACGAGTGGCGAAGTTGGCGTCGATGATCCCCTTGCTCATCCCGTACCCGCTCAGGAAATAAAGGGCCATCCCTGCCAACAGCACCCAGGCGGCAAGTCGGTCCAGGGTGCGCCAGAACTTCATCCTTCGTATCGCCCTCTCACGGCGGTTAATCGTTGTCATCAAAACAAAACCTCCATCACGATCTTTCCTCTGATGGAAACACAGCCGCGTGAAAGCCAAGTCAACTTCCGATGAAGTTCAGATGAAGTTGTAGGGGCGGGTTTCAAACCCGCCCCATACAAAAGGTTAGGCAGAAGAAATCCTCTACGGTACCGAGATTGAAGGAGACGGGCAATAAATAGAGCATCCTCTTTTCCTTCTTTTTCTAAAAGAATGACATATGAAGATGTGACCCCATGGTGAGCGGGTTAGGGCGGCTGTCTGCTAGAATGGTGGTCAATACGAGCGGTCAGGAGGAAGAGATGGAGATAGAGAGCAAGCGCTTCGATGTAGAGGAGGTGATGGAACGCGCGGCATTGGCTGCTGCCGTTTTCAGCCAACTCGATCAGGAGCACACTGATCGGATTGTGCGGGCCGCTTATCTGGCGGGCTTCAACGCACGGGTGCGGCTGGCCAAGATGGCTTGCGAGGAGACCGGGTTGGGAATATGGCAAGACAAGGTGATCAAGAATGTGCTGGCCACCCAATTGGTCTACGAGGACATCAAAGACGAGAAGACGGTAGGGGTGATCGGGGAAGATCGGGAGCGGGGGATCGTGGAGATCGCCCAACCGCTGGGACCCATCCTAGCCGTGGCGCCGGTTACCAATCCGACCTCGACGGTGATGTTTAAGATCCTGATTGCGCTCAAGACGCGCAACCCGATTCTGATCCGGCCTCACAACCGGGCCATCCGCTGCTCCAGCGAAGCGGCCCGCATCATGTACGAAGCAGCCCTCAGCGAGGACGCGCCGGAAGACTGCGTGCAGTGGCTGGGAAACACCAGCCGCGAGGAAACACACGCCCTGATGTCGCACAAGAGACTGGCCTTGATCCTGGCCACGGGAGGCGCCGGGCTGGTCAAATCGGCCTACAGTTCCGGCACGCCGGCGATCGGTGTGGGCGCCGGGAATGTCCCCGTCTACATCGAGCGCTCGGCCGACATCCCTTTCGCCGTAGAACAAATCCTCATCTCCAAGACCTTCGACAACGGCACGGTCTGCGCCAGCGAGCAGGCAGTCGTCACCGAAAGAGCGCTCACCGGGCAAGTGATGGCGGAATTCCAACGCCGTGGAGCCTATTTCCTGAACGAAGAGGAAACCCACAAGGTGGAGGCGGTGGCTTTTGACCAGGAGCAGGGCGTGATGAGCATGGACGTGGTGGGGCAGCCGGCTGCCCACATTGCCCGGCTGGCCGGGATTGAGGCGCCGTCCGATGTCACCCTGTTGATTGCGCCACAAAAGAAGGTAGGGAAGGGTTATCCTCTCTCCTCTGAGATCCTGGCGCCGATCCTTGCCTACTATGTAGTAGAGAGTTTGCCGGAAGCGATCAACCTGTGCATCGAGCTAAACTACCACGGCGGCATCGGTCATACCGTGTCGATCTTCTCCAACGATGAGGAAGTCATCCGCCAGTTCGCCGCTGCCATGAACGCCGGACGGATCCTGGTCAACACACCCTCCTCGCAGGGGGCGGTGGGGGCGATCTACAACCGATTGGCGCCCTCCTTAACGCTGGGTTGCGGCACGGGAGGGAAGAATATCACCACCGACAACATTACTGCCCATCATCTGCTGAACATCCAACGGATCGCCCGGCGGCGAGTGAACGAAGAGCTGGAGCTTTTCGACAAGAGCCTCTATTTGGACGAGAGCATGGACGCCGCTGCGGTGGAGAAGCTGTACCACCGGAACCGATAAGGAGAGAGCATGGTTCGTTTTGAAGAAACCCAATCAAAGTTGCTGGTTATATTTTCCGGTAAACTGGATACTCTGGCTTGCCAGGCAACCGACGAGCAGGTGTTGGAGCGGGTGCGCGCCGCCAGGGGGACGGTGGAGTTCGACCTGGCCGAGGTGGAGTATGTGGCCTCGGTCTTTCTGCGGATCTGCCTGCAAACGGCCAAGGCCGCCGGTCCTGGCCGTTTTTCGGTGGTGCGCGTGAACCCGGTCGTCAAGAAAGTCTTCATGATCGCTGGACTCGGTTCGTTGCTGGCCGAGGAGTAGCCATCCTTGGAGCCTGGCCTGGCGGTTGGATCGCTTGTTTTTCACACAGATGCCAGGCGCTATCATATTAGCGTACAATGCATAATAGGTAGGTAAAGTATCGCGGCACTTGATCGGACCGTGTTTGCGGGGAAACCCGGGAAAGGGAAAAGGAATGGAGAAGACCAACCAAGCGTCAGTGCGGAAGGAAGCGCCCATTAGCAAGCAGGCCATGTCGGCGGGATTCATCCTGCTTGTACTGGGGCTGGCTCAGATCATCAACGCCTACGACACCACCGCCATGAACGTGGCTGTCTCCCGCATCGTGCAAGATTTGCACACCACCGTTACCGGTGTCCAAGCCGCTCTGACCACCTATTCACTGGTGATGGCGGCGTTCATGATCATCGGCAGCAAGTTGGGCGACATCTGGGGGTGGAAACGGACCTTCACCCTGGGCATCATCCTCTACGGCATCGGCGCCTTGACCACCGCTCTAAGCCCCGACCTGGGTTTGATGATCACCGGCTGGTCATTGCTGGAGGGCATCGGCTCGGCCCTGATGATCCCGGCTATCTTCTCTATGATCGCCATCTTCTTCCCCGAGAGTAAAGCCCGGGTGCGCGGCTACGCCATGATCGGCATGGCAGCGGCGGCCGGAGCGGCTCTTGGGCCTCTAATTTGCGGCTTCCTGACCACCTTCGTCAGTTGGCGAGCTTCTTTCGCCATGGAGGTTCTGGTTGTTCTTATCGTGGTATTTCTTTCGCGCAAACTGGTTGTTCCGAAGGAAGAAGGCGCGCGTCCCAGGCTGGACCTCCTGGGCGCCGTTCTGTCGGCCCTGGGACTCGCCTTCGTAGTCATGGGGATCCTGCAGGCCAGCGTCTATGGCTGGCTGACGGCGCGCAAAGCATTCCTCATCGGGAACACGCAACTGATCCCCCAAGGGGGGATTTCGCCGGTGATCGTTTTCGTCCTGATTGGACTGGTGATCCTGGCCTTGTTCGTGCTGTGGCAACGTCAGCGGGTACGGGCAAAAAAGCAACCATTGATCGATCTCGCCATCTTCAAATTGCGGGCGGCCAGTATCGGCTTGCCGGTTATCATCGTGCAGATGTTCATGCAAGCGGGTTTGCTGTTCGTGGTGCCGCTCTTCCTCCAGATCGGCCTGGGTTTTAACGCCTTCCAGGCGGGTCTCACTCTTTTGCCGCTGACGATCGCTTTGATCCTAGTGGCCACACAAGTCAGCAAGGTGATGGCCAGATTCACACCCAAGCTGGCGGTGTCGGCTGGTCTGCTGTTCACCTCAATCGGGATCCTGGTCGTCGGCCTGACGATGAGTTCTTCTTCCACCAGCATAAGCGTGATGCCAGGGTTGATCATCGTCGGGATTGGCCTGGGGCTAACCACGGCTCCACTGTTGAACCTGGTTCAATCCTCCGTACCGATCAGCGAGCAAGGAGATATCTCCGGGCTGAATCGCGCTTTCTCCAACCTAGGCGGCGCCTTGGGCACGGCGGTGGCCGGCGCAGTGTTGATTGCAGCCCTGATCTCCGGTCTTTCCTTCGGGATCAACCAGAGCGCTGTCTTGCCGGCGGCGGACAAGCCCACGTTGGAGCAGGCGGCTGAAAAAGACGCCCAGACGGTAAGCGATGCTGAGCTGACCGCCTATTTGAAGACCAAGGACGAGCCCCAACCCATCGAAAACGAAATGGTGCGGATCAACGCTCAAGCTCGGGATAAGTCGCTGCGCGACGCGGTGGCGGCGATCGGGGTGTTGGGCCTGCTCGGTTTTCTCCTCAGCTTCTTCCTGCCAGGCCGGATGCTGCCGGATCGCAAGCCTCGGGGAAGTACGTAAGGGCGGAGAACGCGGCAGTAGTCGCTAAGGTTCATTGTCGTTCCCAGAGTCAGGACAAGCTATGGCTTGTCCTGACTCTGCTTGCAGGGAGGCGCCGGCAGCGCAGACAAACTCTTCATCCTCCAGCAATCGATCCAGACGATCCAACAAGCGGGCGATGGATGCCGAAAAACCAGACAGGTTGCCGGAAGCGCTTCGCAGGATGGCAGTGATATCCGCCTCCATGTGCGCTGGAAGCCTGGCGCAGTGGGCAAGCGCCAGCTCGACCAAACGCTTTTCGCCGGGATGCAACTGCCGGTTCAGGGCGAATAGGATATCGAAATAGGACGCAAACAAAGCCGCCAGGCGATGGTTGACGCTGACCAGGTCGTGGCGTTTCACCGCTTTGTCGAGTTGGTTGGAGTAGGACGGAATGATTCTTCGCAACACCGGATAGTTGAGAGCGATGATGTTCTGCCGCAGCGCTTCCGGGTATTCGCTTTGACAAAGGGTTTGTAATGCTGAAAACCACCCCCGGGGATCTCTCAAGGCAATGGATCGGCTGATGGTGTGCCAAAAACAGGTCGTATAGCCGAGGTTGGCCTGGCGCCGGTTGATGACCCGATCCAGCCGATCTTCCATCCAGTGCGCCTCGAAGTAGGAGATATCGATCTCGGCGCCGGTGGGAGCATGAATCCACTCATCGCACAGACCCCAGTAATCCATGTTCAGGCTGGTCTCCGTTGCGCCGCCGGATCGCTCGACGATTTCCTGGCGGTTTTCGAGGGGGATCTCGGCGCGTGTGTAGACGTACAAGTCGATGTCGGAAGATTCGTCCGAGGCGCCGCTAGCGCGCGACCCGCCCAGAGCGACGGCTTCGACCTCTTGCAGCGAGGCGAAGAGCTCGGCAATTTGTCCGGATAGATGAAGATGATCCTGCTGCATTTCATCCTATTGTACGGCGTACCAGCATCTTTGCACTGCCCTTGGGATGGGCAGGGAACCGCGGGCCTTGCGCTGGAGCTTGCAGGATTTTGCCCGCCAGGTTGACTCCTTTTACCGGGAGCGGGAAGGGGAAGGAAGGGATAAGGGAAGGACTTACCACCTTGGAAGGGTAGTAAGTACGCCATTGGATGGAGTGTGGAAGAAGGTGGTAGACAACGGCGTTTATACGGGTAGAATGCGATTACGCTTAGCAAAAAGGAGAAGTGATGGCAGAACAAGTGACTGTGAAGGTAAGCAAGCGCTTCCAGATCGCTGTTCCCCGTGAAGCCCGCGAACGGTTGCGGATTCACGGTGGGGATCGCTTGTTAGTGGAAGTGCAAGAAGGGATGATCGTATTGCTGCCAGAGCCATCCAGTTATACGGACACTTTATGTGGCCTGCATAAGGAGATTTGGGAGGGAGTGGAGACTGATCAATACATCAGTCGGGAACGAGACGCATGGGACGACTTCAGCAAGCCCTGATCGCCTATCCCCTGATTGGTGTGGACACGTCCATATTTATCTGCCACTTGGAAGGAAATCCTCGCTATCGCGACCTGGTACAAGAAGTGTTGGCCGGCGTGGAGGAGGGGAAATGGGCAGCAGTGATTGCGGGATGTGGATCGTGATGTGGCCGGAAAAGCGTCTCAACTTCGCGCGCGCTTTGGCTTGAGGCCGGCGGACGCCATCCAGGCGGCAACTTGTTTGGTCGAGAAGGCGAAAGCATTGGTGACCAACGACAGGCAATTGGCGCGCTTGAAGCCGGTTCTTGATGTGTTCATCCTGGAAGATTACCTCCTCCCTCCCGCTTGAACCCGTCACTCAGCGAGCCTCACGCGTAGGGGCGCGGCATGCCGCGCCCCTACGTTGATAAATAAGGATGATAGCGCCGGTCAGTTTGGCGCCGATTCCACTATCTTTTCTGAGCTACTCGAATTTCAAGGCATCGTGCAGGCAATAGCCGACGCATTCCGGTTTTCCGCCGCAGAGGTCGCACTTGAAGGCTTTTTCCGTCTTCGCATCCATCCAGATGGCATGGAAGGGACAGGCCTCGACGCAGTTTCCACAGCCGATGCACATCTCCGGATCGAGATGAACAATCCCCTCTGCATCCTCAACCAGGGCGCCGACAGCGCAGGCCGCAATGCATTCGGCGTTGGCGCAATTTTGGCAGAAGGCGGCCTTAAACAGTGGGTCCATCAAGGACGGGTAGTTGCGGACGATCTTGATCCTGGCCTGCTCCAGCCCGGTGACTCCTTCGTGGGTCAACGTGCAAACGAGAGAGCACATTTCACATCCAACACATTCCTTCTGATTAAATTGCAGTTTCACCGCAGTCCCTCTTCAATCTCGTATTTGGCCAAAGTTTCCTTGGTTGGAATGCCGTTGCTGTCCCAACCGCGGCTCCGGTAGTAGTCATCCAGCATGCGATCCAGGCCGGCTTGGGTGATGTGTTGTCCCGCAGCGGGTCCGTCCGGCATGGGATCGTCCAAGACGCGGCTGGGAAGGGTATCGTCTTTGCGGGACATTCCTTCCCGCACGTTGAACATTCGGATCGTCGTTTCCACGCGGTCGGCGATGTGCGCAAGCTCCTCGTCCGAGTAATCCAGATCAGTGACCAAACGCAGGTATTTGGCGAATTCTGCCAGCGAGACGGGTACAGCGAAACCCTGGAAGTCGCAGGCGATGAGGGAATGGAGGATATTCCGTTCGTCGTAGAGCCCCTTGATGGCCACTCCTTTGCCCTCGGCGGTATAGGGAGGCACATCCCCAAAGACCTCCAGTGCGGGAGGCCAAGCGCGTCGATGGCAGGCGCCCCGAGGAGAGACGGCATAGGCCAGACCGGCGCCGAAGGCTCGCCTGGGGTCGTAAGCGGGGAAAGCCAGGCCCTTCGAGTGCATGGCAAAGCGATCGGAACCTTGGCCGATCTTCGAGGCCAAAAAGGCGACCCCTTCCGCCGCCCATTCTCCGATGCCCTGGCGGTAGACGATATCTTTCACCAATCGCAGGGTTCCGTCGATGTCTCCAAAGGCGATGCCGGCCTGTTCCGCGAACTCAGCCGGGATCATCCCTTTCTCGTTGGCTTCCATCAGAAAGCTGATGGCCGCTCCGACGGCGATCGTGTCCATCCCCAGCGTGTCGCAGAGCATGTTGGCTTCCGCCACCGCATCCATGCTGCTGATGCCCAGGTTGGCGCCCAACAGTCCGGTGGTCTCATACTCGGGGCCTTCCAAGCGGAAGATCTTCCCCGCGGAATCGGTACACTCCAGGATCATGCCGCAAGGAACAGGGCAGCCGAGGCAAGCCACCGAGGCCTTCGCTTTATTGATCACCCCAGCTGAATCAAGATTGTCGGCTGCCGGTGGGAAGGTTCCGAACTGGAAGTTCTTGGTGGGGAGCATGCCCGCCGCCTGCGTTGCATCGAAGGTGATGGCAGTGCCGGCTCTCTTGTGCGCCGCGGCGCCGCCACTGATCTTGGCGTCCGCCAGTTTCTGCTTGTTGAAGGCGAGGAAGCCGGGGATGTCGCGGCAGGGCACGCCGCCCGTTCCCTTCACCACCAAGGCTTTCAGATTCTTGGAGCCCATCACGGCGCCCACCCCGCCTCGGGCTGACTGGCGGTAGAAATCGTTGTTAATGCAGGCGAACTTCACCAGGTTCTCACCGGCGGGTCCGATCGCGGCATGCCCGAAGCCTTCTTCACCTAATTCCTTCAATAGGCGGGAGGAAGCTTCATAGGAATCAAGTCCCCACAAGTGGGAGGCGTCGCGGATCTCCACCCGGTCGTCGCGGATATAGAGATAGCAGGGGGATTGCGCTTTTCCACGCACGATCAACCCGTTGTATCCGGCATAGACCATCTGGAAACCGACTCCGCCACTGGAGTAGCTGTCGACGAAGCCGTTCGTTTGCGGTGATTTGGTGAACACGGCATGTTTTGTGCAGCCCGGGACCAGGGAACCGGTCATCGGCCCAGCCAGCCAAATCATCACGTTCTCCGGCCCCAGGGGATCGACTTTCCCCGGCAGCAGATCGAGCAGGAGCCTTCCTCCCAACCCCCGCCCCCCGATGTATTTGCGGATCGTCTCGGCAGGGATTTCCATCGTACCGACCGTCTTCTCCGTCAAGTTGATGTCCAGCAACTTAAACTTCATATTCATTCCTCCAAGAGATAGACTTCATTTTCACGCACGCCATCCTTTCGGGTCATCCACCGCCCATGATGGTGGTGATCAATACCCGATCCTGGTCGTGTAACTGATTTCCGGGATCCCGGGTCAGGGTTCCATTGAGAATGATCAGGTAATCCTTCTTCCATTGGCCGGAAGCCAGCAAGTCGGCAATGGGCGCACGGCTCCCCTCGACCAGCCGGCGGAAGATGGATTCCACCGTCGGGGGGGATGGGGCGTCATCCTCCACCACCATCTCCTGGTAGCGGCCTTTGGTCACGCCGGGAATGTTGAAGAATACGGTGATCGGCAAGGTCGCTCAGTCCATCACAATGACGCTGCGGCCCTTGACCTTGCGGTCGATGATCCGTTGGAGGGCGTCATTGATCCGTTCCAACGGGTAGCGGTTCTCGATGATCGGGTTGGCCCGCTTCTCGCTGGCAAAGCGGAGGGCCAGCTCGAGGTCGCGCTTGCAGCCGGCGACGGAGGTGACTACTTTCCCTTCTTTGATCAGGAGATCCACCGGGTAGAAATCCAGGTTTTGCTCTTTCTGGTAGCCAATGATCAACAGACGTCCGCCGATTCCCAGGCACTCGATTCCTGCCTTCAGGCTACCCTTGGTCCCGACCAGCTCATAATAGACGTCCACGCCGCGGCCCCCAGTCAGCTTCCGCACTTCCTCGTCAAGCTTGCCGTAGTCGCTAACCACCAGGGTTTCATTGGCGCCGACCCGCTTAGCTAGTTCAGCTTTCTCCTCCGAATCAGCCACTGCAATGACATGAGCGCCGAAGATCCTGGCCACCTGGATGCACATCAATCCCACCCCGCCGACACCGTTCACCAGCACAGTGTCGCCGGCTGTCGTTCCGGCCACGCGCGAGGAATGAACGGCGGTCATCCCGCTGCACGATAGCACGGCGCCCTCTTCGAAGGAGACTTCCTGCGGGAGAGCTACCAGCGAGGCGACAGGCGCCTGGACGTACTCCTCGAAGCCCCCGTTGTGGGTAAAGCCGATCTGTCCCTTGCGCGTGGGGCAGGTGTTCTCCATTCCGTTGCGGCAATAGAAACACTTGCCGCAATTCATCACGTTGTAGACGACGACTCGGTCTCCCTTGCGGAAGCCGGCGCCCTCGGGATCGATCTCGTCGATCACGCCAGCGATCTCATGTCCCAGGACGAGGGGCTCGGGACCAAAGGGGAAGATCCCTTCCAGGAAATCCAGCTCGGTGGCGCATACTCCGGCCGCTCTCACCTTGACGATGGCTGTGCCCTTTTCCAGCTTGGGCTTTTCGATTTCCTCGATTCGCAGCATTTCCTCTGGTTTGTGTATTCGTGCGGCTTTCATTTCGGCAATCACTCCTTATTCTAGGGTCTATTCCTGGATGGTGGTGAACTTGGGGGGGAAGATCTCCTCAAGCGGCCAAGTCTCCATGGCATAGTAGCTGTGCCAGGTAAGGTATTCATAGTTGCAGCCGACAGCGAAGATCTCCTCAATCTTGGCCAGCTCCCTCGGGGTCTTGTGTGCAACCAGCTTGTCGATCAACGCTACCAGCTTCTGGGTGGCTTCAGTGAACCACCCCCGCGTGTAGAACTCGATCCAATCGCGATAGAGATGGCCTACCGGCAACTCGCATCGTGCCGCCAGGTATTTGCCCATCTCCCAGTAGACCACGTCGCAGGGAAGCAAGGAGGTCACCTGCTCAGCCAGATCCCCTTCCCAGCTTCGGGCCAGCTCGTGGGAGGTGTAGGACCGTTTGGTGTTGTTCATCACCGTCCCATCCATCTCCTCAAAGGAGATGCCTAGTTTATTCTTCCAATAATCCCGGTAGAAGGGGATCTCGTGTTCCACTGTTTCCTTGACGATCTCGTACCAGAAACTCATCGTCTCGAAATCGCTGCATTTGGCCATGCCGATTGCCCAGGCCTTGGCATACTCGATCAAATAGTTGTAGTTCTGCTTTACCTGGAACTTGAACTTCTCCAGCGGCAGGGTCCCATCGACGATCCCCCGCAGGTGCGGGGTCTCCGCCTCCAGCTCCACCGTTTTCTTGGCCATCGGAAGTAGACGTTCTGCAAAAAAGCCCAAGATCAATTCCTCCTTCGATTGATTTCCTTCATGTGCTTGCTGGCTTGGCCTGTCCTTGCCCTTCCGATGCAGCGGAATATTTTACCAGAAAGGCTTCCAGGACGGTGAGGTCAAGGATTGTCTTCTCGGTATCCAGGGCCAGGCCAATAGCGGGCAGTTCCGGCAAGTCGCGCGACCGCGCTTGTCTTCGGATACGTTGGATGAAAACGCCCGGTCCGTCTACAAAGATGTCATTCTGCCCAGCCAGATCCAAGGATGGGCATCCCAACCAGATCCAAGGATGGGCATCCCAACCAGATACCCTTGGCGTCCCGATCGGTGATGTCGACGCCGCAGGAAGGGCTGCCGTCGATTCCCACCAGGACCACCGTGAAACCGTGGCTGAGATAATCCTCCACTGAATCCAGCAAGAGGTCGGCCAGGCGATCATAGCTGCGCCGGAAACCAGCGCAGCGGTATTGGTCGCTGACCTGCCACCAGCGGCGGAGCCCCGCCGTCTCCATCTCCGGGCAGGGCATTTGCACCAGCCCGAAGCGGTATCGCTCCAGTAAAGCCGCTACCCCGGGGACGGCGGCCGGGAATCGCGCCAACCCGGCTACCTTGGCGTTTTGATTGAGGATGCAGTGGGCCACCAAGGCCACTTTGCCGCTTCTCTGATCTCGAAATGGGTTCACACCGTTTCTCATCACCGATTCATTCCCGGGAAGGCTTGCCCGTTCCTCCTTGAGCCAGGCAAGCCTTCCACGATCGAAATTGTCGATTTCGCTACGGGTTGCTCTTCATCGAGGTCACGACGCCCTGAACCCACCAGTCCATCGACAACAACTGTTCCTGGGTGAGCTGCTTCCCTGCTTCCACGCGGACCGTACCGTTGACGTCCTTGATTGGCCCTTTCCAGAAGAACTCGGGGTCTGTTTTCATCTTTTCTTTCGATGCCGCCACCAGCGCCTTCATCTCGTCGGTGACCATCGGGCCGAACTCCGCTGTTCCGGCCACGCCGGAGAAGATGTCCGGCCAGAAGGAACGAGCTTTCCAGCTACCGTCATGGATCGCTTGCAGGGTGGGGATGTAGTACTTCTCCCAGAAGAAGACATCACCGGAGACATACGCATTGGGGCCGAATTGGCGCATGTCCTCGAACTGGCTCATAGCGTAGACGCCCTTCTCTTCTGCAGCTTGCACGTGAGCTGGGTCGTTGGTAGCCTGGGCGATCACATCGGCGCCGGCATCGATCAAAGCCAAGGCGGCATCCCGCTCAGCAGCGGGGTCATAGTAGGTGTTGATGTAGATGATCCGTTCCGTCACGGCCGGGTTGACGCTTTGTGCGCCCAACAACCAGGCATTCTGGATTTGCAGGTCAACCGGAAAAACCACGGCGCCGACCATGCCAATGACGTTGGTCTTGGTTATCTTGCCGGCAATCTGGCCCAGCATGTACCAAATCTGCGTGGTCAGGGGGTAGCAAGTCTCCACGTTGGATGTGACAGTGACGCCGCAAATATTGATGAACTTCACATTGGGGAACTTCTCGGCCACCTTCAAACTATCCGCCTCGTAGCCGGAGGTTGCCGCGACGATCACGGAATATCCGCTGTTGCACAGCTCGGTCATCACACGTTCCGCCTGCGCGCCAGGCGTTACGTTCTCCAGATAGGAGGTCTCCACGAAATCGAGTGCTGCCTGGGTCAGCTTCCTGGCTTTCTCGTGCCCGTAGTACCAGCCGAAATCTCCGACTGTGGTGTCATAAAGAAAGGCCACTTTCATCTTTGCTTCCGGACTGGCGGTGGGACTGGGAGAGCTAGCGGTTGGGCTGGGGGAACTAGCCGTGGGACTGGGAGAGCTTACCGTCGCCGTAGGACTAGGGGAACTGGTAGGGCTTGAGGCGCATCCCACCAATAAGCTGGCACACACTGTCAGTGCCAGGAAAAAAACGGTCAACTTCTTCATTGCTTTGCCTCCTTGTTTTTTCGCACTTTGTGACTGTCTTGAATCCTATCCGTGTTCTTTAACACCTCCTATTTTATCGATTGCTCGGTCATTTCGAACCTCTTAAGTAAGGAACGGCCAGCGTCTTCGGTGCGATGCTGCCCTTCTGTTTGGCTCTCCAACTGACCAGGATCAGGATCACCAGCGGCAGCACGTAGGGGAACATGCGCAGGAAGTAGGAGGGGACGGCAATCCCCATCGCTTCCAGGCGATAGCTGAGGGCATAGAAGATGCCGAAGAGGTAGGCGCCGGTGATAGTGTTTTGCGGTTTCCATAAGGCGAAGTTGACCAAGGCGATGGTTAACCATCCGCGCCCGGCGGCCATCCCTTCGATCCAACTGGGGCTGTAGGCCAGGGACAGGTACGCTCCAGCGATTCCGGCCAGGATGCTCCCCACGATCGTGTAGATGTAGCGGACTTTGTAGACGCTGACCCCAAGGGAATCCAAGGTGGCTGGATTGTCCCCAGCCGCGCGCAGGTGCAAGCCGGCCTTCGTCTTATAAACGAAGAACCAGGCGGCGATACAGAGAATCACAGCGATGTAGACCAAGATGTCCTGTTCGAAGATCGGTTTTAGCATCGGCACTCCGTCCAAGAAGGGCATCCGGATCTTCTTGAAAGTATCGGTGGCTACCACGCCGATGTAGGGTTTCCCGATCAAGGCGCTCAGGCCGGTGCAGAAGATGGTGAAGGCGATTCCGGTGGCCACTTGGTTGGTTCGGTAGGTGACCATCAAGAGAGCTAGGATGGCTCCTAATAAGGCACTGATCACGATCACTGCCAGGATGCCGATCCACTTGTCTCCCGTCAGGCTGGCGAACATATACCCGGTGATGGCGCCCATCAGCATCAGGCCTTCCAACCCCAGATTCAAAACGCCGCATCGCTCGGCCAGCACTTCCCCGATGGCGGCGTAGAGCAAAGGGGTGCCAGCGGTGATTCCCATCCCGATGATCCAGAGTATCGTTCGCAGATCCATCTCAGCGCTCCTCCCCGGCGGCCTGGGGGATCTCGCATGAATCCTTCAGCACGCTTCCGGCTGCGCTTGTGTCCGCCGCCAAGCGGCTCTTTTGGGGCTGTTCGCGAGTCCAGGTGAACTTGTAAACCGTCAGGATCTCGCCGGCTAAAACCAGCAGCAGGATCAACCCTTTAAGCATGGAGATCACCATCGAGGGGATCCCCATCATCTGCATGGTGAAACCGGCCACCAACAAGCCGGCAAAGAGGTAGCTGACGATCAGGATGGCGCCGGTGCCCAGACGAGCTACCCAGGCGATGACGAAGGCGGAAAAGCCATAATCCGCAGAGATGGTGGGCTGCAATCGGTGCACCACGCCTGACACCTCCATCATCCCCGCCACCCCGGCTACGGCGCCGCTCAAGAACATGGCGATGAAGAAGTACTTCCGGATGTTGATCCCAGCGTATTTTGCGCCGCGGATGTTTTCTCCTACAGCGCGCATCTCGTAGCCATAGACGGTGCGGTTGACGAAGTAATGGACCAGGATGATGACCCCAATGACGACCAGAAATCCGATGTGAACCCGTGAATCAGCAATCAGGATGGGCAGCCTGGCAGCTTCCGCGAAGGGAGCCGTCTGGGGCGCCACCGTCGCCGGGTCATCCCAGGCGTCGAAGACCAGATAGCGGATGAAGTAGATCACCACGCTGTTCATCAAGATGGTGGTCAGAATCTCGCTGATCCCCAGGTAAATTCTGGGCAGCACGGAGATGTAGGCGAGCAAACCTGCCACGATCGCCCCGGCGAAGAACATCAGGATCAAGAGGATCGGCGCCGGCAGGTTGGGAAAAGCCAATGCCACCCCAGTTGCTGCTGCTGCACCAGCGAAGAATTGTCCTTCCACGCCGATGTTCCACAACCCTGCCTTGGCGGCTACGGCGACAGCCAGCGCACAGAGGGAGAGGGGAATCAGCATGAGGAGGTTTTCCAGGATCCCCGGGATGGTGAGATAGGTTTGGCCGAACGCCTTGGCGAAGATCTCGATCGGCTTGTATCCCATGATGCTGAGCACGAGTGTGCTGATCGCCAAAGCCAGGATGATGGCGGCGATCCCTACCAGGATGCTGGTCGAGGTTTGGGAAGTTTGACGTTTTTCAATTCGTAACATCGGCTGATTCCTCGGTCTGGTAGGGGATACCCATCATGGCGCAGCCCAGGGTTTCTATGGTCCAATCGTTGCGGTGCTTCTTGGAGGTCATTTCACCCTTGTAGATCACGGCGATGCTGTCCGAGAGAGTCAAGATCTCGTCAAGGTCCTCGGAGATAAGCAGGATGGCACACCCTCTTTTCTGTTCTTGGATCAGGTAGTTGTGCACCATCTCGACAGCGCAGATATCCAGACCGTAGGTAGGATGTACGGCCACGATCAGTTTCGGTCCGCAGGAGATCTCACGGGCCAGGATCAGCTTTTGCATGTTGCCCCCAGAGAGCAGCTTGATTGGCGTATTGGGGGAGGACATGCGCACATCGTATTCCTTAAGTAGCCGGCCACCGATCTCCTCCGCCTTGCGGTGGTTCAAGGTCCAACCCCGACGGATCGGAGGCTTCCTGTAACTCTTTAAGATGACATTGTCGATGCAACTGAATGAGGGGATCGAACCGGTCCCGATGCGGTCCTCGGGAATGTGGCTGATCCCGGCCTGAATGAAGTGGAGGGTAGCTCCCTTGATCTCCTTCTGGTTCAGCGAGACCGTCCCCGCTTCCAGAGGTCGCATTCCCGTCAATGCTTCCGCCAGTTCGGATTGACCATTGCCGGAGACCCCCGCAAGGCCCAGGATTTCGCCCTTCTCAATGGTAAAGGAAACTCCCTTCAAGGCGACCTGGCCCTCGTCTCCCTTGGCCGTCAGCCCTTCCGCGACCAGGACCGGCTCCCGCCGGACCTCCTTGTCGATAGCGATCTTGGCGATCGTCTCCATCTCCCGACCGATCATCATCCGGGCCAGCTCCTTGGGACTGGTTTGGTCCTTGTCCATGGTCCGGATCAAACGGCCCTCCCGGAGGACGGTGACGCGGTCGGCTATCTCCATCACTTCGTTCAGCTTGTGGCTGATGAAGATGACCGTCTTGCCCTGAGTCTTCATCTCCCGCAAATAGACGAACAATTTCTCCGTCTCTTGGGGGGTTAGCACCGAGGTGGGCTCATCAAGGATCAGGAACTCCATATTGCGGTAAAGCATCTTGATGATCTCCACCCGTTGTTTCTGCCCGGCGGACAAATCCCGTACGGTGATGTTGGGATCCACCGGCAGGTTATAGCGGGCGGAGAGATCGGCGATATGTTTCACCAGGACCGGTTGGTTTAGCAGCCAACCTTGTTCCTTCCAGCCGATGATAATGTTTTCGTATACTTTCAGCTCTTCGACCAACTTGAAGTGCTGGTGAACCATCCCGATCCCAGAGGCGATAGCGTCCTTGGGGTTGCGAATGTGGACTTCCTTGCCGTGAATGAAGATTTTCCCTGCATCTGGCGTATACAAGCCGGTGAGAATGTTCATCAGGGTACTCTTCCCGGCGCCGTTTTCACCCAGCAGGGCGTGGATTTCGCCCTTGCGGATGGTCAAATCCACGGACTGGTTGGCCAACACGCCGGGGAAAGTTTTCGTGATTCCCCGCAATTCGAGGGCGTTCTCAGCTACGACGAGGTCGGCTGTAGGGCTCAACCTTCGCCTCTGTTTCTACCCGCGATCACAAGCTTGAACCGTTCTCTGTGGATAGTAGGTGGGTACGCGACGAGACCGTATGGGGGAGAACATGGAGACGCGCTTCCTTTTCAACCTTTGCATCCGGAAGGAAACTCCTTTACCTAGGTTAAGATCGTTGCCTGGATGGTACAAGAAGCCTTATGATAAAAATACAATATACATCATGCATAGTATGGTGGTTTCCTTGCCGCGTCAATGGGGTGTTTTTCGTCTCCGCCAGCGAGGACTCACCGCTCCATGATTGCCGCTCCAGTGCCGTAATGACGATTTTTGACCGCATCACTTGGAAATCGATAGCCTCGATCCTGCCGATAAGGTGCGCTGATCGGTGGAGTTGCCTGCTGCTGGTTTGGCTCCTTTTTCGGTTAAAATGAGGCGAAATGTACGCGTTGGGCAATTAAGACAAGAACGGGAGGAGCCAATGAAGAGAACCTTGATCCGTGAGATCGCCGAGCTTTATCCATTCGACCAAGCGGACAGCCATCTTCAGGATGGTTACATCTTCATCGAGGACGGCCTCATCACCGCCCTGGGGTGCGGAGAGCCTCCGCCAGCCTTGCGGATGGCGGCGGACCAGGTGATCACGGCTCGCGATCGTCTGGTGCTTCCGGGATTCGTCAACACCCATCACCATTTCTACCAGACGCTCACCCGTAATGTCAGAGCGGTGCAGAACAGCAAGTTGGAGGATTGGATCCTTCACCTCTATCAGCTTTGGCAAGGCCTCGACGAGGAAATGGTCTACCGTTCCAGCCTGGTCGCTCTTTTGGAAATGCTGAAGAGCGGTGTCACCACCACGGCTGACCACCATTACGTCTTCCCGCAGGGGTGTCCGAAAATGATCGATGCCGAGATCGAAGCCGCTCGCGCCGTCGGCGTTCGCTTTCATCCGACTCGCGGAAGCATGTCCCTCTCCGTTGAGGAGGGGGGGTTGCCGCCGCGGAGCTTGGTGCAGAGCGAGGAGCAAATCCTGGACGACTGCTTGCGACTGGTGCGGAGATATCACGACAGGGGACCGCGCTCGATGGTTCGCATCGGCCTGGCGCCCTGCTCCCTCTACGAGGTGACGCCCTCGTTGATGAGAGAGACCCTGCGTCTGGCGGAGGAAGAGGATCTCCTGCTGCATACGCACCTCTGTGAGACTCGAGACGAGGTGCTCTTCTGCCGGGAACGATTCGGTCGCAACCCGGTAGATCTGATGGATGATCTTGGATGGTTGACACCCCGCACTTGGTTCGCTCATTTCATCCATTTGACCGAGGACGAGTTGACCAAGGCAGGCCGCGCCGGCGTGGGGATGTCCTATTGCTCTTCCTCCAACATGAGGCTCGCTTCCGGCATCGCGCCGATTGGACCCTTGCAGGCCGCGGGAGTTCGAACCAGCATCGGCATTGATGGCAGCGCCAGTAACGATATGAACAACATGGTGTTGGAGATGCGCACCGGCCTCCTTCTGCAGCGACTGCGCGACGGAGCGGGTTCCATGACGCCGCTTCAGATCCTTTCCATGGCCACCCGGGAAGGGGCCGCCGTGCTCGGTCGAGGGCAAGAGATCGGCTCGCTGGAGATCGGAAAAGCGGCGGATTTGGTGGGCTTTCGTCTGGACACTTTGGAACTGGCGGGCGGGCTGGACGATCCCTTGGGCGCTCTCTTGTTTTGCGATGTGAAAGGGGCCGACCTCTGTTTGGTAAATGGCGAGGTTCTGATCCGTAACGGGGAGCTGCAACGATGGGACGCCGAGGAGCTGGAGGCGATCATTCGCTGTCAGAATCGCAATTCTCGAAAATTAATCCGGGGAGAATGAGCGGAAGCGCGGTTGCACCATAGCGATGGTGGGTCGTTTACTTCCGTCCCCCAGCCTATGCCGATCCTTCCGTATGCTCTTCCTTTGCTGTGAAACGAATGGCTGCGGGAACCGGACAGGTGATCCTGCAGAGTCCGCACCCGGCGCACTTCTCGGAATCCACCCGGACGGTCCGATCGGGGTGGAATTCGATGGCCTGATAGGCGCCGTCCCGGCAAGCCAGGTAGCAGCGACCACAGCCGATGCACAGATCCGCATCGATCTGGGCGATCAACTGCTGTCGCCGGCTGAGCTCCTTGCTGGAGCGGGCCAGCTTGGGCCGAATGGCGCCGACCAGTTCCTCCACCGTCCTGAAGCGATGTTTCTCCATGAAGGCTGCCAGACCGTCTCTCAAATCCTCGATCAGTCCATACCCCTCCAGCATAATCTGCGTCGTAACCTGCACAGTCCGCGCTCCCAGCAGGAGGAACTCGATGGCATCCTGGGCGCAGGTCACGCCACCGGCTGCGGAGAGCTGAAGTTGGAGCGACGGTTCGCCGGCCAGCTCATCGAGGCAGAACTGAGCAATGGGTTTTATAGCGGCGCCGGAAAGGCCGGCTGCTGCCGACATCCCTTCGATGGTGGGGAAGGGGGAGAGGGTGGCGAGGTCGATTCCGGAGATCGATTTCAAAGTATTAATGGCCGTCAGCGCGGCTGCTCCGCCCTCCTGCGCGGCCAGTCCGATGGCGGCGAGATTGGCCACATGGGCGCTCAGCTTCACCATCACCGGCAGGTAGGTTGCACTCTGCACCCAAGTGACCACCTCCTTCACCGACTGCGGGTTCTGCCCGATCGACCCACCCGCACAACTGCCGCCTTCCCCGCAAGGATCTGGGCAGGAGAGGCATAGCTCGATGGCGTCGGCGCCGGCCGCAGTGGCCAATCCTGCTAAATGCTGCCACTGCTTTTGATCGAATTCCGCCTTGAGGCTGATGGCCAGAAATTTGTCAGGGTAGCGGCTCTTGAGGAGGGCGTAATCAGCCATCGTCTTCTCCACCGACTGGTCAATGCGGAAGTCGATGTTGGCGAGCCCCCCCTTATAGGGAGCGGTGAGGCCGCTGCCGCCCAGGCCGATCCCAGCGAAACGGGGGGAAAGGCTGTGATCGGGCAGATCCTGGGCCAAGGAGACGCTCTTGGTGACCGCCCCTGCCCACCCCATGCGAAAAGCCCGTTCGATCATCTCCCCGAAGCGGGAGACGGGGGAGGCCGCCAGGAGGAAAGGGTTCTCGCACTGGAAGCCGCAGAAGGATACCTTCAGGTCCGGTCTACTCACCTTGGCGCCTCTCCCGGGATAGGTACTGATGGATACTCAGGGCTGCCCGCTTTCCATCTGCCACTGCCTGCACCACTGTTCCCCGTCCCTTTCCGATCAAATCCCCACCGGCGAACACCCCATCCACGTTTGTCGCCAGGTCTTCGTTGACGCGGACGAACCCCTCTTCGTCAACCCAGATCCCTTGAGACTCCAGGGAGGCACAATCAGTCCCGTAGCCGAGGGCGTAGACCACCATCTCCACCGGAAGCTCGAAGCTGTACCCCTCTACGGCTCGAAACGATCTGCGGCCGGAACTGTCCAATGGGCCGGGCGCCGTCCGGGCGCAGACAATCGAGCGCACCCGCCCGGCAGAGTCTCCTTCCAAGGCGACGGGAAGGCAAAGCAGGTGGAAGATGACCCCCGCCTGCCAGGCCTCCTCCCGTTCCTCGTCCCAGGAGGTCAATTCCTTCGGTGTTCTTCGGTAGAGGACATGGACCATCTCCACCCCCTCGGCCAACAAGCTGCGGGCCACGTCCATTGCCGCGTTACCGGCGCCAACCACGGCAGCGGACTTGACCCCAGCGCTCTTCCAGTCCTCCTGTGTCAGGATTTGATCGGCTGTCGAGACCCCGATCAACTGATTCCCGGGAATTTCCGGAATGTTCTCCCTCCATTTCCCGGTGGCAAGGAAGACCGCCTGGCAGCCTTGACGGCGCAGATCATCCAGACCAAGTTCCATGCCGAAAGCTCTGCTGCGGTGAATAATGAGGGGCGAGGCAAGGATCTCCAGCTCACTGCGCAGGACGGCAGAGTCCAGGCGGAAGGAGGGGATGCCGTGGGAAAGCCTCCCACCAATGGTGTCTGTTTTCTCCCATAGCTCCACCCTGTAACCGAGCCTGACCAGAATGAGGCCGCAGGTTAGACCAGCCGGACCCGAACCAATGACGGCGACTAGACCACTGCTGGCGGCGACATTGGTCGGAGCCTCCCGCTTGACCTGACCCTCCACTACGATCCGTTGCTCGGCTAGTTGCGGGCGGGTGAGGAAGCGGTTGGAGGATCCCGCCCGGCGATTCTCCTCGATGGCGAAGCGCTGCAGCGAGCGGATGTCGATGGCCCGGCCGAGCTTGCGGGCGGTGCAGTCCTTCTGGCAGAGCACCTCGCTGGGACAGATCCAGCCACAGATCAAGCCGAAGGGGTTGTCCCTCTCGATGGTGTCAGCCGCGCCGGAGACATCCCCTTTGCTGAGCTGCCGGATGAAACGAGCGACGTCGATGCCCGCCGGACACCCCTGATTGCAGGGCGGATCGCAGCACCGCAGGCACCGTGCGGCCTCCCAATAGGCGCCCTTGAGGCGGGGAGGCATCGAGTTCGGCATGCTCACCGTTGGCGGCATCCCGGCAGGAAGCGACCCATCCCCGCACGTCCGAGGAATTGTCCCTCCTGGTAGATGGCTTCCCCGCGCAGCCAGGTCATTCGCACCGATCCCTGCACCTCCATCCCCTCGAAGGCGTTGAAGTCGGTGGACATGTGCAGCTCTTCTGCTCTGATGGGATAGCTTCCCCGCGGGTCATAAAGGACCAGGTCAGCGTCGGCTCCGGGCTGAATGAGGCCCTTTTGCGGAGCGAGACCGAAGATGCGGGCTGGATTGAAGCTGAGGATCTCAGTCAGCTTTTCCAGGGTGATGCGACCTGCACAAACGCCGTAGCTGTAGACGAGGGATAGAAGAGTTTCCAATCCCGGCACGCCGGCCGGGACGGCATCGAAACGATCCTGGTGCTGATCCTTCTGGGCGATCGTGTAAGAGCAATGGTCCGTTCCCACTGTGTGCAAGACCCCGTCGGCCAAAGCCTTCCAGAGGATCTCCTTGCTGCCCTCGCCGCGGATCGGCGGGTTCATGATGAAGCGGGCGCCATCCTCCCTCTGGTAGACCCGGTCATCGAGCACCAGATATTGCGGGCAAGTTTCGCCTAAAACGTGTCCCCCCCGGGCTTGCGTTGCGCGGAGCAGCTCTTCCGTCCGGCTGGAGCTGACGTGGTGAATATAGAGGTCGCAGTTGGCTGACTGGGCAAGGAGGATCGCCGTGGAGACGGCCACCTCTTCGGCCAGATCGGTCCGGCTTTGGGGGAAGTCGCGGCTGGAGGTTCGGCCCTGGGCGAGGAGGTTGTCGGTCATGCTCTCCACCAGGTTGTTGTTCTCGGCATGCACCTCCACGATTCCCCCTTGCCTTCCGACCTCCTTCATCGTTCGCAGCAGGCCAGGCTCCTCCATCAGGCGTCCCCGGTGGCGGTAGGTCATATAACACTTGAAGCTTGTCACGCCAGCTTCCATGATCGGCCCGATTTCACGCATCGTCTCTTCACTGGGGTCGGTGATGCCGACATGAAGGGCGTAGTCAACGCAGACCTTGGGATCTGCTTGTGCTCGCCTTGATTTCAGCGTTTGCAGAGCGGAATGCCCGCCCTGGGGTTGCACGGCGAAGTCGATGATGGTGGTGATCCCTCCGCAAGCTGCGGCGCGGGTGCCGGAGAAGAAGTCGTCGGTCATCACCGTCTCTTTGTACTTCCCCTCCAACTGCACGTGGGCGTCGATCACCCCGGGCAGCAGCAGACAGCCGGAGGCGTCGAGGTCATCGACGCCTTTGGGGCAAAGGAGCCTCAGGTTTTTCCCCACCGCCTGAATGATCCCGTCCTCTACAAAGACATCAGCGACCTGGCGACCCCACGGGGTCACCACGGTCCCGCCAGAGATGATCCAGCTCATTTTTTAGCCTTCCTTCCCGATCACGCCGTCTTCCGCCCAGCGGGATATATCGGCCGCGCAAAAGCCCAGCTCCAGCAGGATTTCCTCGCTATGCTCACCCAAGAGGGGCGGGGCGCTGCGCACCCGCGCCGGTGTCTGGGAGAGCTGCACCGGGAAGGCCAGGTTGAGGATGGGGCCGGCCTTGGGGTGGTCGATCCTCAAGACCAACCCCCTTGCACGCACCTGGGGATCCTCTAGCACTTCATCAATAGAATAAATGGGTCCGTTGGGGATCCCCGCCTCCTCCAGGCGGCGGATGCACTCCGCCAGCGACAACTCCTTGACCGCCTCTTCAATGTCGCGGGAGAGGCTGTTCTGGTGGGCGACGCGGCCGGCGTTGTCCCGGTAGCGGGGATCCTGCAGCAGGGCTTCCAAATTGAATGCCTGGCAGAACTTGATCCACAGCGCTTCATTGCCGGTGCCCACGTTGAAGACGCCGTCTTTCGCCCGAAAGGCCTGGTAGGGGGCGTTCTGCGGGCTGGCGGAACCCATTCGTCCCTGTACAGAGCCGTCAGCATAATAATTGAGCGCGGCCATCATTCCCCAGGCCACTCCTGATTCGAACAAGGAAGTGTCCACCCATTGTCCCCTGCCGATCTTTCCCCTGGCCGCCAACGCAGCCAGGATGCCGATGGCGGCGTACATTCCGGCGCCGATGTCGGTGATTGGATACCCCACCTTCAGGGGAGGCCCGTCCTTCTCCCCGGTGACTGCCATCAGGCCGGACATCCCCTGGGCGACCAGGTCGAAGCCGCCTCGCTCGGCGTAAGGGCCGGTCTGGCCGAAGCCGGAGATCGAGCAGTAGATCAAGCGAGGGTTGGACTCACAGAGGGTGGGGTAGTCGAGGCCAAAGGCCTTCAGCTTGCCCGGGCGAAAGTTCTCCACCAGCACATCGGCCGACTCTACGAGGAGCCTCATCAGCGGTCGGGAGCGCGGATCCTTGAGGTTGACGGCCAGACTTCGTTTGTTCCGGTTCAAGCTGAGGAAGCTGGTGCTTTCCCCACCGATGAACTTGGGCCCGTAATGGCGGTACACCTCTCCCTGGCCCGGCGGTTCCACCTTGATCACATCGGCGCCGAGGTCGCCAAGGATCTGGGTGGTGTAGGAAGCGGAAAGGAATTGAGTTAGATCAAGGACGCGAATCCCATCCAGGCTGTCCATCTCGATGCTCCTTATGAAGCCGGTTTTTCCCGGTACACGCCGAAGACCCGTTTCATCGTCTCCACCATCTCGCCGAGGGTGGCGCGAACGCGTACGGCTTCCATCACTGCCGGGAAGAGGTTCTCCGAAGTAGCTGCAGCGCGTTCCAGTTCGGCCAGCGCTGCGCGCACCCGCTCCGCATCCCGATTTTCCTTCAGGTGGCGGAGGTGTTGAACCTGCTCCTCCACCACGCCGGACGGCGATTCCTCTATCTTAACCCCTGTCCCTTCACTGAACTGGGAGGGGAAGCGGTTGACGCCGACGATCGCTTTGCGTCCGGAATCGATAGCTTGTTGGGTGCGATAGGCGGAATTGATCACTTCTCGTTGAATCCAGGCGCTCTTGATGCCCTCTACCAGTCCGCCGCGTTCTTCGATTCGCTCCATCAATGCATAGGCGCGTCTTTCCAGCTCGTTGGTGAGCGTCTCCAGGTAGTAGGAGCCGGCCAGGGGATCGGCAGTTCGGGTGATGCCCGTCTCGTAGGCGGCGATCTGCTGCGTGCGTAGGCAGAGGAGGGCTGATTCCTGGGTAGGGATGGCGAAGGCTTCATCGTAAGCGGGGACGTGGATGGCCTGCGCTCCCCCGAGGGCCGCCGCCAGGCATTGGTAAGCGCCGCGGACGATGTTGTTGAGGGGCTCCTTGGCTGTCAGGCTGATGCCGTTGCCGCCGGAGAAGACGCGGAACTTGCAGGAGTCTTCATTTCGCGCCTGGAACCGTTCCCGCATGATCCGCGCCCACATCCGTCGCGCTGCCCGGAACTTGGCGATCTCCTCGAAGAAGTCCTGACCGCAGGCCAGTTGAAAAGACAAGCGGGGAGCGAAGCGATCCACCTCGATGCCGCGCCTGCAGATCTCCTCGGTCAAGGTGACGGCCGCCTGCAGGGTGAGGGCCAGTTCTTGCACGGCGTCGGCTCCTAACTCGCGGATGTGGTAGCCGGAACAACTGATCGGGTTGAAACGGGGGAAATGAGCTGCGGAATGGACGATGATGTCAGCGGCGATGCGCAGCGAGGCCTCCAGAGGGAAGATGTAGGTGTTGCGGGAGAGGTACTCCTTGATCATGTCGTTCTGCACCGTTCCGCTCAAATCGCCGAGGCGGAAGCCCCGCTCCTCGGCCATCACCGCGAACATAGCCAGGATCAGGATGGCGGTTGAGTTGATGGTGAAGTTTACGCTGACCTGGTCAAGCGGGATCCCCTCGAACAAGGTGGCCATGTCCTCGACCGAATCGATAGCTACCCCGACTCGCCCTACTTCCTCGGCGATGGCAGGGTCATCCGAATCAAAGCCGAGCTGGGTGGGCAGGTCGAAAGCCACGCTGAGCCCAGTCTGTCCTTGAGAGAGGAGGTACTTGTAGCGGCGGTTGGAATCAGCGGCAGTGCCGAAGCCGGCGTACTGCCGCATGGTCCACACTCGGCCGCGGTACATGCTGCGATAGGGTCCGCGGGTGAAGGGGAAATCACCGGGCTGGCCGAGCGCGCCGGCCTCATCGAAAGCAACGAGATCCTCTTTGGTGTAAACCGGCAGAACAGGGATTCCCGAGTCGGTAGTGACCTCCTCGGGGGGTGAAGGATGTGTATGGTCTTGATTCACTGGAACCCGTGGAGGATGTTCCCCAATGTCGGACGGCTCCTGGAAGGCTTGCAGGATCTCCTCCAGGCTTGTCTCCACTGGGAATACCCGATCAACGCCGATTGCTTGCAGGATGGGAATCTCCTCCGGGGGGATGGTCCCGCCCAGGATGATCCGCGGAGTGGCGCCGAGAGAGCGCAGCTCGTGGACCAACTGCTCGGCCGCTGTCCGGTGCACGCCGGAGAGGACGCTGACGCCGACCGTATCGGCATCCTCCTGCAAGGCAGCGGCGGCGATCTGGGCGGCGGTATTGCGCAGTCCCAGGTAGATGACCTCGTGTCCCGCTTCGCTGAGAGCGCGGGCGACGATTTTTAACCCCTTGTCGTGTCCGTCTAAACCAATCTTGGCGAGGATGATTCGCATCCGCTGAGTTCCTTTCGAGGCGCTGTTCTACCAATTGAAAACGTGTTTCTTTTAAAGGAAGATACGGGGAATTATTACATCCAGTCTGGCTAAAGTGTCAAACTGAGGAATGTGGTCGTCTATCTAACGTCTAAGAAATCCGGGGATCGGGACCGTACCAAGCGCAGGTCAAGCGGAGCATCCAGGGGCTTGACCGCATGAGGTTTGGGGTGCCACAGTGGGTAAAAACGGAAAGGAACACGATGAACGAGGATGCAATGATCCCAACTGATGCAGTGGTTAGCTTGCGCGAGATCAGCAAGGACACGCTTGATGAGATCCTTGCCTTGGAGGTGACCGAGAATCAGCGGCAGTTCGTCGCCACCAATGCCAAGTCGATCGCGCAGGCGCACTTCGCTGGCGATATGGCCTGGTTTCGGGCGATCTACGCCGATGAGACTCCGGTAGGTTTCCTAATGCTCAGCGACGGCCGGGAGAAGCAGGAGTATTTCCTCTGGCGTTTCATGATCGACCGGCGGTTCCAGCGTCGGAGTTTCGGCTGGAAGGCGCTGGCGCTGCTGGTGGAACACGTGAAACCTCTCCCCGGGGCGAAGGAACTGCTCACCAGCTACGCGCCCGGCGAGGGGTCGCCCGGTCCTTTCTATCATGCCTTCGGCTTCGTCGACGATGGCCGGGTGGAGGAGGGTGAGAACGTCTCCGTTCTGAAGCTTTAGTTCAGGGACGTTGTTCAATTGTTGACTGGAACGCAAAAGAGCTCCAAGTGAAGAAGGGCGCAGCCATCTTTTCTTTAAGGATGGCTGCGCCCTTCGGTTCATGCACCAGGCTAACGAGCCGGCGCGGTGAGTTCGCGCTACCCTCGGTCCGCTCTCTTAATCGCCGAAGGCGTCTCGCAATTTCTGTTCTTCTTCTTTGGAAAGGCTGGTAGAAAGGAGCTCGAATTTCGGCAACTTCTTGAAGGCATCAATCACTCTGTCTTCAACGGCGTTGCTGGTGAGAAGGAAAAGGGCAGAGCTTCCTTCCGTGACCTTAGCGCGGACGTCCTTGACGAAGCTTTCACTGATGCCAAAATCCCTAAAACCGGAGAACATGGCTCCTATCGCTGCACCTACCGCCATGCCAAGGAACGGCACGAAGAAAATCATCCCGAAGAGCATTCCCCAGAAGGCTCCGCTTAGGGCGCCGGCGCCTGACGTGTTGACCAACTGGTGGGTCTTCGGCCGCCTGGTTCCGACCGGCCAGGTGACGATAGCCGCATCATGCAGTTGGATGAGATTCTCTTTCTGCAGCTCCTTCACCGTCTCCAACCCTTTTTCCGCACCATCCGCCGTCTCAAATCGAAGAACCGACAATGTTGCCATGCTGTACATCCTCCTTGATCAAGTATTGTTCAAACAAAAATCTGCCGAAGAGTCTAGCACAGAACTCTGCCGATGCGGGAGATTGGTAAGGGACGTTGTTCAATTGTCAACTTAACCTCTACGACTCCCGACTCGCTGCCTGGGAGAACGAACTGGGAGGCTCTCCCGCTCCTCACGACCGCGCACGATCCGTTGCAGGAAATGCTAGAGAACACCCCGCGATGTTGATTCAGATAACCCGGAGGATGGGGGGACGGATCCGCTACCCCCGTTTGCGTCAACAATTTAGGTTTCTTCTCATTTCAAGTGAGTAATCCTACCTTAGCGTAGTCCAACTACCCTGCAATAATGGCGATGATGGTCTAAAGAGTCTTGTCGGCCCTGGGATCGCAGCGCCCCAGTGCGGCATTCTTGGGCGTCTCGTTTCTCCTGGGACCGCCGCGCCCCAGTGCGACATCCTTTTCTCATGGATCCACCGCGCCGTATCTGAACGGCCTGCGGCAGCATGGTTCTTCCACGACCATGCGATCTTCCCCAAAGAGAACCTTCTTCAAGCGGTTCGACGAGACCCCCCGGCAGGGTGTTCTGTGACATGCTGCCGCAGCCTGTTCCGAGCTGAAAAGTTCCCGGCAGGGTATTCTGTGTCGAAGTGAGGCAGATAGCCGCGAGAGTGCCACCCTCGGGGTGGTTGCTCTCTAGAGCGATTGACTTTCGTCACTTCACTACTGTTGCCGCACTGGGGTGCGGCGGTCCCAGGGATAGTCAAACCCTGGTACTCTTGAGGTCTCATCGACCCCGATATGGTTTACGACGGAGTGGCCCTCGTAGGGGCGGGTTTCAAACCCGCCCACGCACGGGCTGTCTCAGCAAAGTGCGACCTCACTCTCCAGAACACCCTGCCGGGGGCTATCGAGCTGCCGCAAGTTGACTTGTTGTCGTCAGCCTTGATGATCCAGAGATCTTGTTTACCCTCAGACTGTCTAACCCCACTCAGTTTGAGAAAGAACCGTTTTTTAGAACCCGGCAGGTCGGCCGAACGCTGAGGCCATAACCGCACATCCTCCGCCTGCTCAACCACCCCGTTCAGGTTTGGCTTATTTTTGAAGGAGTAGAGATTGTGGTCCTCGCTGCGATCCCATTTCGATTTCCCTGAGAGATCTGCTTGTAGGCAATCTTCTTTCTATCCTTCTTGGACAGTCAAGTTTGGCGAACCAATGGGATCTCGCAGCCTAGGCGGAGGGCTTCCAAGGGGATCGCCTCACCGCCGGCGAAAGGATCCAGCACCTTGGGGGGCGCGCCACCGTTGGCAGCGAGGATTTCCTGACGAGCCTGCTGGAGCAAGCCCTGGTTCATGGAGTTCTCCCACTTGGACAGACGGGCGATGAAGGCCGACTTGGCGATCCGCTCCTCCTCGGTCTTGGGAGCCGGGGTGAGGGCGGCGTAGATCGTGGCCCGGGACGCGGCCAGTGGCTTTCTCGCCCACCAGATGTGCAGGGTGGAGATGTGCCCGTGGCGGATGCTCTTCTCCCGCGTGGACTCTGCACTGACCTCCTTGACCGGGAAATCCACCTCGATTAAACGCTTTTCGTCAGTCAT
>JAPLHV010000201.1 GCA_026389455.1 Coprothermobacterota bacterium
AACAGCGCACTTATTCCGGCAAGCTGCGGCGAGTTATTTACGAGGAGGACACAGGTTCCCAAGGAGGAAACGATGGCACTCTCAACTAAAGGGGAATATCGCTTGCCCTTGGAATTGGATCCCTCGCTGGAGAGGTTGCCCTTGGAAGAACTTGTTCGTCTTGGGCAGCGTAAGCTGTTTGAAAGTCAGGTACTCCAACGAGCTTCCCGCTCGACGCTCTACGCCCGTCGCTGGCGGGAAGCCGGCTTGCACCTGGAACGTCAAACTTCCACGGCTGCCTGGGCTTCCATCCCTTACACCGACGGCCACGATTGGCTGACTGCCCAAGCCAATGGACCTTTCACCCGCTTTTTCGTCGGCCAACCGCGCCTCTGGGTCAGCAATCACAGCCGGGGTCGAGCGCGCAAGTGGGCGCCTTACGGAGATCAGGACATCATCTTGCTGATGTCCCTCGCCCTGCGCCTGGCCCGGGTAGTAGGTCTTCAGCCGGACGATCGGATCCTCACCGTGGTGGAACCTTCGCCACGCGTTGGGAACCCCCTTCCCTATCTCTGGGCGGAAGCCGATGGGTTGGCCGGCGGCCTGCGCCTGGAGTTCATCCCCGGCTCCCTGGCGATGTTGGCGCACAACAACTGGCCATCCTTCGCCTGGCGACGAAACCCGACCGTCCTCTTCTCGCGGCTGGACGAAGCCCTGACCTTGCAACAAGCTCTCTCGCAAGCCGGTCCAACTCCTTGCGCCAGCGTAGCGGAAGCCTTCCCCAGCTTCCGTGTCGGCCTCTTTTTCGGGGAACCGCTGGATCCCAAACGCGAGGAGATCAGGCGTTCTTTCGGCTTGGAAGCCTTCTCCGTCTATTTGTTGGCAGAGTTTCCGGCTTTGGCGGTGGAATGCCCGGCTCACAACGGCCTTCATCTCTGGTTGGATACCTGCTTCCCGGAGATCATCGCGGCTGGCCTGCCTGCCTGGAAGGGAAAGGGTTCTGCTCCGCAACCTGCAGCCCTGCCCCTGGCCAGCGCCCCGGACAATCTGGAGGGAGAGCTGGTGCTGACCACCTTCGGCCAGGCTTTGCCCTTGGTGCGCTACCGCACCGGTGACCGCATCCGTTTGGTCAGTAAAGCTCCTTGCCTATGCGGGCGCACCCACCCGCGCATCCAGATCCTCGGGAAACTGAACGAGCAGGAACTGGCGACGACAAGATAGGATGGGGACAGATTTAAATCTGTCCCCATCCTATCTTCGGATCTGCTCCGGTTGATCAGGAGCGGCCATAGTGCAGGGTAAAAAGGCCGACATACTCGTCAGCGTAGCAGGTTGAGTCGCAGCCCTTGCTGAAGCCGGTCAAGGTTTCTTGAAAGAGGGCGTCCCACTGACCGCGCAGCATGTGATAGTCAGTGCGTTGGCCGCGAGGCTGGGTCAGCATGGAGACAGCCTCGGCCATCAGGAAGGAATCGACGCAGTTGTAGGCAAGATCGACAGGAGAGTCGTGGGCGAATAAAAAATCGATGATCCGGCCGTAGCATTGGTAGATGGAGAGGGCTAGCTCCGGGCTGT
>JAPLHV010000117.1 GCA_026389455.1 Coprothermobacterota bacterium
CCGGCGAAGGGGACCATCTGCCCGCCGTACCGGCAATGCAGGTCATAAAGAGGGGTGCGTTTCAACATGCTGTCTTGTGCGCTCCTTTCGCGGTCTTCGTCTTCGCGCTTCTATCTGCGGCCCTTAGGGGGTAAGGGTTGATCTTCGTGCCGGATCGCGCTGCCGCGGGTTATCAAGTCCGCCCGCTTTCTCGATGGCCCGCTTCTCCTCATCGGTGAGCGGATAGAAGGAGCCCCCGTTTCGCAGCGGTTTAGCGTACAAGCGGTACTCGGTGCGCCCGTACAGACCGGTCAGAACAGCTCCGTTGCCCAGCGCATCAAGCAAGGCCCAGGAGAAACTGAGCTCGCCGGCTGCGGCCTGGAAGGCGTCGTAGCGTTCCAAGGCCATCCCCTGAATGAACCGTTGAGCGCGCCGGTCCAAGTTGCCCAGGCGTTCTTCCAGCTCTTGGCTTTTTTTGGCGGCATTGGTCACCTCTTCTCCCAGCCGTCCAAGCGCTTCCTCCAGGGTGCTATGGGGAGAGTTGTTAAATCTGTCCCCATGACACAGGGAACGCAAGCGGCTCAGCAATTCAACCGTTCGCCGCCTCTCGACTAGGAAGAGTGCAACCAAAACCAAGCACAGGATCAGCCCAAGAAGAAAGAGGATGGGGTAGTAAGGCTGTAGAACTCGGCCTACTTCAGCGAGCCAGGACATCTCAGCCCCCCTCGTGCCAAAAGTCTATTTGCCGATCGCTCGATCGGGTTGAACTATCGCGCCGGTTGCTGCTGCGGAAGATCATGGGCGACTCCTCAAAGCGAAAAACTAGCGGAAGTGTAGCACCATCCCCAAACAGTTTCCACGCCCAGGCTTAGGTTCGCCGCGCAACCAGCCACATCCGCCGGCTCTCCAGGCAGTAGGGTTCCCCCTCCTCGCCGCCCAATGCCTCCTCTACCGCCAACCCGGCTTGGTTCAACATCCGGCATACGGTTGCCAATGGATAGAGCTTCAGTCGTCGTTCGGCCTCGCGGCAGCCGAAGTTATCCAGAACGATGGGGAGGGATTTGAAATCAGTCCCCACTGCTCTGTGAAATCTGTCCCCATTGCTCACATTGCTCGCATTGCTCAGGTAGATCTTGCGCGTGATCAGGGTGTCGTCCATCAGCAGGAAACGGTTGCGTTCTAAGACCCAGCCAGAACCGCAACGCTGCCAGCGGTCGCGCTGGAAGTGACGCAGGATGCGCTCGCGGTTCTCCAAGTCAAGGAAGAGCAACCCCTTGGGGAGAAGGGCGCGCGCTGTGCCATCCAGGGTTGCCTGGTTCTCCTCGTCGGAAAAATAGCCGAAAGAGGACCAGAGAAAGAGGACGGCGGCAAAGGTGGGCGGGTCGGCCAGCGTGCGCATGTCTCCCACCTCAAAACGAACAGGGAGGTTGGCTTCAAGCGCCTGCTTTTGGGCGGCTTCCACGAAGGAGGGGACGATGTCCCGCCCGGTGACCCGATAGCCGTGGGCGGCCAAAGCCAGAGCGTGCCGACCCAAACCACAGCCGAGGTCCAGGAGGGGACCGGCCTGCGGCGGAGGGAGGCGCCCAAGGAGAGTGCGAACCTGGCGCTCGGTGCGCTCTCTAGAGATCTGCTCCAGCACGAAGCGCCGGTAGTCGGCGTTGAAGTAACTCAGCAGCCAGTCGGAGCCAGCCCCCGCTAAGGCGAGAGGCGGAGTTGGGGGCTCAGGTTTCACGTGAAACGTCGCGGTGGCGGGAGATGATCTCCCAGATGCGACGCAGGTCGGTCAGGCTGTAGTACTCGATCTCGATCTTGCCGTGATGGACCCCGCTGACAACCTGCACCTTGGTCCCCAGGAGCAAAGAGAGCTCGCCCTGGATCTTCTCTTTCTCCTCGGCGAAGAGGTCGCGAACGGCAACGGAGACCCGGCGCGTCTTGGAGAGGGTCTTGACCATGCGCTCGGTCTGGCGAACCGAGAGCTTCTGCTCTTCGACCCGTTTGAGGGCGGTGACGATCTTCTCCTCTTTCTCCAGGGAGAGCAAGGCGCGGGCTTGACCGTAGGAGATGCGGCCGGCCCGCAAGCTCTCCTGGGCTGAAGAAGGGAGGTTCAGCAAGCGGATCAGGTTGGCTACCTCGGAGCGGCTCTTGCCGACGCGATCGGCCAATTCCTCCTGGCTGTAGCCGAACTTCTCGGCCAGTGTTTGCAGCGCTTTGGCGACCTCCAGGGGGTTAAGGTCGGTCCGTTGCAAATTCTCTACCAGCGAGATCTGGAGAGCCTGGCCATCGTCGAAGTCGCGCACCGTGGCGGGAACGCGGGAGAGGCCGGCCAACTGGGCCGCTCGCCAACGCCGCTCGCCTGCAACCAACTCGTAGTGCTCCCCCCGGGGACGCACCAGCACGGGCTGGATCAGACCATAGAGGCGGATCGAGCTCACCAATTCCTCCATCGCGGCTGCTTCGAACTCCTGGCGAGGTTGCAGCGGGGAGGGGTAGATGGCGCCTACCGGCAGCTCCAGCAGCTCTCCGCCGACCTCCAACTGGGAGCCGGGAATGAGGGCGCCAAGGCCTCTCCCCAACCCACCCTTAGGCACGGTTAGCCACCTCTTGGGCAAGGGCTAAATAGGCCGAGGCGCCGCGCGAGTGGGGGTCGTATTCAAGGATGGAGCAACCATAGGAGGGCGCCTCAGAAAGACGGACGTTGCGGGGGATGACAGAATGGTAGACCTTCCCGGCGAAGACGGCGCGGACATCGCGCTCGACCTCCTGGGAGAGGATGGTGCGGCCGTCGAACATGGTCAGCAGCACTCCCTCGATCTCCAGGTTGGGATTCAGGCGGCGGCGAATCAGGTTGATCGAGTTAAGCAACTGGTTCACCCCCTCCAAGGCGTAGAACTCACATTGGA
Organism: Coprothermobacterota bacterium; assembly: GCA_026389455.1. GTDB lineage: Bacteria > Caldisericota > JANLFM01 > JANLFM01 > JANLFM01 > JAPLHV01. Next base: position 2,880 of record JAPLHV010000117.1, read on the forward strand.
TGGGGATCAGGATACTCCCCGCGGCAGCCATGGCGTTGAGGGTGAGCAACCCGAGGGAGGGCGGGCAATCCAGCAAGACGAAATCGTAGGCGTCACGGATCCCGCTCAGGGCATCGCGCAAGCGGAATTCGCGCGAGAGCATCCCCACCAGCTCGATCTCAGCGCCGGCCAACTCGATGGTGGAGGGAAGGATAAAAAGATAGCTGTTGGCCGTGGGAAGGATGATCCCGGGCGGAACTTCGTCCTCCAAGAGGAGTTGGTAGCTGCTGCTGGAGATCTTACCGCGGTCGATTCCCAAACCCACGCTGGCATTGCCCTGCGGGTCCAGGTCGATGATCAGGGTCTTCTTCTCCAACTGGGCCAGTCCGGCTCCTAAATTAATGGCAGTGGTGGTCTTGCCCACGCCGCCTTTTTGATTCGCCAATGCGATCACGCGTACCACGTCTCCTTCATTATACACTATTGGGGTCACATCTTCATATGTCATTCTTTTCTTGACTTCAATATATTTGTGTGCATGATGAAGCTATGGCTAGACCCCTTCGAATAGATCACCCCGATACTTTTTATCATGTTTTGTCCCGCGGAAACGAAAAAAAAGAAATCTTCCGGGATGAGCAAGATCATTATAAATTTCTTGAATTACTCGCCAGGATGGTTGAACGGTTTCAATTGGAGATCCATGCCTATGTATTAATGAAAAACCACTATCATTTGCTCATACACACCAAAGAAGGCAATCTTTCCCGTGCCATCCAGTGGCTCGGCGTTAGTTATTCTGTTTGGTTCAATCGGAGGCATCAGCGAATCGGACACTTATTCCAGGGCCGTTTCAAGAGCTTTCTCATAGAGGATGAACGTTACTTTACAGCCGTGTGTCTTTATATTCATGGAAATCCTCTGCGGGCATGCCTCATCAATCACATATTGGACTATAAGTGGAGCAGCTATCAGGGGTATGTGGATGAGAGGCGCGAGGCTTCCTGGTTAACGACGGAGTTGGTTCTGGGCATGTACGGGGGCAGTCGCGGGAAATTTCGCCAAGCCCAGGAGCTGAGCCTCGAAAAAGGGTCAGGCCCTTTGGGAGATCTTCGGCATGGATTATACCTTGGAAGCGAAGATTATTCGCAGGATTGCATCGAGAGGATAAAAGGTGAAGGGCGCCAAGAGAAGCCACAGGCAAGATCTTTATTGAAAAGCAGAGACATTCGGGCATTGACTGTCAGGATACTGAATGAATTGGGGGAGAAAGACCCGGAGTCCGTATTGAAAGTGCGTAAATATCGCTGTCAGAATCGGGATATTGCCATTTACATCTTGTATCGGGTGGGGGTGTATTTAAATGCGGAGATTGGGAAGGTGTTTGGCGTTGGATATACGGCGATACCGGGAGCGGTCAAGCGAGGACAGGATTACTTGGAGGCGGATGGAGAGTTGGAGCGAGTGGTCAAAGAGATAATTGGTGACATCTGAAGATGTGACCCCAATTGCGCGGGTAGCGATCCGGCGTGGGCCGCACTTTTCGCACCAGCACGAGGTTTCGCCCCAAGCCCCAGTAGGGCAAGGTCAGGGGCTGGATCGCCTCCACCTCCCCGCCCAGTTCCTCCAGCGCATATTCAGCATCGGCCAACTCTTCCCCGATCGAGTCCCCCTTCCAAGCCAAGAGGCGGCCGTCTAGCCGCAAGAGGGGCAGGCTGAGCTCGAGCAAGACGTTAAGACGGGCCACAGCCCGCGCCAGAACCCAGTCGAAAGCTCCCCTCCCCTCTCCTCTGGCGAAGGTCTCAGCCCGCTGCCGGACGACGACTGCCTTCCCTAGGGAGAAAGTGGCGATCAACTGCTCCAGAAAATCAGCCGGGCGCTGCCGCGGCTCCAGCAGGAGCAAGGGGAATGATCCATCAACGAGGGCCAGGGGCAGCGAGGGGAACCCACCGCCCGGACCCAGGTCGAGGACGGCCTCTCCCGGGCGGGGGTGAAAGAGCAGCCGGCCGCTGAGGGAATCGAGGAAGTGCTTGATGATGATCTCTTCGTCCGAGCCCAAGGCGGTCAGGTTGCAGGTTCGATTGGCCTCCCGCAGCAGATCGCGGTAGCGGAAGAAAAGAGCGACTTGCTCACGGGTCAATTGCAGGCCGCTCTCTTCTGCCCCTTCCAGCAGCCAGCGCTCGGCCAAAGGAGCGGGGCTCAAGCTTCCTCTTTCCTGCCGTTGCCGCGCTCGAGGTAAATGGCCAAGGCCACCAGGTCGGCGTCCTTCACCCCGGAAAGCCGGGAGGCCTGCGCCAAATGCGAGGGCCGCATCGCCTGCAGTTTCCGGCAAGCTTCCCGGGAGAGGCTGGGCACGGCAGCGTAGTCCAAACCGGGGGGAATGGCTCGCCCTTCCCAATGAGCCAGGCGCCGGCGCCATTCCTCTTCCTGGACTAGATATCCGCGGTATTTGATCTCGGTAACGACGCTGTCGGCCACCTCGACGGGACAGGGGGGGAAGGAGAGGAACTGGGCCAGGTCAGGCCAGTCCAACCGGAGAGAGGCGCTCGGCGGCGTTGTCTTGGCGCAAGCTAAGACGGTATTCGGCGCGGGAGGTGAACATGCGGTAGGGCTCATCCACCCCCAGCAGGGTGAGGTCTTCCACCATCAGGCCGAGGTAGCTGCGGCTGCGTCCGAGGAGAAGCGGGGGGCGCTTTTGCGCGCGCAGGGCGGCGTTGGTCCCGGCCAGCACTCCCAGGGCGGCGGCCTCCTCGTAGCCGGTGGTGCCGATCACCTGTCCGGCCAGGAAGAGCCCACGCACCTCTTTCACCTCCAAGGTCAGCTCCAGTTGGCGGGGGTCCACCAAATCATAGGCGATGGCATAGCCGGGTCGCATCATCCGGACTTCCTCCAGGCCGGGGATAGTGCGCAGGACCGCCAACTGGATCTCAGCCGGAAGCGAGATGTTCATCCCTTGCAGGTAGATCTCCGTGGTGGCGCGGCCTTCCGGCTCCAGGAAGACTTGGTGGCGGGCGCGGTCGGGGAACCAGCGCACTTTCTCCTCGATGGAGGGGCAGTAACGGGGCCCCACCTGGACCATAGCGCCGCGCCGGGAGGGGGAAAGGTGAGCGTTCCGGCGCACCAGCTCGTGGGTGCTGGGAGTGGTGTAAGTGAGATGACAATCCAGTTGAGGGAAGGGTCGCGGCTCGTTCCAGACGGAGAAGGCCGGGAGACCGGGATCCCCGGGCTGGGGAAGCATCTTCGAGAAGTCCACGCTGCGGGCATCGATGCGTGGGGTAGTGCCGGTGTTGAAACGCAGCAGTTGGAGGCCGCAGCCGGTCAAGCTGTCCGATAACTGGGTGGCGGGGAACTCCCAGGCGCGACCGGCAGGAATCTGAAAATCGCCGATATGTACGATGCCATTGAGGAAGGTGCCGCAACAGAGGACCACCGATTGGGAAAGGAACTCTTCCCCGCTGGTCAAGCGAAGGCCGCGGCACGATCCTCCCTCTACCAGCAGGCGGCCGGCCTCCCCTTGGTAGATCTCCAAATGCGCTTGCCGCTCGAGGGCTGTCTTCACCGCCTGATGATAGAGAGCCCGATC
>JAPLHV010000218.1 GCA_026389455.1 Coprothermobacterota bacterium
CACCACATCCTCGGACGGGCTGAACACCATCTCCAATGTCACATCATCTATTCAAGCGTCCTCCTTCGCGTTCTCGTTTTCTTCCTGGCTGAAACGGGTGATCCGCTCCCGCCAGTCTAGTGCCTCCCAGCCCTTCTCTCCCACCTCCAAGAGGCCCAGGTACTCAGCTTGGGCATGGGCAACGGCACAGAGGTATTCCACCGGTTGATCAAGACTACCATGTTCCATCCAGGACTTCCCCGGGCACTGCTCGCACAGCCCCTTCAGGAAGCAGTGGGCGCAACGCCGCAGGTAGTCAGGATTGGCAGCCTGCGTCTCCCGCAAGAGAGGGAAGAACTCGGTCAATGCGTAGCGCAAGGAATGGGTCCGCAGATCGCAAACCATCTCCGGGTGGCGCAGAGGCATGCACATCTGGGCCTTGCCGTATGCGTCCACGCAGGTCCCATGCCCAGCCCCGCAACGGAACAGTTGGTCGCCGGGGGGGCCGATGAATTTGCCGCAGAACTGGCGCATCTCCTTCAGGTAGCGGGGATCCCGAGCCAGCGCGCGCACCGTCTCCTGGGGAGAGAGGCGCAGCTTGCGGATCCGCTCGTTCTTGGCGGGATCGTCACGTCGCGCCCGCAGGTCGAAGTTCATCGACTGGCCGGGAGGATGGTCCATCGAGGGAATGGCTGCCGCCCATTGCTTGAACTCCTCCCACTCGTCTTTGTTGGCGGGGAGGATCGCCCCTTTCACCACGAAGGGGATGCCACGGGTCTGCAGCCGTTCCACTCCGCGGCGGAATTGGACGAATGATCCTTTGGCGCCAGCCGACGCGTCGTAAGACTCGGCATGCATGCCGTAGACGGATACTTCGACCCATCGTCCCGGAGGAACCCGCGCCAGCAAATCGGCCAGCTCTTCAGTGATCAGCCGGCCGTTGGTGAAGAGGATCACCCGCATCCCAAGGCGGCGAGTGAAGAGATACAGTTCGGCAAAAAGGGGACAGATTTATTTATTTTTACCCGGAATAGCAGAAGACCTTTCCCCTTGTCTATCGCGGCAGGGTCCGTGAACCCAGCCTCCCTTCATGGATTCCCAAGGGGGCAAACCCCAAGAGCCTGCCCTGAGCGAAGCCGAAGGGGATCAAGGGCTAGGGAGGCTAGCTCGTTGAAATTACGGCACATCCTCCCCAGCCCTGTTCCACGCAATGGTCTAATTGTGCCCATGACCCTTTCGAACTTGTCGTCTTACAGTTGTTTAAGACCGCCTCCTCCGGCTTGCTCCTCACCAAGACAACCAGTTCCGGCGTTACCCAATCTGTCTTCGACACTTGCTCTGCCATTCGTATTTCCTCTTTTTCGACGCTCGATAAGAAAACCCAGCATCTTCGAAAATGGCTCTTTCTCATATCGAGTGGGTAAGGTAGTCTGATGACAAAAAGAGGTGTGCTGCGTGGAAGGACTAGAAGCTTTATTCGAGAGAGCGTTGCGGCTTGATCCCCCCTGGAAGATCACAAGGATAGAGTTCCAGGGTGA
>JAPLHV010000031.1 GCA_026389455.1 Coprothermobacterota bacterium
CAAAGAGAACCTGCTCGGCCACGAACGCGTGGTGGAGGAGGTCATGAAAGAGTTCCCCGCTGTTCTGCCGGTGCGCTTCGGCACCATCGCCGCCAGCGCCGACGAGATCCGCAATTTGCTGGACCGCCGCTACCGCGAGTTTCGCGATCTGCTGGCGGAAATGGAGTACAAGGTGGAGTGGGGGGTGAAAGGAACTTGGATCAAGATGTCCCGCATCTACGAGGAGATCCTGGTGGAGAACCCTTCTATCCGCTCGCTGAAACGCTCCCTGGAGGAGCGCCCCGAAGCGGCCACCGACAAGGCTTGCGAAGAAGTCGGCTATTTGGTCGCCCAAGCCCTGGAGAAGAAGAAAGAAGAAGAGCGGGAGCGCGTCTTGGAGACCCTCCGGGAAGCGGCCTACGATGTTCAGTTGAGCCCTAAAATAAGCGACGAAATGTTCATCAACGCCTCTTTCCTGGTAGACCGCGGGCGGGAGATGGAGTTCGACAACTTAATGGAAGAGTTGGACCGCGACTTCAAGGGGCGAGCCCGCTTCCTCTACACCGGCCCACTCCCCCCCTACAACTTCGTTCACATCTCCATCTTCCCCGAACCTTGGGAGGTTTGAGAGGAGATGCTGCCCCAGGCAATTAATTCGCAGGCTGTCAACTCCCCTGACCGTTGCGGCATCTATCTCTATTGCATCACCATGGCCGGCCCGCCTCAGGAGTTCGGACCGCTGGGCATCGGCGGGAGAGGGGATCCGCTCTACGCCATTGCCGCGGACGGGCTGCAGGCCGTGGTCAGCGACTCCCCCAGAGAACGCTACCCCCTTTACCGCGAATTCCTCCTGGCTCACGAGAAAGCCATCGAAGAGGTAATGAAGAGCTGCACCGTGCTGCCGGTGCGCTTCGGCACGGTAGCCGAAAGCCCGGAGCGAGTGCGTGTCATCCTTCAGCGAGAGCGACAGACCCTGCTCGACCTGCTGCGTTGGTTGGAAGGGAAGAAATCCCTCAGCCTGAAGGCCATCTTCCTGGAGAAGTACATCTTCCAGGAGGTGATCGCCCAGCGCCCGGAGATCCAGCGAATCCGCCGGCAAGCAGGCAGCCGGGCTGATCTGATGGAGGTGGGGGAACGGGTGGCGGCTGCCTTGGAGGAAGAAAAAGAGAAGCATCGCCAGGAGGCGTTGGATCTCTTGGAGCCCCTGGCTGAGGAAGTTCGGCACAACAACACCATCGGCGACCGGATGTACCTCAACGATGCCTTTTTGGTCGCCCTGCCAAAGGAGGCTGAATTCGACCGGGCGGTCAACGCGCTGTCCGACCGCTATGCCGGGCAGGTCCGCTTCCTTTATATCGGGACGCTGCCCCCCTTCGATTTCGTCAACCTGGTGATCGAGACATGACGCCCTGCCGGTGGTTAATCATCTCAAATCTGAGATCTCAAATCTTAGATCTCAAATCTCAGATCTCAGATCCTTGGCCGGGGGCTGTCGAGATGAGGCCATGGTTTTCCTGATCGATGACCTGATCGGCGACTTGCTCAAAATCCCCCTCGACCTCTCCTTGGAGGTCTTGGACAAGATCGCCGACATGGCCGAGGATGAGTACAGCTCTCCGGCCAAGATCAAGGATTTGCTGATGGAACTTCAGTTGAAGCTGGAAATGGATGAGATCAGCGAGGAGGAATACGCCGAAGCGGAGAAATCCCTGCTCGCTCGCCTGGAAGAAGGAACCGACCGAGAAGAAAGAGGTGCTGAATGACTGGATCGTTTAAGTGCCCCAAATGTGGGACCGCCACCTGGGGAGAAGAAAGGTTTTGCTCTTGCTGCGGACAACCGCTGTGGATCCTGTGCGATCACTGCGGGGCGACTTGGCGTTTCTTCTGGGCCTATAAGTTTTGCCAAAACTGTGGGACCAAGGTGCCGGCAGTCCCCAGTTCTCCCGATTTCACGTCTGACTCGTCTAAGACCGGGAGGGGACACTGATGGACGAAGAACGCAGTAATACAAGCGCGATGCCAACGATCGAAGAAGCCCGTCAGGCAGCCCTTCGTTTCCTTGAGGAGAGCCTCAACCTGGAAGGAGCCAAGCTCTTCGCCGTTCGGAAAACAGCAGACGGTTGGGAGGCCTCAGCCGAGGTCTTCGAGGACAGCGCCTTCATCAAATCGCTGGGTATAGCCAGCCGAACCAAAGACCGCAACATCTACCACCTGAAGCTCTCCCCCGAGCTGGTCGTGGTAGGCTATGAGCGGGAGGAGAGCTCTCGCGAGGTCTCCCGCAAGTCCTAACCTAGGAGGCAATCCGCCGTGGCGCAGAAGACGAGAGAGACGACCTCTACCCTGGCCGACGTCATTGATGTCGTCCTGGATCGGGGTTTGATCATCAACGCCGATATTATGGTATCTGTGGCCGGCGTAGAGCTGCTGGGGATCAAGATCCGGGCAGCGCTGGCTTCTTTCGCCACCGCGGCCCGCTACGGCCTGGAGTTCCCCTCCGGGACAAACCTGGAGACAGCCGCCTGGAAAGACGCCATGCTGGAGAAGGAGGCTTGCCCGCAATGCGGCAAGCTGGTTCAAAAGGACGAACTGCTGGAGCGCGACTGCCCCTGGTGTGGCTGGGTCAGCGCCAGGGCAAAAGCCAAAGGTGAAACGCTCCTCGCCGCCCCCGTGACCCATTGAGGTTGCTTGTCCTCGGGTCCGACCCTAACCGGGAAAGGCGCGCGTGAAACGATGCAGCCGATACGGGTTCAAGCGGCGACCATCAACGACTTGTTGGAGCGGCTCCTGGACAAAGGAGTGGTGCTCAGCCTGGATCTGATAATCGGAGTAGCCGGGATCCCCCTGATCGGGGTCAACCTGCGGGCAGCCATCGCTTCCCTGGAGACGATGCTGGAGTACGGCTTCATGGAGGATATGGACAAGGACTTGCGGGCCAACGCCTTGCGTGAAGCACAGCGCAAGAAGGTCGCACTAGCCGATGGAGAACGCCAGGTAGAGGAATGGTACGGCTCGCAATGGTTCGGCCAGGGCATCGTTCGCTCCTGGCGGTCCGGGCGCCTGATCCTCACTAACCGCCGTTTGATCCTCTATCGTCCGATGCCTCCGGCGATCCTCTGGCAGACCCCACTGGCCAAGTTAAGGGGTTGTCTTCTGCTGGAAAGGAGCGCCTTCAGCGGCGCCCCGCGCCCCCTGCTGGCCCTCGAAGTGGAAGGAGAGCCGATCGCCCTCCTCGCCACCGAGGACACTACCCAACTGCTGGATGCCCTTCGCCTGACCATGGCCGGCGAGAAGCACGCCTTGCCGGAAGCTTCCCCAGACCTCGGCGAAGTCCAACGGTTGGCTTTCACGGTCGCCGGAACCGTCTTGGCCGAGGGGCCGATGGAACGGCAAGGGGCAGATGGGGAGTGGCGGCGCGGCCACCTCTATCTCACTTCCAGTCGTTTGCTGTGGTGGGGAAAAGAGGGCGCCGGCGAGGAGCTGGACATCCCCTTGCGGCAGATAGAGGGCATCCGCTTGGCGCCCTCTGTGTCCCCCGCGGAAGTGGGGGGCGAGCCGGAGAACCTGCTCCTTCTTTATCGGGAGGATGGCTCTCGCTGCCAGGTTAACTTCCGGCCAGAACTGGACTCGATAGCCGGCGGCGCCCCCGCGATCACTGGGGAAAGCGGCAGCTTGACAGCCCGCAGCAACATGACAGCCCCCGGCAACATGACAGCCCCCGGCAGGGTGTCCTCCCCAGGAGAAGCGCTTGCCGACTGGCGGAGGCAGATCAAAGAGTTGGTCCTCGACCAGGCGGAGAGCGATGACCATCCAGATCGATGAGAGCAACCTCAAGCAAGGCCTCCTGGGGCTGGTAATCGCCCTGGTGGAGATCATCAAAGACGCCCTGCGCACCGAGGCCTACAAGCGGATGGAAGGGGGACGATTGACGGAGGAGGAGATCAACCGATTGGGAGAAGCCCTCTGGGATCTCGATCTGGCTATTGAGCAGATCAAAATAGAACATGGCGTGACCGAAGCGGTGAAAAATGTGCGGGATGGCTTGGACCAGTTGGTGGAGGATGTGGTGAACCGCATGGTCAACCCCGAGCAATGGGAGAAAAAGCTGCAAGGAGAGGTCAGTGAGCCGGCCTGTAAATAGCCCCCGGCAGCTAGACAGCCCGCGGCAGGGTGTCCAGTCCCACTCTTCTCGATCCGCGTTGCCCTCTGTTCGCCTCTGTGACAGCAGGTGGGCTCGACCGCCTTCGTCAGTTCGACAGCCCCCGGCAGCTAGACAGCCCCCGGCAGCTAGACAGCCCCCGGCAGCTAGACAGCCCCCGGCAGCTAGACAGCCCCCGGCAGGGTGTCCAATGACGGTGAGCGAGCGCTGCCTCTGTGGCGGGCAACCCCGACGGCCATGGCAGATGGGCGAGCTCTTCCTCACCGATGATGGCCTTTCCTTCAGCCAGGGCACTATGGGGACAGATTTCAAATCTGTCCCCATAGTGCCCATAGTGCCGTTGGATTGTTTGCATGCCTGGCAAAGAACGAGAGGCGCTGCGCGTGCAGTACATCAGACAGCCCGCGGGTGTTCAGCCCGCGGCAGCTAGACAGCCCGCGGCAGCTAGACAGCCCGCGGCAGCGAGTTCCGACCAATTTGAGGAAGCCTGGTTCTTGCCCAAAGACCCCAGCGTCTGGATAGCTTATTTGAACAAAGCCACCGGCCGCGACTCGCCGCCCCTTCCCCCTTCCTCCTCACCCCCCAAACGCCATCAACGCACACGCCCCTCCACCCCCGACGCTCTCCCTGGCGAAAGTGGCGCCGGTACGCCCCAAACCCTCTCCAATGAAAGCTGGCGCGCGCTCTTGCGACAGTTCCCCGGACCCAGTCAGGAGCTCCTGCTCTACCTGGCCCGCAACCGCCACGCCGAGATCGAGACCATCCGTGTTCTCCTCGGCGTGGAGAACCACAGCCTGGCTTTGCGCTGCATCGAAGGGGAGCTGAACGGGACAGCCCTCCGTCTCCTGGGTCAGCCGCTGCTGGTCTTCTACCAGAACCGCAAGGACGCCAGCTTGGGGAAGACCATCACTTTTCGCTGGTGGTTGGAAGTTCAGCCCAGCGAGATACCCGCCGGCCCGGCTGACATCTTCGCGGAAGACGAAGAGTGGGTGGTGCTTTTCCCAATTAGGCACTATGGGGACAGATTTGAAATCTGTCCCCATCCTGGCGAACCGGACCTGCTGCTGGAACGAGCGGGCTCCCTGCTGCTGGTCGCGCCCCGCCGGCCGGGCGCCTTCCTGCCGGAGGAGATATCTCTCCCCGCTGATGCGGGAGATATCCGCACTTGGTCGCTGGGAAACGGGATCCTGACCGTACACTTGGAGAGGAAAAAAGGGAAAGAGAAGTCAGAGGAGGATCGAGCGCATGAGTGAAGGTTGTTATGTCTACTGCGTCCTGCACCGCGGAAAAAAGGAAGAATGGGGGCCGATCGGTCTGGATGGCGCTCCTGTCTTTCAAATCGCGCAGGAGGGGATCGCTTGCTTGGTACACCGTCGCGAGCTCGCCCCCTACCAAGGAGAGGATGAGCAGATAAAGAATTGGGTGGTCGCTCACAACCAAGTGGTGGAGACGGCTTGGAAGGAGACCGGGGCAGTTCTGCCGATGACCTTCAACTGCATCATTCAACCACTTCCCGGGCACAGTGCCGATGAAGTTGTTCAAGCTTGGCTGCGCAAAGAAGGGGACCACTTTCAGGCCAAACTGGCTTACCTGGAAGGAAAGGTCGAGTTGGGCGTCCAAGTGATCTGGACGCGCAAGGCGCTGGCCGCCAACCTTCTGCGTCAGGATGAGGAGCTGAAGGAGATGACCGAGTCGATGAATGGGAAGCCCCGGGGCATGACCTATTTTCTCCAACAGAAGTTGGAGAAGGCGCTGGCCGCCAAATTGCTGGAGAAAGCGGAGAAGGACTGCCGCCACCAACAGAAAATCCTGGCCGGCCTGGCTGAAGAGGTCGCCTCCAACAAGCTGAAAAAAATGGAAGGCGAGCGCCAGATGATTCTCAACCTCTCCTTGCTGGCCCGCCGGGATCAAGTCGATCCGATCGGCGAAACCCTTGATACCTTCCAGGAGGAGGGGGTAGAGGTCCGCTTCACCGGCCCCTGGCCCCCCTATAGCTTCACCACCCCAGCGGACGCACCGAAGCAGACTCCCTATGAAGCAGCCGGCGGCAACTAGACAGCCTGCGGCAGCATGTCTCTACTATAGCCCGATCATCCACATGGAGGCCGACCTCGGCTCCCTTGGCCGGGAGCTGGATGCCCGCGGCCAGGCCTCCTTCGGGAAGGATTTCTGGCAGCGTCACCAGCGAACGGTGGAAAACTTCTGGCGCTCGGTCCAAACCTTCCTGCAAAAACTCCCGGCGGAAGGTTTGATCGTCTTCCAGGACGGGATGGTGGTCGGCGGGGAGGTGGGGGAACGAATCGTCCGTGAAGTGGCGAAAAACGGCAGCCTCAACTTTCAGATCGTGGAGGAGCTGTTGGGGCGAGGCGCGATCCTCGTTCAGACTGAAGATCTGGCCTTGGTGAAGGCCGAACGCGACCGCCTGCTGCGGATCACCCAAGCCGCCGGAACCGGCGCCAAGCTTCGCGCTTATCTGGCCTACCGCCTGGGGAAGCGCAGGCTCCTGCGACAACGCGACGCCTTCATCAGCCGGCGCATCCTGGAAGAACTGAAACCGGGAGGGCGAGGGTTGCTGCTGCTGGGGGCCGAGCACCGCGTCATCCCTACGCTCCCCCCCACCGTGCAAGCAGTCGCCTTGAAGGATCCCAAGGTCATGCGCGCCTACCATACCCTCCTCCTCCACCCCCGCCGCGACCCCCGGGAATTGGAACGGCTGGCCGGCCTGCTCGCTGCCCCGGTGGAAGAGTAACTCGTGGGGTCAGGTCTTTATATTTAGCAATCCGGACATGGTCGTCGGTGAAGCCAAGAAATCCAACGCACTATAGGGATAGATTTGAAATCTGTCCCCATAGTACCTTAAAAAATCGCTGATTTTAGATTCTGGATTGATGATTTGAAAACTTTCCAATCAGAAATCAGCAATCATAAATCAGCAATGTTAAAGCCCCACACTAGCGAGCTGCTGGGCCAAAGCGTCCAGGCGGTCTCGATCCTCCAGCGTGGCCAGCCACTCCACGGGCAGCCCCTCCAGGCCGAGGAAAGCGCCAACCAACCCGCCGGTCAACGCCGCGATCAGGCTAGCCGCCCCACCGCACATCAGGGGTATCCCCACTGCTTCCCGGTAGCTGGAGGGAAAGAAGAGGAAGGAATAGATCGCTGCGGGGACCGCCTCCGCCGCGTAGCCCGAGGAGCCAATCAGCGCTAGGGTGTCCTTCGGGGAGGCTCGACGCTTGCCGGCCATCTCCTCTGCCTGCTTCAGCCTCTTA
>JAPLHV010000227.1 GCA_026389455.1 Coprothermobacterota bacterium
ATGCCGCGGATCATGGCCGAGAACACCAGTCGCCGGAAAGTCGCCGTCACCAAGGATCAGATTCTCGAAGAGAAAAGACAGCATCCAGCTTACAATCGCGACCAATTGGCGGAACTTTTGGATTGCAGCGAACAGACGATTGATCGCCGACTCAATGGAAACAATATCCGAGGCGGCAAGTACCAACCCCAGACGAGAGTGAAACTGGTGGGGGGGCATATTGAGGAAATGGCAATCAAGGCTGGACTGTATCTCTATGATCGACGGGTTTGGGTCAAAGACGCAGCATGGGAGAACTCCCGCTGGCACACAATTTCCTATCGTGCTGTGGACGAGTTTGAATACATCTACATTTTCTGGAAACCCGGAATCACAACGGTTGACCGATCCCGTTTGACACGGGAAGAATGGATCAATTGGGGTTCAAGAGCCGTATGGAATATTCCGTCTGTGCGGGTGAACGACAATCACGAGGCGAAATTTCCCCTGGAGTTGCCCCGAAGACTTATTAAGCTGCTCACCGACCCGGAAGACCTTGTTATTGATTGCTTCGTTGGAAGCGGCGCCACAGCCGTTGCCGCGATCAAAGAGAGTCGCCACTACATCGGCATAGATAGGGTTAAGGAATACGTTGAACTTGCTCGCCACGCCTGCAAACGCTGCTCCTATCAATCCTCTGAAGAGATGCAACTGTCCCTTGCCTTCCGGGAAAGAAAAGTTAAATCTAAAGACCTGACCCCATATTAGATCAGGATGTCCTTGCGGCGGTAGCGCAGGAAGGTGAGCAGAATGAAGAGGGCTGTCACGCCGACCAGGATCAGCGCTCGCCACCACTCCAGGCCGTAGCCCGGCCGCAGCACCTCGCTGTCGACGTAGTGGAAGGGGCTCAGCCAGCCGAATGGCGCAGCTTGAGGCGCCGCCTTGGCGAAAGCGTCCAGGAAGTAGGCGCCCAACACTACCGCTACGCCCAGAGCCATGGTCGCCCGTCCGCGCCGCACCAGCATGGAGAGGAAGAAGCCAAGGGCGGCGAAGGCCAGGTTCAGCAGCAAGCTGTAGGTGGAGAGAACCCAGAAAGCAGCTTGATTGATCGGCTGGCTGATAAAAAGGCGCAAACTGCCCCAACTCAACAAAGCCATCACCACATTGAGGGCGAAGACATAGGCTAGCACGGCCACCACCTTGGCAGCCACCACCTCGTCGCGGGTCAACGGGCGGGTCAAGAGGAACTCCGCTGTCTTGCGGCCCTCCTCCTTGGCGATGATCTCCATCCCCAGCGAGACGGCGTAGATGCCGCCGAAGAGCAGCGCGTAGAAGGTGTAGTACGTTACATAGAGCCCCAGCGGATTGGTGAAGTTAGCCGGATCAATGCCGAAGGCGGCGGCAACCTCCTTCGGGAATGCAGCCAGGAAGACCTGCAATTTGGCTTCAGTGGCCATACTTGGTATCAAGGCAATGGTGAGTACGATGAAGGCGGCGATCATCAGCGCCCAAAGCAGGAAGCGCACCCGGTTTCGCTTGATCTCCTTCCAGAAGAGGTTGGCGTTCATCGCTGTTCTCCGTAATAGTGCATGAAGATCTCTTCCAGGGTCGGCTCTTCCACCGTCAGCCGATCCACCGCCATCTCGCCCAGGCGCTGCAACAAGGGGGGCATCGCGCCCGAGTAGAGGAAGTGCGTCTGCCGCCCGTGCACCTCGCGCTCCAAGACCCCGGGCAAGTCCAGCCGGGAGAGGTTGGGAAGGCTGCTGAACTCCACCTGCACGCGGCTAATCCGCTTTCCCCGCAAAGCGCCGATCTCCTCCACCGC
>JAPLHV010000243.1 GCA_026389455.1 Coprothermobacterota bacterium
ATAATATACCGCGGGAAAATTTTAACATAAATCCGTCTCCTTTTGTATTTTTGTACGCGTCATCTTATCGAAAATAATTGCCTGCTTGTGGTCATGGGATTTGATTTTGATAAGGTATTGCTTCAGACGGTTCAGAGTATAGGAGGGCTGTTTTCTCGTGTCAAGGAATATTTTCCATCGAAAATCAGGGGCGGCGATAGGGTTGGGCATGGTGTGTGGATTGGCGGCGGACCTTTTTTCTAGACGCCATGGCGGTGCGGTGGACCAGGATCTGGAAGTAGATTCGCAGGAAGAGTCCGAGCACACAGAGCTGTCCGAAGAAGTCTCCGATGAAGTCATAGACCGTTGTCCCCTGTCCCAGTGCCAGGTCACCTATCAAGTAGGCGCTCGGGATGTCTTCCCCGGCGGGGATTGTGGTGGCCGCCACGACCGTTCCCGTCGGGTCGATCATTGCCGCACCGGTGATCAGCTCCTCCTTGACGAAACCGACATTGTTCTCTACTGCCCGGAACTGCGCTGTCGCCATGCGGTTCACGGCCGCGTCTTTCCAGTTCCCGTTCGAGGATGCCAGGATCTGCGCTCCGTTGGTTGCCAGGTTGCGGCTCGGATAGTAGAAGGAGGCATCGAAGCAGATCAGCATTCCGATCCGGCCGATGGCCGTGTCGAATACTGGATAGCTGATGGGCTGAGAGAACCACTCGCCGGCGACAGGAACGGGGTTGATCTTGTTGTAGGCGCCGAGCAGTTGGCCGTCGGGCGCCCAGAGTCCGACTGCGTTGTGCTGATCGCCGGCAGGATCGGTGAAGAACCAGGCCGCCTGGAGATACGTTTTGGTCTCCTGCGCCAAACCGGGCAGCCACTCCTTGTTTGTCACCCGGGGATCGAAGTTCAGTCCGAGCTCGGGCCAGACCAGCAACTTGGCGCCATCTGCGGCAGCCTGCCGCGACAGCCGTTCCAGAACCTCTTTGACCTTCGGATTGAACTCGCCCATGCCGGCTGCGTCGAAACCAGCGCCTGTGCCCACCTCGATGGCGGCAATGCGCACAGTGGAGCCCAGCGACGCCTGGGTCCGGTAGAAGAGGCCGACGCTGACGAGCGCCCACACAAGGGTCAACGCCATGGCGGTGATGAAGATCTTCTTGAACGCAGCCGCTGATAGCGCCGGAGAGTCGACCGGCGGGGTGCGAGAATCCATCCAGCGAACGATCGCCAAGCCGATTGCACATCCGAACATCAGCATCACGTAAGCAAGCGCCGGCGCCCCGAGCAGACTGATCGGCTGGATCAGGATCGGCGCCTTGCCGAGCATGTACTGGATCTGGCCTTCGGTAGAATGAATGAGATTGCCGGAGATGAGGAAGTCCCATCCTACCCAGACGGCAGGCATTGTCAGCAAGTAGAAGCGGAAGCCGGTGCGCTCGTTGAAGATGCGATCGAAACTGCCCAGAAATGTCCCCACTAGCGCCATCACTATGGCCAGGACAACTCCCACCCACCATGGGACTAACTGCCGGATGGCGACGTAATAGGCCATCTGGAAGTAGACGAACCACATCACGCCCATGGCCAGTCCCGACCATTTTCGGGGGAAGAACCGGTACTGTGCGACTACCATCGGAACAACGGCAAACGGGGCAAGGAACCACGCCGCGCCATAAAACTCCATGCCCAGACCGAGCATCAAGCCGCCAACCGCCGCCAATAACACACCGAACACGATCTTGTTCCTGACTACTTTCTGATCCATGGCAGGCTCCTTGTCATAAGTTTCTCCAACGCAGTGGGAATCATTTTCACTCATTATTGTCAAAAATAGCCGTCAAGTAAAGGAAAAAGGGGACAGATTTTAATCTGTCCCCATTAGCCTAGGACGGGCCGCCGGTCAACTGTCCCCGTTGGAGCGATCTACGGATCAATAAATAAATCTGTCCCCTTTTCTCCGCTTCAATGGTAAAATAATGTTGTTCTGTTGAAGGATTCGCAGGTGATAGCTAGGTGGTAATAGATGACTGAAATAGTGTTGCGCGTGCCGGAATCAATCGCCGTGCTCCTGCATTTATCGTCGGAAGAGCTGGGGTGGAAGCTGCAGATGGCGGCTGCGGCGAAACTCTTTGAGATGGGTGAATTGTCATCCGGTGCAGCGGCGCAATTGGCAGGGGTTCCTCGAACCGTTTTCCTCTCCAGGCTTGCGGATTATGGCATTGATACCTTTCGACTGACCGAAGAGGAATTAGAGAGAGAAGTCCGGCTTGCCTGAAGTCATCTGCAACACATCCCCGCTTCAATACCTTCATCAAATCGGACAATTGCAGTTGTTGCAAGCGCTGACGGGATATGGAAAAAGGGGACAGATTTATTTTCCCTAGGAGGTGTGAAACGGAAGAATCCCCAGTATGATGATCCTAGCAGCGATTAGAGGCCTTCAATCAGAGCCCGACCAGGGTGCGGCAAGCGCTTGCCTGTTCCGTATAATCAGCAATCAGCCAGGGAATTGGACATGTCAGCCCAGCCACCCACACAGTGCGTTTTAGTGTTAAGTTGACAATTGAACAACGTCCCTGGAAGCTTCTGGTCAGCATCTCGGTTGGATCGGCGAGTTGTCTTCGGAAGGAAGAATGATGGAGAATAGGAGAATAGTAAGGAGGAATAATGGCAATGGCGATAGAGATAAAAGGTTATCAGAATCTTCCAAAAGAGATCGAACGGGATGAGTTTGATGGACTCGTTGAGGTGTTGAGCAAGGAACCATATCAAAATGAACGAGAGCTATTTGTTGTCTACCAAGAGATAGATTACCGGATCAGGATCTTAACAATAGGCGATCTAGATGCATCAGCTGAAGATATTTCGCGCATCCTTCAACAGAAACCGGAATTCGGGAAGAATCGGATACGAAAATATCTTGTGCATATCGCCCAAGATAGCCCTCGTTTTCTGACAGTCTGACAACATTAGAGCCTTCTCTCCTTTTTCCCGTCGACCAAGTTGAAAGCTATCCGCACTTACGAGTCGGTTTTCTAGAGTTGGAGTCCTCAAAACCTGTTAGGAATCCAACAAGCCTAGTAATTCCCCTTTCATCAAATGAAGAAAAACAGCAACATGGTTTTGAGGAAGTCATCCTCGACAGTGGAGCAAGGACAACGATGTTACCGCTGAACTTGGCTTGGATGCTCGGTTTCGATGAACCAGAAGATGATCAGGACGCTTACTTACTATCCATCGGGGTTGGAGGAGTAAATGTTGGTTTCAGTCCTGAGTTTCCCATCCGCGTTACTTTGACTGATAACAGTCGCAAGATTAGGAAGAGTGTGAATGTTATTCCCATTGTCCATGTCGGCTGCGCACCTGTCGTGTCCGCTGCCTCTGATTTTCTTCATTTGAATCACAGGTATTATCGTAAGAAATGCTTGAATATATCACTCTTCCCAATAACAGGCGATTAACTGAATTCACTGCACAGTTTGCCGTGCCTGATAGAATTTGCCAACAACTTGGTAAGCGACCAAAGCTCTATGTGCAAGACGGTCAAATCCATTGGGTTCTGATCGGGAGAGACTGGCAAAAACGCTTCCAAATAACTTTCGAACAGACGACTATCACCATTTCTTAACCACAGCGCCTTCCGGCTCCAGAGGCTCTTTGCGGGAAGCTTCCCTTCCTCTGGTTATTTGGTCCCTCCAATCAAAGGAGAGGACGATAGGACTGCAGTGAGTGGTTGGCCACGCGGTTTGGTTCACCCCAATAAATAGTGGCGCACTCACCGCCCATTCCTCTGTACGCGCGGTGGCCAGTGCTCTCAATCGTTCAGGAAAGAGGGGACAGATTAAAATCTGTCCCCATTAGCTTAGGACGGGCTGCCGGTCAACTGTCCCCGTTGGAGCGCTCTACGGATCAATAAATAAATCTGTCCCCTTTTCTCGCGGCTCTATTCAATGGCGCTGAACTTGATCACCCGGTCGTAGAGGACTTCAAACCAATTTGGCCCAACCCTTGTGCTCGGCTCCAGGTATGCCCGGAAACCGATGAAGGCTTCCTGATCGAGGTCTACTCCTGCTGCGCCGACACCATACTTCACTTCCAGGCAAAGGGAATCGCCTCGAGCGTTGCGGGCCACTTTATAGACGTATAGGTACTTGGCGGCAGGATTATTGGGCAGATACGCTTCAGCCGTGCCGGCCATAGATTCACTGGCGATGGCGCCTACTCCATTGATGGCTTTCTCCCCGTACAGGCCGAAGTTGGAGTAGGTGGCCTTTCCGGTGGCGGCATGGTTCACTCCGTAGACGATCAGGTATTCATCCGCTTTGTCGGCGAGCGTAAACGGGTCGCTGCGCAGATAGAAGGTGTCTCGATTTTCCCCGATCACATCCACTCCGCGCTGAATGGCGTCATTCCCTTCCAGCAGCCAAATGCGGGTTCCTAAGTCCTTGGCGTTGGCGCTGCCGTGCTTGGCCAAGATGGCCTGGCGCAGTTCATCTACGGCGGCCATCAGGTTCAGTTCAGAGGTGTCCCCGGTGCCGCGCACCTTCAAGGGTTGGACAGGGAAAGGCTCTGGGGTGGAAACCTCAGTAGGAGTCACCCGAAAAACTCTCCCCTTCGGCTGACTCAGGTAGTTTTGTCCAGCCACCGGATCCTTGAAAAAGGCCACCCGGTGAATGAAGGCGAAGGTGTCTGCCTGCTCGTCCAGGCCCATTTTCATCAACCCGGCAGGGATGGTGTCGGTATTCACCACGGAGAGGGAGTACCCCGCAGCCTGGATGGCCGAGCGCACCCTGGCATCAGTCCCTTTGTCGGCCGTGGTAATGACGATCGTTTCCTGGCCGAAGGGGTTCCCCTTCGCCCCATTGGGCGTTCCAGCTGTCTTGATCTCCAGGTTGTTGATGGTGTCACCAAGACTGGCGAAAATTCGCCGTCCTTTCCCCTCGGCTGGAAAGTAACGCATAGCCAGGTAACTGCGGTAACTGAAGTATTTCACTTCCGGAGGCGTGACACCGACGAAGACGATGGCTTCGTCCGAACGAAGACGGTAATCGTTCCACAAACCCTTGCGCTCCGGGTTGATCACCCCTTCTGTCATCGTGTTGGGAACGGTTTGCCCTGGCGCCAGAGGCAGTTTGTAGACCATGTAAGGCGTGCTGGGGTTATTCCCCCAGCAACTGGGGATGAGGCCAGCGTCGTACATCTTGATAATATCGAAGATCTCGAAGACTCCCTCCGCGACGACGAATCCAGCTTTCTCCATTCCAACCTTCAAATCGTCGATATTTCCTTGGGCTGGTGTTTCTGACACCACCCCCGTGCAAGAGGATAGGGCAGCCAATAGCACGGCTACTGTCAACCACCTTGTTGCCATCCGGACGAACTGAGGTTTCATCTGATACTCACTCTCCTTTTTGTCAACCTTGGCATCAAGCATAGCATCGACCCCCAAACCCAACGTCGCTTTCAGGAATCCGTCATTCAAAGAGCCCGCAGAGGTCATATCCAGCGAAGGAAAAGGACTCTCCTTGTTCAAGCAATTCCCGGGCGTATTTCCGCAACGATTCGAAGAGATCCTGGTAACCGAACAGCTTCACTGATCGGGCTGCCTTGTACAATCGCACTGGCCATTGGCGCCAGCTCTGTCCAGGCTGGGGATCAACAAGATGGGTTCGATTGTCCAGATCCCAGCCCCAGGATGCCGCGACCAGGAAGACACCCCTGTAAAAGCCCTCCCCGAAGGCGCTGTCCCTCTTCAGTTCGACGACATCGCCTTCATATACCGTGTACTTCAATCCGTAGCTGCTCGGCGCATCGATGGGAAAAGCCCACCAATCGTAGTGGCTGGCATGAAACTGCTCCCAATCGCTTTGAGCCGCCCATCGCTGGAAGTCCGCCACCTGACGCTGATGGGTCTGCTTCAATCCTGCTATCCCAATAAATGAAGCATCTGTGTTGAAACGCATATGCCCTTCCTACGTAGATTTTCCTCCATCCAATCATCGCACCAACTGATCTCCCATTCTATCGTCTAACAACCTCCAGTTATAGCTTTTTCTTAAATCGGATGGGCAAGGTAGTCTGAGAGTAAAAAAGAGGTGTGCTGCGTGGAAGGACTGGAAGCTTGATTCGAGAGAGAGTTGCAACTTGACCCCCCTTGGAGGATTATCAGGATAGAGTTCGGGGTGGCGAAGGGATCATCAAAGTATTCATCGACTTTCCCCGAGGGAGCCTTTTCTGCTGTTCCCTTTGCGGCAAGTCTGTTAAGGACTGCGACACCAAAGAAAAGGAATGGCGGCAGCATGATCGCCTGCGGCAGCATGATCTGAAGAATGACGCATTACTGTGAGAGACAGCTCGTGCGTGGGCGGGTTTGAAACCCGCCCCTACGATGACCACTTCGGCCTTGCACAGATCGGGGTGTTGATGAGACCTAAAATGTAAAAGGATTTGACCATCCCTGGGACCGCCGCACCCCAGTGCGGCAAACCTGGGATCGGGATCTTCCCTGGGACTGAGACCACTCCAGGGACCATCGGCTTTCCTGGGAGCGCAACACCCAGCAATGCCATAAGCGCCGCGATCCCAGGGCTGATTGGACTCTTTAAAACCATCATCATGATAACAGGGAAGGTGGACTGAACAGCCTGCGGCAGCATGTCACAGAACACCCTGCCGGGGGCTGTCTAGCTGCCGGGGGCTGTCGAGCTGCCGGGGGCTGTCGAGCTGCCGGGGGCTGTCGAGCTGCAGGCTGATAGGTTACCCACTTGAAATGAAAAGGAACCATAATTATTCTATCCCAGGAGGAGCGAGATGCCCACTAAGGTAAGGTCATCCACTTGAAACGAAAAGGAACCTATTTTCATTTATCCGTTAAAGATGAGGTCGAGAGCTGACCCTTCTTAGCCCGCGGCAGCAAATCCTCTTAGCGAATTATGCGCGTTTGCTGGAACTGTAAATGGAGTTCGGACCGAGTCTACGTATGCCGCACTCACGCGCGTTGGGAGACGGACTCTTCGAACTTCGGCCCCATGGTCCGGAAGGAGTTGGCCGCGCATTTTATTGTTTCCTAGTTGGCCAACATATCGTGATCTAAAGGGCGTTCATCAAGAAAACGGGAGATACGCCTATGAAGGAATTACAGATTGCCCGAAGAAGGATGAAGGAGGTTCTGAATGGCTGATCTGAAATACAAACCAGTTCCCCACGACCATGATGCTTTTCTCCAGGATGCTCAAAAACAGGAAGGGTTTCGGAAGGCATACGAGGACTTGGAAGAAGAGTATGGCTTGATTCGCGAGATGCTTGCCGCACGCTCACGATCCGGTCTCACTCAGAAAGCGGTTGCGGAATTAATGGGAACGACGAAAAGTTCCGTTTCGCGTCTGGAAGCTGCAGGCAAACATACTCCATCCCTGGCAACCATAAGGAAGTATGCGCAAGCCGTTGGATGCCGACTTCAAATTAAGTTGATCCCGCATTCCAGCCTTGATCAACGCTCCCCCGGAGGTGGAAGGAAAACCCACGGTCGGTAGCGGCAAGCTTGTCTTTCCGCTCGATGGTTCGCCTCAAACGACGCAATCACGAGAGAACCCAATCGTGAGAAGGACAGCTCCTAGAGCGTTGGTCAGTGTGCTTGAATCCAACCGGATCCAGTGTTTGAGGTTGAGTCTTTACATCATCCTCGATGAAGTTCATCGTTAGCATGACAGACGAAACCAAAGGAGACTGCGGAATGGAGAAGAAGGATGTTCTCACCAAGGTTCTGGCTGTGGTCGGGACGGTGCTTGTTTGGTTCCCGATGGTGGCTACAGTCTTGCTATCTATCGTCGGATCGATCCGGGTTCACACATTTCTCTTCGACTATCTGATGCCGCTTGAGCTCTTCCCGGTGGCGCTGGTTGGAGGAGGAGCGCTTCTCTGGGCGGCTCTGCGCGCTCGTTTGCGAAGAGGACTGATCGCTTGGGGTCTTGGAATCGTGGCGGCGATGCTGATCGGCGGCCAGGCGCTTGCCGAAACCTCCGGGCTGGCCTCAGGGCAGACTGAGCCGACCGGCTGGATCTGGACAATGCTCCTTGTGTCGATTGGCATCTATTGGCTCGCGCTTGGGGAGCTTGGCATCGCTGGTATCTTGTTGGTGCGAGATCTTATCCAGCGCAGCAGGAAATCCCGGAAAGACTTTGCCAACCCAGAGACCTGACCCCGAATGTGCGATTCGCCAAACGGGCGCGGGGGGGATTCCAACCCCGCGCCCGTTTGGCTGATGATCCTAGAAGCGGATGGTGGCTCCCTTGAAGGTAATCCAGTTCCGGCTTTCGCTATAGGAAAGGTTCCCCGTCGCGGGATTCTTGGTGATCCAGGTCGTGGAGGAGATGCCGATACAGAACCCATAACTGTGCCCGGTGAGCAATGTCGGTTGGAGCTCCTGCGTGACGATGCCATTGGTGCCGTACTGCTTGTTCCACCCGGAGGAACTCTGCCCTCCATGTGCGTTCCAGCTCCAGATGGAGGCGCCTGCTGCCCATTGCCTGGTTGTGTAATCGTAGACCCCTATCCAGGCGCCAAGCTGGGTATCCCCTCCTGCGTCGGGCCATTTACCCAGCCACAGGTCCAACTGATAGGTGACCCTGAACTTGGCCTGCAGGGGAATGGCGCCCGTGTAGAGGAATCCCCGCAAGTCCTGGTAGATTCCGTTGATGTCCAGTCGATAAGTGGCTCCTCCCTTGGCTGAGAAACGAACCCCGGGGGAGAAGGAGCGGTCGCTGAAGCCATTGGCCTGGGAGTAGGTGCAACTGCCGCCTTTCCCGCTCTCCTGAGCCTTCAGCGTGTTGATGTCCAGGATCCAACTGTTGTTGAGGATCCCTCCGGAAAGGGTGGAGGCGAACTGTTGCGCACCCCCCGGGCGCGCCCAGCCCAATCCCAATCCGTAGAGGATGGTTCCGGTCGTGGAGAGATGATAGCCGTCATCATAGGTGTTCACGGCGAAAGCCGGGGAAACGGGAAACGGCAGGACACTGTCCGCAAGTTGCACATTCCAGCCGTTGCCCATCTCCGCGGGAGAGGCAGGGCCAAAGTTGACCTGGAGCAGGAGCCAGTTGGCAGAGGAACCCAAGAAAGTATTGAAGGTTGGGCTGGAACTGCTGTCCCACAGATCATAGGCCGTTCCTTCCGGCACTCGCAGGATGGTAGCCGAGGCGCTGAAGGAAAGCCCCTTCCCCGGATTCGCCAGGTTCACCAGCGGCGTCGGATTCCCGGTCGGCTTCAGGGCGTCCGCTGTGGTCAGGAGGATTGCCCGCATCCCGAAGGAGTCCTCGTCCCGCGTTTGGATGGCGAAGAACTGGGCCCTCGAGAGCACATCCTGCCCCCCCTGGAAAAGAGGATCCGAGGCGTTGGTGGTGGTCAGGTTGGCGCTGTAGATGACCAGGCGGGCCGCCCCGATGAGGAAGCGATCCACCTCGGCGCTCAGGTTGGGAGTGTAGTAGCGGTCCAGGTAGTTCTGGGTCAACTGCCCGGTAGGATCGCGCTGGTTGAGGGTCTCGGTATAGATCTGGATGCCCCGGTACTCGTAGAAGAGCAGCCCGGCGAAGTACGACTCGTAGGCCAGGTAGTAGTCCATCAGGCGCTGCGGCTGGAAGGTCCAGGTGGCGGTATTGGTAAGGATGTTAGCTGCCAGCCAGGAATCAAGCAACCCGTCCGATCCATCCGAGGGGGCGATGGCGTTGTGGATCCCGTCCACGCAGACGGGAATGTCCCAGGCCCCGGTGACGTTGCTGCAGAACTGGGCCACATCAGCCTGGATGTTTGGGGTGGTGGGGGTCTTGCCCTGGGTGAAGTAGGCCAGTCCCTCCGGGGTGGGCAGGTTGTAGTGGGTGCCGATGCGGTTGATGTAGTCCTTGACCTGGGCGTTCAAGATGGTGTCGATGATCTTGGCCTGCATCTGCTTCAGTTGGGCGAAGAGCTGGGTGAAGTCGGCCTCGATGCGGGCCAGGGAAGCCTGGATGTCCTGCAATTGAGCCTCCATCTGGTCCAGCCGCGCCAGCACCTCAGCCCCTTGCCCCTTGCTCCCCGTCAGCAGGCTCATCACCCAACTGCAGGCCGTCTTGGCGGCCCAGCTCGAAGCTCCCTGCTTGATCCCCGCGTAGGCCCCCCCAAGGGGCTTGGAGGGGATGTCGGAAGCGATCCCGCCCGGCTCGAAGACCAGGTTGGCGGATAGGTTCTGCACCCCTTCCCCTCCCGGTGAAGGGACGTTCAACTTGACCCAGTAGCCGTAGCCGGGGGAGAACTTGCGCAGCTCGTTCTTCACTGCGAAGTAGCGGTCCTCCCGCCAACTGAAGATATCCCCCGCCAGGATGCCGGCATCGAAGGCCTGCTGCAGGGAGTAGATCTGCCCTCCCCATTCCAGCTTGGCCCTGGCGGTGTCCTCCCAGCCGATCTCCCCCAGGAAGGGGTAGCCGACCAGGTTCCATCCCTCCAGGAGATTGCAGGAGTTGCGCACCGTGACGGAGGTTCCCTGCAGGGTGAAGTTGACCGCCTCCGGCACTCGCAGCCAGTAACCCACCCCGGGCCGCAAGGAGACCTGGGTGTAGGGATGGTAACTATGCTCGACCGCATCATACTCAGCCAGGAACCAGGGCGCGGGCAAGTCGGCGAAGACCACCAGGGGCGAGGGATCGGTGACGAAAGGCAGCGAGATCAGGTTCCAGCCTGCCACCAGATGAAACTGGTGGAGGACCGGTTCCGGCGGGGGAATGGCAGCGCTGGGATCCGCAGCGGCCTCATCTTCAGCGATGGCCGGAAGGGCGCCCAGGGAAAAGGTCAGCACACACAGCGACAAGAAGAAAATCAACCTGCGTTTCCACATCTCTTTGATCATTTCCATACCCTCCAGCCGATCCAGGAATTGGTCGTAGAGGCGCCGGAGAAGGAGCAACGAAGCAACCTCATGCCACCTGGAACAAAATGCAACAAAAGGAAAAACCAACGATTGTGTTGTTAATGGAAAAGACGAGTCATGGTTTTGAATTCCCTGGGCAACCAGGATGAGAAGAAGGCGGCGGCTGGACTTAACCGCCGCCTTCTGTTTTCACTCAGCCACTTAAGAGGCGACGCTTCGACAAAATAACCACAGGAAGGTGTTAAGGGAAGGAGAAGGTAGCCCCCACTAAGGTGATGCTAGCCCGCATATTGCGTACCGTCGTCCCTTGCGGTGCTGGGTACTGACCACCGTTATCCGCTTTCAGGTAGCAATCGGAGTTCAAGCCAATGCAGAGGCCATATTGATGCCCAGGAATTAACGTCAGGGCTAGACTCTGCGTGACCACGCCTTTCGTCCCGTATTGCACGTTCCATTTGGGGGAGTGTCCTTCCACAGCAGCACCAAACCAACGCCAATTCGTGTTCACCCAATTCTTGGTGTTGTAGTCCCAGACGCGCACCCATGTGTCCAGATTGAAGCGGAAATTGAGACAGTCCGTCATACTGCCGATATTGCAGTCGACTTGATAGGTTGCCCGGAGTGTCGTCAAGAAGGGATCGGAACTGGTTATGGATGGACAGGTAAAGTGCCGCAGATCCTGGATTGCACCTTGGACGCCACAGGAGTAGGTGTTCTTGTGGTACCACTGGGCATCGACTGTAAATTGCACACCGGGACTGAGCGAGAGATCCCCGATCCCGTCGTTTTTAGTCCATTGAAGGCCTTTTTTCCCCTGTGGATCTCCGGCTTGACTGAAGATGATGTTGTTAACATCCAAGGTCCACTGAGGGTTCAATCCGCTGCCGCGAGCAGGATCAACCGCTCCGAATTGCTGCGCCCCGCCCACGCGCGCCCAGCCAAAGCCGCATCCGTAATACACGGTGCCGGTGGTGGTGGGGCTGTAGCTGTCATCATAGCGATCATAGGAGAACAAGGGGGAGAGCGGAAAAAAAGGGAGCCCAGCCGGAGTGGACAACCGGACGCGGTATCCGGTTCCGATCAAGGATGGGTCAAGCTCTCCCCAGTCCGCCAGCAGGAGCGCCCAATCGGTGGATTGGCCCAGGAAAGAGGCGTTGTCTTGCCACCGGTCGTAGGCCGGCCCGTTGGGTACGGCGATGACGGTGGCCTTGGTGCTGGTGCTCACCCCTTTGCCAGAGTTTGATATCACCACCATGTTGGTATTGATCAAGGCGTCAGTGGTGGCCAGGATCGCTCCTCGCATCCCGTAGTGTTCCTGGTTTAGCGTTTGCAGCGCAAAGAACTGAGCCCGGGCCAGAACTTCCGCGCCGGCTTTGAAGAGGGGATCATTGGGGTCGGTGGCGCCCAGGTTGGCGGCATGGGCGACCATCCGTCCCACGCAGACGAGGAAGCGGTTGACGTCCCCATTCAACCAGTTTTGGTAGCTTTCCGGCCCCACTGTGAGCCAGTTGGCGGAGGTGACCCCGCTCGGGTCGCCGTAATTCAGCGCTTCCGTATAGACCTGCACCCCCCGGTATTCGTAGAATAGCAATCCAGCGAAATAGTCCTCAAAACCGAGGTAGTAGTCCATCAAGCGCTGAGGCTGGAAGGTCCAGGTCGTGGTCTGGGTGAGGACATTGCTGTCCACCCAGGTGTCGAGGATGCCGTAACTCCCATCGGGGGGCACGATCCCTTTATGGATCCCGTTGACGCAGTTCAGGATGTCCCAAGGCCCCTTGACATTGTTGTAGAAATTGAGGGTATCAGCGGCGATATTTGGCGTGGTCGGGGTTTTGCCATTGGTGAAGTAGTAAAGGCCGTCCGGGGAATTGGCGTTGTAATGGGTATCGATGCGGTTAATGTAGTCTTTTATCTGGGCATTCAGGATGGTATCGATCAGCTTGGCTTCCATGTGCCCCATCTGTTTGAAAAGCTGGCCGAAATCCTGCTCGATTCGAGCCAAAGATGCCTGGATCTCAGTGAGCTGCTGGCCCATCTCGTTCAACCGGTCCAAAACCTCTTTGCTGCTGCCCTTGCTGCCTCCCAGCAAGGCAAGGAGCCATCCGTTGCCCTTCTCCGCCTGCCAATCGCCGGCTTTTTCCAGAAGAGCCTTGGCAGCTTTCTTGAGAGCCCAGGAGGCGATCTTGCTGCCCTCGATGCCCAACCCGTTGAAGACGATTTCCGTCAGAGGCGCTGCGGCCAAGCTCTCCCCCGCGGCGGCTGGCAGGGCATTCACCTTTACCCAATAGGCCAGTCCGGGCTGGAACCGTCCGAT
>JAPLHV010000235.1 GCA_026389455.1 Coprothermobacterota bacterium
TGGACCTCCACCGGGGTCACCGGGACGACGACCATCGAACTTTCCCGCGACAACGGGGCCACTTGGGAGACCCTCACGCTCACTACAGCTACCGGCGGCTCCTTCCTCTGGACGGTGACCACGCCTCGAACCTCCCAAGCCCTGGTGAGAGTTTCCGGCAGCAGCCAGTCTACCCAATCCGGCCTCTTCCGCCTGCGCGATCCGCAGATCGACATCCTGTCCCCTATCGGCGGGGAGTTGTGGACAATCGGCTCGCAGCACGCCATCACCTGGACCTCCACTGACCTGGTCTGGGGTACTCCGACCACCATGGATATCCTCCTGGCCCGCAACGGTGTCGATTTTACCTTCACGCTAACCTCAGGCTTCACCATTACCACAAGCAGCGGTTTCTGGAACTGGACGGTCACCGGCCCCGGCACCATCAACGCCAAGATCCGCTTGGTGGGTGCAGACTGCCAGGACAGCTCACCCGACTACTTCACCATCACCTCCACCCTCTTCCCGTATATTGGCGGGACAACTACCCTCACCACCTCCGATCCCTGGCTGGAGATCTCAGGCGGCAGCGCCGGCGCTATTTGGGTGACGCCGCTGGATCCGCAGTACACCAACGACCCCAACTTGAATCAATTTATCCAGGAGACCGGCAAGCGCTCCGCTCTCTTTTTCGACATCGGCAAGGAGGGTCTCACCGGAACCTTGACCATCGTCCTGCACTTCAACCACAGGTTGGGTGAAGAGACCTTCCAGCTCTATCTTTGGGACGGGGCAGGGTGGATCAAAGTGGACGGAACCCTCAACCTAGTCGACCACACCTTCACCTTCACCATCGACGCAGGGGAACTTGACGGCACTCCCTTCAGCCTGGGCGGGAACCCGGCGGCCATGCCCAGTATGAGCCCCTGGGCGCTTGGTCTTCTCTCCCTTGCACTCCTGAGCACGGGCGGCTGGTGGTTCTCCCGCAGGAGACGCCCGGCCTGAAGAGCTCATCTTCGCATGAAGGACTGCTGCAATGCCGTTCTTCGCACACACCAATCAGACAGGGCGCCCTGTTGTTTCACTCTGTTTTGTTGAGCACCCTCTCCCGTCATGCTGAATGCGTTAGGAAAAAGGGGACAGATTTATTTTTTGCCAAGGGAACCTTGTTCTTAGAATTGAATTTGTCCCCTTTCTCTAAAAGAAACCATTGCGGTAGGAGAATGAGGTCTATTCCAGCCTTCGCTTCAACGGGGACAGATGACTGGCAGTCCGTCCTGAGCGTAGCGAAGGATCTCCTACCCGGAATTCCAGTAGGATAGACAAGTGCAGTACCGAGAGCCGTGAGAGCTGTGAAGGCTGTGAAGGACGAGGAAGGTGGGGATATAAATCTGTTCCTCTATTCTGTGGCGCAACCATTTGGAAGTTGCTATCCTATCGTTGGAGGTATGTCATGCTGGCAGCTTTCTTGGATGTTGCCATGGAGCGCTCAGTTTTCGAGATTATTGAAGACGAGGAGGCCTATTGGGGTGAGATTCCTGGCCTGCAGGGCGTATGGGCTCGCGGCAAAACTCTAGTCATCTGCCAGAGGGAACTGCGGGAAGCTCTCAGTGATTGGATCGCCTTGCGCCTCTACTTGAACCTGCCCATTCCTGTGATGGCTGGTTTCGATCTGAACAAAATCGCTCAAACGGCGTAGGTTCCGATCTTTGACTCGACTGGTTCCAGTACCTTGGATTGGACTGGTCAGTCGGTTTCGATCAGTGGGATTTGAGGGATCCTATGCGGGGGGCCGACATCCTCAAATGCGAAGAGGGGATTTGACGATCATCTTGCCGAATCCGCATGAGGGAAGCATCGGTGTTGGGCTGCTAACACGGATTTTGCGCCAAGCTGGGATATCCCGTGAAGAGTGGCTGAGAAATGAATGACCGTTTCCAATTCCTGCAGGACTCCTGCCACTACGGAATCTCTCCCTTGCTCCTTGGTGCGGGCGGCTGGTGGTTCCTGCGCAGGAGACGCCTGGCCTGAAGAGTGCCGCTTCTCCCGAGGAACCGCTGCAAAACCGTTCTTCATACGCACGACCCATTCTTAGGGGCGCTCCTAAGGAACGCCTTGTTGTTTCACTCTGTCTTGTTCAGCGCCTATTCTGATCATCTTAAATCCTTGGACCGCATTACCCACTCGTCATGAGAACGATCCCGAAATATTGGTATACTTTCCCGTCATTTTTCCGGTATATTTGACATCATGACTGCAATGGCATCTTATCCACGTCTTTTGAAGCCGCCCAGCCAGAGTTTCTTCCTTTTCGGAATGCGCGGGGCAGGCAAGAGCACCTGGGTGCGGCAGACGTTCCCCCAGGCTCTCCAGTTTGATCTGCTGGACGAACGATTATTCCAGAGCTACCTGCGCGATCCGCGGCTTTTCGGAATGGAGTTGCTGCGCGTTCCTCCAGGTCAAACCGTCGTGGTGGACGAAATTCAACGGATGCCGGCCTTGTTGAACGAGGTCCATCGGTTCATCGAGAACCAAGGTCTGCGCTTTATTCTATTGGGTTCCAGCGCCCGCAAGCTGAAGCAGGCTGGCACAAATCTGTTGGCGGGCCGGGCGCTGCGGCGGGTCATGTTCCCATTGCTGCCCGAGGAACTCGGAGCCGATTTCGACCTGCCGGAGGTGTTGCGCTACGGAAGCCTGGCACTGATCTGGCAGTCGTCGGCCAAGGAGGAGAGCCTGGAGGCCTACGTTCATTTGTACTTGAAGCAAGAAATACAGGCCGAGGCTTTGGTGCGGAATCTCCCCGGATTTGCCCGTTTCCTGCCCGTTGCGGCTTTGTTCCATGGGCAGGTGCTGAGTGTAGCCGGGTTGGCTCGCGACGCGGGGGTGGCGCGGACCACCGTCTCCGCTTACCTGGAAATACTGGCGGACACGCATCTGGCTTGGCTCTTACCGGCATACGAAGGCAGGTTGAGGGTCAAGGAAAAGAAACACCCCAAGCTTTACTGGGTGGACCCGGGCGTCGTGCGCGCCGTGAAGCGGGAGTTCCATCGGCCGGGTGAGGCGGAGTGCGGGGCGCTGCTGGAGGGTTGGGTGGGCGCCTTGTTGAACGCCTACGGTGAGCCTGGATGCGGCCTGGGGCTGCGCTATGACCGATTGTTTTACTGGGCTCCCAGCGAGGGCGGCACCGAGGTGGATTTCCTGATCCAGCGGAACGCAGAGTTTACAGCGATTGAAGTGAAGGCCAAGGAGACGCTGTCCTCGCGTGATTTCAATGGGTTGAAAGCCATCATCGCACTGAA
>JAPLHV010000251.1 GCA_026389455.1 Coprothermobacterota bacterium
TGAGCCCGAGGAGCCCGAGGAGGAGTTTTTCATAGGAGGAGTTTTCATGCCCCTTCGGGGCGCCCACAGGAATGAAAATCTGCCTCATGCTGAGCGATGGAGCGGTAATTGTCATTGGGACCAAGGTCGGTATTCATGGTCTGACGCGCCTTAAGAGGAGTTTTTCATAGGAGTTATCATGCCCCTTCGGGGCGCCCACAGGAATGAAAAAATGCCTCATGCTGAGCGATGGAGCAGTAATTGTCATCGGGACCAAGGTCAATTTTCATTGAGCCCGATGAGCCCGAGGAGGAGTTTTTTCATAGGAGCTGGGTCGCGCTATGATCAGGGTGGTCAGTGAACAGAGAACAGATTGGGGTTGGCCGAAGTCATACTGCAAGCCTGCTCCTCTTTAAGACTGATGCCATGGCCCAGAAGTCCAGGTCTCCCACTTCTGAGGCGGTCAACTTTTCAATGATCACACACACCAATATTTCCTATGCGTTTTCGGTAGTCTGCACCGTGTAGGATGCCTGTACCCGGATTGACCGGAGGTCAAAACACCCCATCTATTAAGATGAGAAGCCCGTGCGATAAGAAGCCGAAGTCGGGATTGCCAATAATTCCTGAAGGATTTGATACCCAACCCGACAAACCAGCTTGAGACATGGCGCCCCGCAGTCGCAATTCCATCGAGCGCCCCCCGGTCTTCTTGACCGCAGCCATGATTTTCGACCTTGTGTCTGGGGAGACACGATCCATCGCGGCAACTACCTCAGGAGCTTCTTGTGGTGAAAAGATGCTGCGCAAACTGCTGCATCATATGTTCATCGCTTACTCCGCCGAAGCAAAGGCGGAGCCGTGAATATGCCGAGGAGCTAATGATGATAGGCTCTGCGATGGCAGGCTTAGTCTCTGTTGAAATAGTTTCACGCACCCTCCTGTTGGACGGGAGTTTGCTGACCTCTGCTGTGATTACTTCACCATCGATTGATCCTAATACGGTCTTCAGGCAAAGTGCAGTCGTCTGCGTAACCCAAATCCGAACTTTACCGGCCGAGACTTCTTCTCCTTGGACGCGGAAAAAGTACAAGTACTTGTCGGTCGGTGTAGGAACATTAAAGTACGCCTGAATCTTGGCGCCTGCTTCTGTGGTCACCGAGAATCGTTTTTGTCCGGTAGCGCGCTCGTATACCCAAAGATTCTTGGCGGCCTTTCTAGCTCCGCGAGCTGGGCGCTCGTTCCACTCCGCGAAATAGTCTTCTGGGATTGGCACTTTTATGGCTCCTCAAAGTACAGAAACTCGTCACAGAACAGCCTGCGGCAGCATGTCTACAATTGCCATAATAGCCAGCCGGTTCTCATATCAGGAGCTTGCTTGGGCTTGCAGGTTTCTGCAACCTTTGTACGGCGTTGATTGATTAGGTTCTTTCTCAAACTGAGTGGGTACAGAACAGCCTGCGGCAGCATGTCTACAGAACAGCCTGCGGCAGCAAGTCACTAGCCTGCGGCAGCAAGTCACTAGCCTGCGGCAGCAAGTCTAGAAACAATGTCTCCGGGATTATCAAGGCTGACGACAACAAGTCAACTTGCTACAGCTCGATAGCTCCCGGCAGGTCGATAGCCCCCGGCAGCTCGATAGCCCCCGGCAGGGCGTTCTGGAGAATGAGGCATCACTATGCCGAGACATCCCGTGCATGGGCGGGTTTGAAACCCGCCCCTACGAGGACCACTCCGGCGTAACTTACCCCTGGGACCGCGGCGCCCCAGTGCGGCAAATCTGGGACCAAGACCGTTCCTGGAACCATCGGCTTTTCTGGGACCAAGACCGGCAGCATGTCTCAGAACAGCCTGCGGCAGCATGTCTCAGAACAGCCTGCGGCAGCATGTCTTCTACTTGAAATGAGAAAGAACCATTGATTAATTCAGCATACTGTTGCAGCACATCCTTCGCTGCATCATTGGCGGGGCGATCCAGGGATCCAATACGAATGGAACGTGTTGCAGCCGGATGCATAAGGCAGGTTCCGCAGTATTCCTTGATAGAAGACTTCTTTCTTACACACATCATCTTGTGTTCGATTCCCAACCCGGCATGGCATACATCAATGTTGAGGTTGCTCCATCCTTTGTTGGGAATTTGCTTTGCTCCGCAATAAACGCCTGCCCAATCGCCTTCTTCAAGTTTCCGGCCCTGCATGCTCGCGACACATGAGGCTAACAGAGTATGCACCTTAAGCAGTTCTACTTTAGAAAAAGCTCTTAATGTCATTGTTTGGGGCTCCCTTCATTGTCGCCCTCGATAATGGCTGTGCCAACCGCACGTGCAAGAACTGGTGGGACTGCATTCCCAATCTGAAGTGCGCGCTGCATTCTGGTTCCATGAAGATACCACCATGGCGGGAAGGTTTGAAGACGCAGGAGCTCTTCATCGGACAAGTATGCGTGGATAATTAAGACCGGCTTGGTGTCGCCCTGCCGATTACCCCGAGTATGCCATTGCTGCCTTTTCAGTTGGGCCTCTGGAACTCCCTCGGGAGCTACAGCGAGTTTTGCTCCTTGGTGTGCCCCAATTGTGGGCGAGGGTCGATCAAGATGCCATGTGACGGGCTCATCATGCGGTCTCACAACGTTCTTGACCCAAAGAACTGCCTTCCGCTTATCGAGCATACCGTACCTGAAGTGCCCATGAGACCAAAGAGCATCGTACATTGTTTGCCATGGCTTAAGATTAGATAATGTCGAGTTAGGTCCGAAAAGTGGCAACTGGGGGTCAGGTTTAACCCCGTTCTTGGTAACCTCGCGATGGGTCGGGGCAGGCCATGTGAACGGCAAGTGGTCACGTGAACCGACGATGAATAGGCGATCTCGGATTTGAGGAGCCCCGAAATCAGCGGCGTTCAAGATAGAATGATAACAGCGATAGCCAATGCGCTCGAACTCAGCTAGAATAATATCAAGAGAGCCGCCTCGCGTAAGCTGCGAGTTCACCGTCACATCGTGGTTTCCGCATTGTGGACATGAAAAAGTCTCGGCCTCGCCACGACCCCAAGCTATCCGAGTGCGAAAAGGGATAGGGCCGGAGTAATTACATGTCTTGCAAGTGGTTGTTAAAACTTCGGTCTTGGTGAGAAGCAATCCCTTTACATTCTCAAAGACAAACCAGCGAGGCCGGAGATCTCGGACAACGCGCACAAACTCAAAGAAAAGATCACCGTTCTTGACATCGTCAACCGCCTGACGCTTTCCGGCACGGCTAAATGGCTGGCAGGGAGGGCCGCCAGCTACGCAAAACAACTCGTTTTTCTCCTCGAGCCGGCAAGCCTCCAACAGTTGCTTGCTCTCGATCTGTCGAATATCACCCTCAAATACTTCTGCTGATTGAAGGAACTTATCGCGACTCCGATGCTGCAGTCGTTTCACGAGGATGGCACTCTCTTCCTTCGTCATCTGTTGATAGCATCGTTGTTTAAGAACTGTATCGATAAACGTATCAAGCGTTCCATCACCTGTTGCGCACATCTTCTTGTTGAGCCGAAGCGTTTCGCAGGCATGTGGTTCGAGCTCATTGGTGACGAGAGTCTCAAACCCAGCCATCTCCAAGCCCAGGTCAAGGCCACCTGCTCCAGCAAAAAGGGAAAGTAGTGTAAATCTCTTCATTCGTCTAGTCCGCAATATTCGTTCACCATTGATTATACAGAATTAGTGGCTTTGCCACTGGATCCACTTCCCTGTTGCTATCTCACCTTAGTAGGCGCTTTCCTCTGGCGCCCCTCCACAATTGTATCTTAAGAGGTTCCCTGGATGTGGGATAGCTGGCGGATCTTCTCTGCCCAAGGCCGGGATTGGTGTACTTTCCTGCACCGGCAAGCCAGCGATGATCGGGAGAAGTCTCGCCCGTCTCTTCCTTCCCTTCTTTGTTTCAACCAGCAGTTTGGCGACGTTCCCCTCATTACCCCCCAGGCCTCGTAAGCCAATCCCTCTCCTTTCCAGGGGAACCGTTGTTGCCCGAGTTGACCTCCGGTCCGAATTGACCGGAGGTCTATCCGGACCGGAGGTCAATGCGCAGGAGACGAACTGAGTGATCAAGAGCCAATCCCAAGAACCGATCCAGGAGAAAGACGAGTATGGACCAGTCTCGTGGCGGCTCACTTCTGGCGCTCCATGAGATCGACGATCTTAAGATTGATGGTCGGAACCTTTTGCCTACCGGGAGTTAATCTCACTGCTGCAGCAAACTCCTACAGTGCCATAAATATTACTGGTGTTATGCTAGTTGAATATTTTCTTGATTTCTTAGTTCCTAGCTATTGACAAACTATAATCATTCATTGTATCCTACTTACTGAGAGTGATGCTCTCATCGCTCCCCAGCCAGGTGTCGGCTTCGACCCTGGCTTTTTTATTTGGGGGGACTCTTGCAGAAAGGAGGAACAAGAACCATGGCCACAATCAACAACCCGATGCCCACCAAGCTGCAGTTGAAGCTGGTGAAGGGCACAGACCCGGTCAGCGGCAAGACGCTGTACACCACCGAGACCATCAGCAACATCCGCACCGCCGTGTTGGACCTGCCCATCGACTCCATCGTCCGCACCGACGCCGGCACCCTGGTGGAGGGGTAGGAGAGGCAGTAATCAAGTGGCTGAGTGGCTGAGTGGCTGAGTCAATCAGAGGCAAAGTCATTCAGTGCTGAGTTACAACGGAAACAAAGAGCGACTTCGCTCTTCGGACTTCTAGATAAGAAAGGAGGAAACAAGAGATGGCTGACAAGACCACTACCGTGCTTCGCCTGGTCTTTGACACCGAGACCGTAGGCAAGCAGTACAGCATCAGCTTCCGCAACCCCAAGAACATCGTCTCCCGCGACTTCATCAACTCGTCCGGCGGGGCGCTGACTGCCCTGGCTGACGGCGGCATCGTCGACACCACCTTCACCGACTTGGTTCCGTAAAACACGCTACGCGGTAACCAAGGCAACGGCTAAGCCAAAACAGGACGGGGACAAAGAACGGTCCCCGTCTCACCCCAGAGAATCGCATATTCACCCCAACGAATCGCAAGAACGGCGATTCACTGGGAACCCCGCAGAACGGCGATTCACTGGGGATGAAGACCGAGACCGCCCCTGAAAGGAAGGGGCCACCCGAGTGGGCGGGCGGCAACCCGCCCACTCAACCACAGGAATCATTCATCAGTAAGTGACTTGCTGCCGCAGGCTAGTGACTTGCTGCCGCAGGCTAGTGACTTGCTGCCGCAGGCTAGTGACTTGCTGCCGCAGGCTAGTGACTTGCTGCCGCAGGCTAGTGACTTGCTGCCGCAGGCTAGGCTATCAAGAAAAACAAAGAAAAAAACAAAGGAGAAACGCAATGGAAGATTTACCGAAGAAGAAATGGCGCATCGCCCTTGACCCGGGGCACGGCAAGGACGGAGACCCGGGGGCAGTAGGACCGAGCGGCTTGAAAGAGGCCGATGTCAACCTGGCTCTGGCTTGCTTTCTGGAGAACGAATTACGCTTGCAGGATTGCCAGGTCTGGCTTCCCGACCGGCAACTTCTCTCCAGCCAACGGGCCGAGGAAGCAGCGAGGAGGGATTGTGACCTGCTCGTCTCCCTGCACTGCAACGCAGCCAGCCCGGATGCCAAGGGCATCGAGACCTGGTTCCCTCACGGCAACGAGGAGGGAGAGAAGCTGGCAAACTCCCTGCAACAAGTGCTGGTGGCGAACGCCCAAGCCACCGACCGGGGAGTGAAGGACGACTACGATTGGCGTCCAGCCATTGACCCCTCCTGGACTGGCGGGATGGGAGTGTTGCGCGGCTTCCCCGGCCCCGTCTGCCTGGTGGAGCTGCTCTTTATCAGCAACCCGGAGGAAGAGAAGAAGCTGAATGATCGCTGTTTTCTCCTCTGCTGTGCCCAGGCTATTTGCCAGGGCATCCTCTCTTTCCTGGGGAGAGCGCAAGAGCAGGTTCTCTTCCCAGATCTCTCCCCGGATCTCTGGCAAGGCGAGGCTCGCGCCATGGTTCTCCAATTGGCCGACTTGGGCATCGTCAAGGGCCGGCAAGACGGAACCTTTGGCCCTCAAGAGCCGCTCACCCGCCTGGAGGGAGCCGCCCTCCTCCATCGTTCCCTGGTCCTGCTGGGAAAGACCCCAGCTTTGGCAAAGCCATAGGAAGTGACTTGCTGCCGCAGGCTGGTAACTTGCTGCCGCAGGTTGCCTGGTTTCCGCAGGTTGCCCAGTTTCCGCAGGCTGTAATCTCGAAGAAAGGAGACACCATGGAAGATTTCTTGAAAGCCATCGCCAACTATGGCTTCCCGATCGTCGTGGCCGCTTATTTGCTGGTCCGAGTCGAAGGGAAGCTGGAGAAGCTGACCCTGGCTATCGCCAACCTTGCCCAGGTGGTTGCCGAGCTGCAAGGCCGGACCACCCCCGCGCCGTCGCCGTGACGAGCCGGCTGAGGAAATATGGGAAATATGGGGACAGATTTCAAATCTGTCCCCATATTTCTTAGGGAATCTGTCCCCACATTTCTGCCTAGCTTTAGGAAGAGTTCACGGTTTTTCGAAGACTAGCCCGCATCCTGCCTGCAGGGCTTTGAGCC